>CAVOAK010000016.1:0-29551 GCA_963693665.1 Alphaproteobacteria bacterium | reverse complement strand
GAGATCGCACAATTTTGGGCAGCCCTTGTCTTGCTCGGTGTCGGCTGGAATTTCATGTTTATCGGCGGAACGTCGCTTTTGGCAACGACTTATGAGCCAAAAGAACGCGCCAAAATACAGGGGTTCAACGATTTTCTGGTGTTTGGGACAGTCGCAGCAGCAAGCTTCAGTTCAGGCGCGTTGCAACACGCTCTTGGTTGGCAGGTGGTCAATTTGGGTATTATTTTACCGGTTGCAGCGGCTGCATGCGCAGCGCTTTGGTTGCTTATTCAACGGACGCCTGCTCCAGCTGAATAGGGCAATGATTAACTAACTTAGCTGGCTGCGAAGAATATCGCGCGTCTCCTCAAGTACCACCGCAATAATAATCAGCAGAAAGACAATAAGAACGAGCAGGGATTCAGTCCAACTGAACCCTGTATTGCGCGATAGTCCTGAGACTAGGATGCCAAACACAAACACCCATTTTACATTTATTGGGGGCCGTTTTTTGGGAATGAAAGGTGTGCTTTGATCGTCACTCATCCGTATCTCCTCAATCTCTATACAAGCGCTACTGTTGTACCAATATAAACCGGCCATACGGCCGATGGTCAAACTCAGTGGGCAAAATGAATTAGTTCAATGCCGCCATCTCGAGCGCAAGGCTTCTTAATTGCCTTCACCGTAACAAGTTACGCGGAAGCGTGTCAGTCATTACAATATGGAATGTGACCCCCACTGCACCAAACACCCACTTAGCACATGCGGTGGCTTGATCGTTCGCAACCCCAGTTTACAGGACAATACTGCCTCAATCACAAATCTAGAGTTCGATAAAGCGCCGTCGAAAGGCACGCAGCCATTTCGTTCCGTAGTCAGCATCGAAAATAATATTGTGATCCGCGGTCGCTATTTTCCAATCGTCACGGGCAATCTCATTCTCAAGCTATCCTGCACCCCAGCCGGCATAACCCATAACAATAATAAACTCCCTCGGTCCGTTACCGCCGAATGTGTCGAGCAGAGCTCTTTGATCTCCAGAGATCCCTATTGCCTCAGTTATGGAAATCATGCTGTCCGACGAATAATCGCTGGAATGGACAACAAAGATCTGATTCGGCTCTACAGGACCACCAAAATGTACCCTGGCCGTGTTGTCGGGGACCGCATCCACATAGCCAAAATCTTCGACAATTTGGTCAAGACCTATATCAAGAACTGGCTTGTTGATTACCAACCCCAATACGCCTTGCGATGAATGTTGCACCATCAAGATAACGGCCTCGACAAAGCGTGGGTCGCCCATACTGGGTGATGCCACAAGCAATTGACCGACCAGAGGGTGCTGTCTGTCGTCCAATTCGCTGGCCAAAGCAAGTTGGCTGGTGAAAACCATCAGAACAAAGAACGCCAATCCTCTGATCTCCCTACGGCAGCGCTGCGCCATAATGAATTCACCCAATAAAACGCCGTTCCAAGTTCCCACGCGATACCTTACATGCTCTTTGCTTGGGTTTGTTTACTGAGTTATGTTGCGTTTAGATTAAAACTGTAATTGACCCAAATTAAACACTTCGCAAATAGGACATCGCGTTGAGCAATACGGAAGAAGAATTTGCGGAAGCCCGCAAGCTGCATGAAGAAGAACGTATCATCGACGCAGAACGCGCCTATCGAGAGATATTATCGACTGACCCTGAGCACACTGAATGCCTGCACATGCTGGGCATTGCGGTCGCCCAATTAGGTAGAGTCGAGGAAGGCATTGAGCTTCTTCGTGAGGCAGTGGAGCGAGATCCACGCAACTCCCAATTCCAAAGCAATCTTGGTGAAGCCTTGCGCCAAGCAGGCAAGATAGACGATGCAATTTCAGCATTTCGAAATGCAATCGAGATCAACTCAGATAATTTTGACGCAAATCACAGCCTTGCCGTCCTTATGGCCGAACGAGGCAAAATGACGGAGGCCATCGACTTCGCTCGCCGAGCGACCGAACTCAAACCGTCAAATGCAACGGCCCACGTATCATTCGGCGATATTCTAAGGCGCAATAACAACAGTGCTGAAGCCATGAAGGCAGCAATGCGAGCACTGGAAATTGTTCCCGACTATGAGAAGGCCCTAAACCTTCGAGGCTTACTGTTACGCGAACAAGGGCAATATGAAGAAGCCATCTCATCATTTGAAGCTGGCCTTCGCACAAGACCCTCATCCAATGCAAACCGCCTAAATCTCGCAGTTTCACTAACAGCCCTCGGACGTTACGAAGAAGCGATAGCCGTGTACGAAGAATATCTCCGCCGAGCGCGCAAAGATCCGATCGCTTATATCGGCCTCGGTCAGGTCCATAGGCTGCATGAAAAATTCCTCGCGTCTGAACGCAGGTTGATCGAGGGCCTCAAACTGTTTCCTCGTTTTCGCGCACTGCATTACGAACTCGGACTCACTTTCATCGCAATGGGACGCCTCGACGAGGCAGGTGAGTATCTTGCGACAGCCGCCAAAGGTGATGGCGCATTACCTGACGCAAACATCGCTTATGGAAAGTTTCTGCTGCAAACCGCACGCCTCGCGGAAGCAGCAGTTCAGTTTGACTCGGCGCTCAACAAACAGCCGGCCGACGAAGTAGCAAAAGATGGATTAGCGCAGGCTCGTGGTGAGGTGCCAATAAATGTAAATTGGCGTGACGGCTCAGCTTTTCCGGCACCTGTTTCTGAAAAAAGCGACGAATCGTCAGACTAACTTCCGACGAACCATCTCAGCAACATGCGGCGAAACAAAATGTGTGATCTCGCCACCAAGCTTTGCAACTTCTTTAACCAGACGCGACGAGATGAATTGGTTGTGATCTGTCGCCATGAGAAAAACCGTTTCGATTGCGGGAGCGAGTCGATTGTTCATCGCCGACATCTGAAATTCATACTCGAAGTCAGATACCGCTCGTAATCCTCGGATTACAACATCCGCACCAACAGACGCAGCATAGTCAACAAGGAGATTTCCGAAGGGCATTACTTCGATCACGCCCTCAATGTCGCGTGAAATGCGGACAACTTCTTCCTGCACCATAGCCACCCGCTCATTCACATCGAAAAGCGGACTCTTCCCGGCATTCTCAGCGACCCCAATAATCAGACGGTCCGTCAAATGCATCGCCACCCGTGTAATAATATCGACGTGACCGTTGGTAATCGGGTCAAAGGTACCCGGGTAAACGCCAACGCGATGTTTTGCCATATCCGTTCCCCGGTTTAATTTCAGTCAGCAGCGTCGTTCGCGGCCTCGTCGGGCACGTCGTCAACGTGAACTTCATTAGTATCGTCGTCGTCGAAGCCTTCGACATCATCATCATCGACATCCTGAAGTCGACTTATCGATGTGACACGTTCGTCGCCCTCAACATCGAACAATGTCACACCCTGTGTCCGGCGACCGGCAATTCGGATGTCGTCAACTGGCTCACGGATGAGTTGCCCAGCATCCGAAACAAGCACGATTTGATCGTTTGCTTCAACTGGAAATGCCCCGACAACTGTGCCGTTCCGATCACTCGTTTCGATGTTGACGATACCGCTGCCACCACGGTTTGTAATTCGATATTCATATGCAGAGCTTCGTTTACCGAAGCCATTTTCGGTTATCGTTAGAATAAACTCCTCGCGCTCGGCGATTTCATTGAACTGCTCGGACGTGAGTTTCATCGCATCGCCATTTTCATCCGTAGCTGGCGTGTCGTCAGTCGTCTCATCGACACCCTCCGACCGTCTTTGAGCAGCCGCAGCTTTGAGATAATTATCGCGCGCTTCAATGTCGATTTCTTCATGACGCAGAATCGACATGGAAATTACGGCGTCGTCCTTGCCAAGCCGCATACCTCTGACACCCGTCGATCCACGACCACTGAACACGCGGACATCGGTGACACGGAAACGAATACATTTGCCGCCGCGAGCCGCCAGCAGAACATCATCACCATCTGTACATGTGCACACATTGACTAAATGATCGCCTTCGGAAAGCTTCATCGCGATCTTACCGTTCGCCTTAATGTTGGTGAAATCGGCTAATTTATTGCGCCGCACATTGCCGTGCGATGTGGCGAACATAACGGCCAGCGCCTCCCAGCTTTCCTGGTCCTCCGGCAGCGCCATGACCGTGGAAATCGCTTCATCATCCTGGAGCGGCAACAAATTGACCATGGCCTTGCCGCGCGCCTGTGGGGTGCCCTGTGGTAAACGCCATGCCTTGAGTTGATAAACCATTCCGCGTGTTGAGAAAAACAAGATCGGCGCATGAGTTGAGGCAACAAAAACGTTGCTTACAACGTCTTCCTCACGCGTTGACATACCAGAGCGACCCTTGCCGCCGCGACGTTGAGCCCGGTATGCAGACAGCGGAACACGCTTGATGTAACCGCCATGCGTTACCGTAATGACCATATCCTCGCGCTGGATAAGGTCTTCGATATCGTGCTCGATTTCCGACTCCATGATCTCGGTACGTCGAGGGTCAGCAAATTTCTCGCGCATTTCAGTCATTTCAGCACGCATAACTTCCAACAATCGCGGTCGTGACTGGAGAATTTCCAAATATCCCGAGATTTGGTCAGCAAGAGCCGCCATTTCCTCACCAAGCTTATCGCGCTCCATACCCGTCAAGCGCTGTAAGCGAAGTTCAAGAATCGCTCGTGCTTGCACCTCCGACAGCCGATAGTGACCATCGATAACTTCGTGGCCTGGATCGTCGAGCAACCCGATGAATCCAGCGACCTCTCCCGCCGCCCAATCTTGCGATGTCAATTTTTCACGAGCCGTCGCCGGGTCGCTGGCCGCGCGAATGAGTGTAATTACGGGATCAAGATTGGTTATAGCTACCAATAGCCCAACTAAAACATGGGCCCTGTCACGAGCGCGCCGTAGTTCGAAGACCGTGCGCCGAGTAATTACCTCCTCGCGAAATTCAACGAAGGCGCTGATAATTTCCTTTAGGTTCACAGTCGAGGGGCGCCCGTCGGTGAGCGCGAGCATGTTCACACCAAAGCTCGTCTGTAGAGGCGTTGAACGATAAAGCTGAGCGAGCACCACCTCTGTCATCGCATCGCGCTTGAGTTCAATAACAACTCGAACCCCGTCACGATCTGACTCGTCCCTAAGGTCAGAAATGCCTTCGACAATCTTATCACGGACAACTTCAGCAATCCGCTCGACAAGACGCGCTTTGTTAACCTGATAGGGCAGTTCGGTGACGATAATCGCTTCCCGATCCTGGCTCCGTGTTTCTATCTTTGTACGGCTACGCATAACAACCGACCCGCGGCCTGTGTGGTACGCAGATATGACGCCCAATTGCCCCATTATGAGGCCGCCTGTGGGAAAATCCGGTCCTGGCACAAATTCCATCAGTTCGTCGATAGACATCCCCGGATTGTCGATATAGGCCATACAGGCGCCCAACACTTCACCCAAATTATGAGGAGGAATATTGGTTGCCATGCCGACTGCAATTCCGCCTGCTCCATTGACCAACAAGTTGGGATACCGCGCCGGAAGAACCGTCGGTTCGTGGTCTGTATCATCGTAATTCGCCTGAAAATCGACTGTTTCTTTATCGATGTCGTCCAGGAGCGCTTCAGCGGTTCGCGCAAGTCTTGCCTCGGTGTATCGAAATGCAGCGGGAGGATCGCCGTCCATGGAACCGAAATTACCCTGCCCATCAATAAGCGGCAGGCGCATCGAGAATAGTTGCGCCATACGAACCAAGGCGTCATAGATCGCTTGATCTCCATGGGGGTGATATTTACCCATGACATCGCCAACAATCCGGGCAGATTTACGGTAGACGTGGCTTGAGTCGAATCCGCCTTCCTTCATTCCATAAAGAATACGGCGGTGGACAGGCTTTAGGCCGTCGCGAATGTCAGGCAACGCACGACTGACGATCACGCTCATCGCGTAATCGAGATAGGAGCGTTTCATTTCCTCTTCGATCGTTACTGGTACGATATCGAAGGATTCAGGCGCAGTTGGTGTATCGTTCAAGGTCAATCTGGAGTTGTTGAAGACAAGCAATAGATGGCGCGATACGACATCAGCGTCGACGCCAGCGAAGGTAAGTTAATATCTACTAAATCTAGCTTATTTAATGCCACGTAACAACGAAATAAGCTAATTTTCCACTAAATTGGATGCAAAAAAAAGGCGTTAAATCAAACGCCAAATCAGCCCCAAAACCAGCCAGTGCGCCGAGACACTGAGATTTCATCAAACAACAATGTCCCGGAGGCTCTTTTAGTGTCACTCAAGAAGAATTTTCACGGCAGAGCCCGCGGTTCTCTAGACTAATTTACTCCGCAGCAGAAACGGATGCCTGAAATGAGATCTAAAATGGAATTTCGTCGTCCAAATCCGCGTCAGCACTCGCGCGTTCCATATCTCCGCCGCCCGAATCAGACGATGCTGGAATTGGAGCGGCACTATACGATGACCCACCACTGTCGCTTCGCGAATCGAGCATTTGTAGTTCACCACGAAATTTGTTGAGGACTATTTCTGTGGAGTACTTTTCCTGACCTTGATTGTCGGTCCATTTTCGAGTCTGTAATTGACCTTCCAAGTAAATTTTTGAACCCTTTTTCAAAAATTTTTCGGCAACACCCAGCAAATGCTCGTTAAAAATCACGACCGAATGCCATTCGGTGCGTTCCTGTTGTTCGCCGGACGTTCGATCACGCCAGCGCTCACTTGTCGCAATGCGTAAATTGGCGACTTTATTGCCATTTTGCATCGAACGGACTTCAGGATCGCGACCAAGATTGCCGACAAGAATGACTTTGTTGATCGAGCCTGCCATCGTCTAATGCCTTCTAGGTTGAGCCAGTAAACACTCTACACGCCAATCTGTTGGTTGCAAGCGCTCACGGAAGACATAGTTGGAATTGAATGATCACTCTCAATCATTAGCTTTTCATTCTTGGGTTCGGAGTCGTATTGCGGAGGCTTCGACCTTATAGTCTTAATCGCCCGCATGCAGTGTGCATCACCGGATTATCCATGCAAAAAATGATCAGCGTTCGCGGCGCACGCGAACACAATCTGAAGAACGTCGATATCGACCTTCCCCGCGACCAGCTTGTCGTTATTACCGGCCTTAGCGGGTCCGGCAAATCGTCGCTCGCGTTCGACACAATATACGCTGAAGGACAGCGACGTTATGTCGAAAGCCTGAGCACATATGCCAGACAGTTTTTAGAAATGATGCAGAAGCCCGATGTGGATCTCATCGAAGGTCTATCACCAGCGATCTCCATCGAACAAAAAACCACAAGCCGAAACCCCCGATCGACCGTGGGAACTGTCACGGAAATTCACGACTACCTCAGGCTACTCTATGCACGGGTTGGCATCCCGTATTCACCGGCAACAGGTTTGCCAATCGAGAGCCAGACTGTCAGCCAAATGGTCGACCGCATCCTTGAGATGCCCAAAGGCACGCGACTCTTTCTTCTAGCGCCAGTGGTCCGCGGCCGGAAGGGCGAATACCGCAAGGATCTTGTCGAATTGCGGAAGCGAGGCTTCCAACGGGTGAAAGTTGACGGCAAACTTTACGACATCGAAGAGGTCCCAACGCTCAACAAGAAGGTGAAGCACTACATTGAGGTCGTTGTCGATCGTGTCGTGGTCAAAGATGGCGTCGCTCAACGTCTCGCGGATTCCCTAGAAACCTCGCTAACACTCACCGACGGTTTGGTCTTTGCGGAAAACGCAGACACCGAGGTGCGAACAACCTTTTCAGCACGTTTTGCGTGCCCGGTTTCAGGATTTTCAATCGATGAAATTGAGCCGCGATTGTTTTCGTTTAACAATCCATTCGGTGCTTGTCCGTCGTGCGACGGCTTGGGTACGACGATGCATTTCGACGCTGCAATGGTCGTCCCCGACGACGAAAAAAGCCTCGCCGATGGCGCCATCGGACCATGGGCCAATTCATCTTCCCCGTACTACCGCCAAACACTCGACAGTATAGCTAAGCATTTCAGCGTATCTACGCGAACGCCGTTTAAAGATCTCCCTGAAAATATCCGCAACACCGTTCTGTTTGGCAGCGGAAAAGAAACGATCAGACTCGAATACGATGACGGGCTCAGGACCTACAGCACGAATAAGGCGTTTGAGGGAATTATTCCAAACATGGAGCGGCGTTGGCGCGAGACTGACAGCGCATGGGTGCGTGACGAGTTAACCCGTTATCAGACGATTCACCCCTGTAAAGATTGCAACGGCTACCGCCTCAAGCCAGAAGCGCTTGCGGTCAAGATCCACGGGCTGCATATCGGCGAAGTGGCCCTCATGTCCATCGCAGAAGTCCATCTCTGGTTTCAAGAGCTTAACAACCATCTCGGCAAGAAACAGCAGCAGATCGCCTATCGCATCCTCAAAGAGATTAATGAGCGGTTGGGATTTCTCAACAATGTAGGTCTTGAATACCTATCGCTTAGCCGTACTTCACGGACGCTTTCCGGCGGTGAAAGCCAACGTATTAGACTCGCTTCGCAAATCGGCTCGGGGCTTACTGGCGTCTTGTACGTCCTTGACGAGCCTTCGATTGGCTTGCATCAACGCGATAATGGCCGACTTCTAGAAACCCTGAAACACCTGCGTGATCTCGGCAATACGGTAATTGTTGTCGAACATGACGAAGAAGCAATGCTCGCCGCGGACTTTTTGGTCGATATGGGTCCTGCAGCAGGAAGACATGGGGGGCAAGTCGTGGCCAGTGGCACCCCGACCGAGGTCATGAACACGCCGGCTAGTCTAACCGCACAGTATCTTACGGGCGTTAAGCAGATCCCAATACCGAAACAGCGACGTCTTGGCCATCGAAGCCAAGTTTTGCGCATCGAAGGGGCGAGCGCAAACAACCTTCAGAATATCAATGTTGATATTCCGCTTGGAACGCTCACCGGGATCACAGGCGTTTCTGGTAGCGGCAAATCAACACTTGTCATCGAGACGATTTACCTGGGTCTCGCAAAGCGTCTCAACAACGCGCGCAACAATCCTGGCGAGCACAGCGCAATCAAAGGGTATGAACATCTGGACAAGGTGATCGATATTGATCAATCGCCCATTGGCCGAACGCCGCGTTCCAATCCGGCAACCTATACCGGCGCCTTCTCGCCCATTCGAGACTGGTTTGTGGGCTTGCCCGAGGCGCGTGCCCGTGGCTACGCCGCCGGTCGCTTTTCATTCAACGTCAAGGGAGGCCGCTGCGAGGCATGCAAAGGTGACGGCGTAATCAAGATTGAAATGCATTTCCTCCCCGACGTCTATGTTCAGTGTGACGTCTGCAAAGGTGAACGGTACAATCGAGAAACTCTTGAAATAACTTTTAAAAACAAATCTATAGCCGACGTACTTGCGATGACAGTTGATGATGCTGCAGATTTTTTCAAAGCAGTTCCAACAATCCGCGATAAATTTACAACACTGCAACGCGTTGGTCTGGGCTACATCCATGTCGGGCAACCCGCGACCACCCTCTCAGGCGGTGAAGCGCAGCGAGTGAAGCTTGCGAAAGAGCTTTCGCGGCGGGCAACAGGGCGCACACTCTACATTCTCGATGAACCGACGACAGGGCTCCACTACGACGATGTGCGAAAGCTTCTCGAGGTCCTTCATGCTCTGGTCGATCAGGGTAATACGATTATTGTCATCGAGCACAATATGGAGGTCATCAAGACCGCTGATTTCATCGTTGATTTAGGCCCCGACGGTGGTGATAAGGGCGGTTATGTCGTTGGTAGCGGAACTCCGGAAGAAATTGCTGGAATTGAGGCATCGTATACGGGCCAATATCTGGCCCATCAACTTGCAAAACCAGCACCACTGCAGCGCGAACGCAAACGCGCGTAAGGGCAAGTCGAGGTCAACTGACCAGCCATAAAAGAACCCGGGAGCAAACAATTGCCAAAAACTTTGACGCAATAATCATCGGGACAGGGCAATCAGGACCGGCGTTGGCCGCACGACTGACAAAAGAGGGAATGAAAACGGCCATCATCGAACGCAAGCTATTCGGTGGAACCTGCGTCAATGTCGACTGCATTCCAACTAAAACCCTCGTCGCGAGTGCGCGCGCCGCCTATATGGCACGCCGCGGCCCTGACTTCAGTGTAAACATTGGCGGTCCAATCACAGTCGACATGAAGCAAGATTTGACGTCTTTTTTGAACGATCTAAGCCAGCATATTGAGGCAGACGGATTACCTCTCTTGAGAACGAGTGTGACGGTTGGAACTCTGCATCCACAAATTTCGGGTTACTACGTCGTCAAATGGCGTGGAAAAGACGCTACAGAGCTTAATGGCCCACACGGCCTTCAGGACATGACCCTGTTTCAGCAAAGCCCGCAGCGGGCTGTTTATGAGGAAGGCGTTTCCGTTCGCTTTGCCCTCGACGATCCGAATGACATGCCGGACTACCCAATCGCTCAGGAGATCGCGGATGCCGGTGGCACGGACTATTTGGCCATGCCGCTGGAATTCTCAGGTGGCGAGCGCACGGCAATATCATTCGTGACTGTTTGTCCAGGCGGTTTCTCGAGTGCCGAGACGTTGGAACTCTACAGAGTCACCTCAATCGCCTCACGCCTGCTGGAAGTAACTGCACTTCGCCGAACTACAGCAAACCTGCTTGACACCTACGTTGGCCACATCGCCGGTCAACGCGTCCTCAATGGCGAAGTTCAGCGTGGTCATGGTCAAACAATTCCCGCCGTCCTCTGGCAATGCGACCTAAGGCAGTCAACGGAGCTTTCCGAAACTACGCCGCGTGACGAGATGATCGAGACGCTAAATGATTTCTTTCAATGTCTTGCCGGTGCGGTCGAAGAAGCCGGCGGTGAAATTCTCAAATTCATTGGCGATGCGATGCTAGTAATTTTTCCTTTGTCCCGTCGCGCCCGTGTTGCGAATGCGGAATGCGAGGTCGCTCTTGCCGCAGCAGAACAAGCCATCAGTAATATTGCCGAACCCAACAAGAAGCGCGTTGAAGCCGGCAAACAACCACTTTCGCAAGGCATCGCTCTTCATGTTGGTGACGTAATGTTCGGTAATATTGGTGCTGAAAAAAGGCTCGATTTCACAATTAACGGCCCTGCGGTTAATGCTGTCTCGCGGCTCGAAAGGTTGGCTTCAGAATTAAAAATGCCGATCGTCTTTTCCAGTGAATTCGCACAACACACAACGCGCGAAGTCGAGGATTTGGGAGATCATTTTCTACGTGGTATTGAGGAACCGGTGAAAGTCTATACGTTGCGTCGCTGAACGTGATGCACAGCAACTCGTTTACACATGACATTATTGATTGGCTGTTGGGCGTCGGCGCGGAGCATCACTTTGTCGTATCTTCCAAATTTGTAAGCTTCAGCCAAAAGCCCATGATGCGCCTCAACGAATACACTTTGCGCGTCTTTGCCAAACCACAAGAGGCGTTCGCACCGGAGCACAACGCTTGATCGGACAAAGCAATCCTGATGTCATGGCTTCATGAGCAATTCGGTAGTTAAGCCTATCCATATAATTGGCGGCGGCCTCGCGGGTTCCGAGGCAGCATGGCAAATCGTCCATGCCGGCATTCCGGTTGTCCTTCATGAAATGCGTCCGGTTCAGGTAACTGATGCGCATCTGACAGATGGACTTGCCGAACTTGTTTGCTCAAATTCGTTTCGCTCGGACGACGCAGAATACAATGCAGTCGGCCTGTTGCACGAGGAAATGCGGCAGTGCAACTCATTGATCATCGCCTGCGGTGACCGCAACAGAGTCCCTGCTGGCAGCGCTCTGGCGGTTGACCGCGTGGGATTCAGCGCCGATGTAACCGAGGCCCTTACCGCTAATGCGCTTGTCACCATAGAGCGCGGTGAAATCGCTGGCCTGCCACCGGCCGACTGGGATCAAGTGATTGTCGCCACAGGGCCCCTCACCTCACCGTCGCTAAGCGCCGGCATTCTCGATATAACCGGCCAAGACTCCTTGGCATTTTTTGACGCCATTGCACCAATTATCCACAAAGAGTCGATTGATTTCACCAAGGCTTGGTATCAGTCGAGATATGACAAAATCGGCCCCGACGGTGACGGCAAAGATTACATCAACTGTCCGTTGGACCAGAATCAGTATGAAACGTTAATCGCCGCACTTATCGGCGGTGAAAAAACTGAATTCAAGGAGTGGGAGCAAAGCACTCCGTACTTCGAGGGTTGCCTGCCGCTTGAAGTAATGGCGGAACGAGGTATCGACACGGCGCGCTTCGGACCGATGAAACCTGTTGGATTGACTGACCCCAACACCGGCAGACGCGCTCATGCGGTCGTCCAATTGCGACAGGACAACACGCTGGGCACGCTCTACAATATGGTGGGCTGCCAAACCAAGTTGAAGTACAGCGAGCAAACTCGAATCTTTCGCATGATCCCAGGGTTGGAACATGCTGAATTTGCACGGCTTGGCGGTCTTCATCGCAACACGTTCCTTAACAGTCCGCTGCTACTGGATGGTCAACTGCGTTTGAAAAAACAACCGCGCCTCCGCTTCGCCGGCCAAATTACCGGTGTTGAGGGTTATGTCGAGTCCGCTGCAATCGGTCTGATTGCCGGCCGATTTGCAGCGGCAGAACGCACTGGACACTTGTTCACTCTTCCGCCGATAACAACTGCTCTTGGGGCGATCCTCAATCACATCACAGCTGGCGCTGACGCTGAAACATTTCAACCGATGAACGTCAATTTTGGCCTGTTTCCACCGCTTGCGTTAGCTCAAGCCGGACGGCCTCCAAAAGGTCGAGATCGAAAAGCCGCCCTCTCGAAACGGGCCCTCGTCGATCTCAAGGCATGGCAAGAACAGTCACTCGAAGCAGCGGAATAACGCCAGCAGCAGAGGAAATAACCATGGCGCCGTTACCAGAGTTGTTTCTCCGCCATAAAAATTATTCAACACATGCACTATTTAGCGCTTTGATTGTTTGTGTACTAACCGGCCCACTTCAAGCTCAAGAAGCACAACTCCCCGACGAAGAGGCTATTCTCGTTATGCACACCTCTGAACTGGCTGCTGCGGCAAAAAAATGTAACGTCGAATGGAAGTCCTATCTTGATGCATTCATGGCTTGGCAGGACAGACGCGGAATGTGGAGCGAAATACAAATTAAGAGCATCAAAGGTTTGTTTCTCTTCGCGCAAGACAAATACATCAAGCAGTTGCCAGAGGATTATTGCAGCGCCGAACAATTGGTAGAAATCAAAGCTTTGACGGAGGAACGCATCGGAGTTCTAGTCTCACGATAACCGCTCCAATTTGCCTAATAGTGTTTGAAACAAGCATTCGCTACGAGTTCGAGTGGCAGCAACGCTGGCCGCCAAGCGTTGAGCGCAAAAGGATCATGATGTGCACGCGCCAAGCGGCGCAAATAAGCACTCACAATAACGGCTGACAGCAAAACGGGTAAGGCCGCTGCTTTCACGTGAGATGCTAGCGCCCGAGATTTGGCTAAGCGTTCTCGCGCGACTTCGGCAATTTCAGCCACCGCTTCGCTAAGGTTCTGCGGCGGCGGAGTCGCAACAAGACGCTCTCGATCAAAACCATAGCGTGCCATTAGGTCTGACGGCAAATAGACGCACTTTACTGATGTATGAAGAGGCAAAGCTCGCAATAGTCCAACGAGCGCCCATGCCGCGCCAACGTGGCCCGCTGCCTCATTCTCGTTCTTGCCGCTGGCACCAAGTACTTCGAGCGCAAGCCAGTTCAATGCGGCAGATGTCCCTTCCACATAATTTTCCAGTGCCGCTAAGGTTGCTAGAGGTTGATCATCGAGATCGTATTCCCTGGCGTCGATTAGTCGGTCGAAATGACAACGAGAGAGTCCATTACTCGCGATAATCGGGCCCAACGCCTGCATAACTTCATGAGACCGTATTTTACCGCTAAAGGCGTCGTCGATAGCCTCGCGCCACCATTGGAGGCGGACATGCCCAAGCATTGGTTCACTAACGGTCTCGCGAGTTTTAGCCACTTCGATGTTAAATGCATAGAGCGCGAAGAGCGCATCACGGTGTTCAGGCGGCGCGAAGAGGACAGACAGATATCGATCGCGGTCATTGGTGCGGACCTCATTCGCGCAATATGTCAGCTTGGGGGATGTCATTTGGCAATCTAAACACACTGTTACTTGGAAGTCCGCCTTGCGATATCTAGGCCCGATGACTGCCAACGTGCCATAACCAGACCATGAAGACGCTCCACATCATCGGCGGCGGGCTTTCAGCTCTTGCAGCAGGCGTTGCCGCTTCCAGTTATGGATGGCGCATAATTATACACGAAGCTGCTGCTCAACTCGGCGGCAGGTGCCGTTCTTTTCAGGATTCGGTGATCGGACGAACCATCGACAATGGGAACCATTTGGTTCTCGGAGCCAATCGAACAACATTCGACTTTCTTGACACCATTGGTTCACGAGAGGAGTTGTTGGGAGTTGAACCAGCTCAAATTCCATTCCTCGATCTGCGGAATCATCAACAATGGACGCTTAAACCTGGCCCGCCGTGGTGGCCACTTGTATCAGGCCGTGGTGTTCCAGATGCGAAGTTTGGTGAGTTTCTCTTAGCAGCGCGGCTGCTTCTTGCCGGCCCAAACACAACCGTCGACCAATGCTTGCCTCCAGGCAGCATGATCGAGCGGTTTTGGGAGCCATTCGCTACCGCCACCTTAAATACAGATCCAAAGAACGCGTCGGCCCGCCTACTTGCGGCGGTCTTGCGGCCTCTATTATTAGGAGGCGAAAAAGCCAACCGGCCATACATTGCTCGCAACGGTCTCTCGCAAACATTCATCGATCCCGCGGTCAAGTATATACAAGCTAGTGGTGGAATAATTCGACTTGGTGCCCGTCTCCGGTCGATTGAACTGGCCGAAGGCAAAGCAGTGAAATTGGGCTACAACGAAACCGAGGAAACACTTGATACTCATGACCGAATTGTTTTGGCTATACCGCCACAAGCAACTGCACAATTGTTGCCGGCATTAACGTTACCCTTGACATCATCGGCAATCGTCAACGCCCACTACCGTTTAAATCAACCGGTGTCCCTGCCCGGCGACATGCCGTTGCTCGGCTTAATCGGCGGCACCGCGCAATGGCTCTTTGCCCGTCACGATGTTGTTGCCGTGACGGTTAGCGCAGCAGATGGGCTGGCGAGCCGATCTACAAAGGAAATATCGGAGTTGCTTTGGTCAGATGTGGCCCAGGCGCTTTCGATACCAGATGCACCAATGCCGGCGCACCGCATCATCAAAGAGCAACGCGCAACATTCACCCAATCTCCGCTGGAGGTCCGTCTTCGGCCTACACCAAACGCTGCCGGCATTGGCAACCTCGTCCTTGCTGGTGATTGGACGGCCACAGGCTTGCCAGCAACAATTGAAGGCAGTATCCGTTCCGGACAAGCGGCGATACGCGCATTGAGCAGTCAATAACCGCGACTCTTGCGAGACAAGATCGTTGCTCTATACTGCGGTTGTTATCCAGACAACGGAATTAGAGAAGAAAACTCATGAAAAATCCGCTCGTATCACTACCCGGCACCATTCTTATGGGGCTGATAATCCTGGTTGTAATGGTTGTTGTTGTCGAGGCGATCGGCAATGGCGGCGGCGGGATGTAATTAAACTGAATTGTTGGGGAATATAACAACATGCATTATCTCGATTACGACTGGCTGATATTTATTTTTCGTTATTTGCACGTCATTAGCGGCGTCATGTGGATCGGTCTTCTGTGGTACTTCAACTTTGTACAGATCCCGACCATGCCAAAAATTCCTGAAGAACAACGTCCAGCTGTCACTGGTCATATAGCACCGGAAGTTTTGTTTTGGTTCCGCTGGTCGGCATTGGCGACGGTCGTCACCGGGCTTATTCTCGCCCATATGAACGGCTATCTCACTGATGCTCTGGCCATCGGCCTGACTGATCACAACGGGCGGTCGGCAGCAATCGGCATCGGCATGTGGATGGGTCTCATCATGGCCTTCAATGTGTGGTTCATTATTTGGCCGAAACAACAAATTGCGTTGGGTCTGGTTGAGGCTGATGCCTCGTTGAAACCAGCAGCAGGACGAATAGCGATGCTGTTCTCGCGAACCAACACAATGCTATCTATTCCGATGCTTTACGCCATGGTCTCGGCGCAAAATCTCTACTAATATCGACTGAACGGAAACGGGGCCGAAAGGCCCCGTTTTCACATCCGCATAAAATTTCATGAAGCGAATTTAATTTGTAACTGAGCACTGAAGTATAACTATGGCCGCTGCGACGTGACGCCCTTCGGCTAGTAACGCGTTGTACGTCCGGCATGCTGCACCGGTATCCATAGTCTCTATACCGATTCCCGCTTCCCTCAATTCACGCCGTAACCCAGGCTCGAGTCGGTGCATTTGTGGCCCGCACCCAACCAACAGTACATCGACTGCGGGTTCCGCCGCGATCACAGGAGCAAAGCCCTGCAATGAGACCTCGTGGAACCCTACCACCGGCCACTCGATCGTGCGATCAGGGAATACAATAACGGAACATTCGTAGACAACATTAGCGATGCGAAAGCGACCCGGACCATAACTATCGATGACTTGCCGGTCTTCAGGGATGAACGGCGTCATATCCATCAAATGAGTTCAGGTTGCTTCTTGCTCGATAATTTGATTTTCGTCTTCGTCACCTGCGACACCTCGATCGGGTCGAATATAGAGGAGGATCGGCACCGCAAGCGCGATAGACGAATAAGTTCCGATCAAAACGCCCCAAATGAGTGCAATCGCAAAGCCGCGGATGACGGCGCCACCGAATACGTAAAGGGCGAATAACGCAAGCAGTGTCGTTACGCTGGTCATAACTGTCCGAGAGAGTGTCTCGTTAATCGATTTATTAAAGAGTTCTTCTAGAGGTAACTTTTTATAGCGTCGAAGATTCTCACGAACTCGATCATAAATGACCACCGTGTCGTTTATGGAATAACCGGCAATTGTCAGAACGGCAGCGACGGTAGCCAAATTGAACTCAAGCGCTAGCAACGAAAACAAGCCGACTGTTGTTATGACGTCATGGCCTAGCGCAACGACCGCACCAACGCCAAATTGCCACTCAAATCGAAGCCAAATGTAAAGAAGGATAGCCCCAATCGCCGCCAAAACCGCCCACGTCGCCGCGCGTTTAAGTTCAGCCCCAACGGTCGGACCAACAAACTCTGTACGTCGATATTCCACCACTGTACTGCCAAGCGCGGATTTGACGACATCGATTGCCTTTTGCTGCGCGCTATCACTGCCATCCTGTCGCTGAATTCGAATAAGCACATCGTCTGCACTGCCAAATTCTTGAAGCGAAACTTCACCAAGCCCCAATCCGCCCAACTGCGTCCGAAGGTCACTGATGTCGGCGGGACCGTTGGTGCGAACTTCAATCAGAATTCCGCCCAAAAAATCGATGCCCAGATTGAGCCCTTTACCGAAAAACATCCCCGCCGACGATAAAACGAGCACGGCGGAAATGACGAAGGCAATCAAGCGCTTATTAACAAATTCGATTTTCGTATTGGCTGGAACGAGGCGAAGGGTTCTCATTTGATGTCGTCCTCGTTCATATTGGAAGTGACTGCGGCCGCGTGAATCGCAGCCAAGCAACAAGGATCATTCGCGTCACCATCACAGCTGTAAACATTGAGGTCACAATGCCGATTGCCAAAGTGACAGCAAAACCCTTTATGGGCCCGGAGCCAAAGGCAAACAAAAGAACTGCCGCAATTAGTGTGGTCAAGTTCGAGTCTATAATGGTCGTAAGCGCTCGTCGATAACCGGCATCAACTGCCGAAATTGGTGTTCGACCGCTATTAACCTCGTCACGGATGCGTTCAAATATCAACACATTCGCATCAACAGCCATGCCTATTGTGAGTACGATGCCAGCAATACCAGGCAACGTGAGGGTTGCCTGCAGGAGTGATAAGACGGCAAGGATGAGCACAAGATTCAGAAATAACGCGACATCTGCCATGATGCCAAAACGCCCGTAGACGACCACCATGAAAATAGTCACCAGAACAATACCAATGACACTGGCGATTTGACCGGCATCAATAGAGTCCTGTCCCAACCCAGGGCCGACGGTGCGTTCTTCAAGAATATTCAGCGGCGCCGGCAAAGCACCTGCACGCAATAAGAGGGCAAGATCCTGAACTGCCTGGACGGTAAATTGGCCAGTAATTACCCCGCTTCCACCAGCGATCGGTTCGCGAATATTAGGCGCACTGATGACCTTACCGTCGAGCACGATAGCCAATAAACGGCCGACATTCTTTCTCGTTATATCGCCAAATTTCCGAGCCCCCAACGAATTGAAACGAAAACTGACGACCGGCTGGCTCTGCTGAAATGTTGCCTGAGCATCGATCAAAGTATCGCCACTCAATTCCACTCTCTTTCTAACCATATAGCGACGCGTATCGCCGACGTGACTTGGGTCATCAGACGGCAAAAGCATTATGCCAGGCGGCACTTGGGTCGTGTTATCGCCATAAGGCTGCGCCGCATTAACCAAATGGAATGTGAGTTTAGCGGTTTTGCCGAGCAGCCGTTTGACGCGTTCCGGGTCTTTAACGCCAGGAAGTTGGACTAAAATTCTATCCGTACCCTGTCGCTGAATCGTCGGTTCACGTGTGCCCGTCTCATCAATTCGCCGCCGCACAATCTCTATCGATTGAGCAACGGCGCTGTTCCGGCGTTCACGCATTAACTCTTCAGTTAATTCGAGTCGGAAGCCACCTGCCTCACTCAGGGTAACCGTAGCACCAGTATTGAGATTTACAATCTGTGTCTGAATCGCTTCACTTTGAGTTGCGTCTCGGAGTTGAAACACCACCCCATTTCCCTCAATTCCAAGGCCACCATACCGCACCCGCGCGGAACGTAGTGTGGCGCGGATCGTGTCAACGATGGATTCAAGCTGCTCACGAATGACCGCATCCACCTCTACCTCGAGCAAGAGATGCGAACCACCCTGCAAGTCCAATCCCAGATTTATCTGCTTGCCGGGGAACCACTGCGGTAAGCCTTCGAACGCCCCTTCATTGAATAAATTAGGCATCGCATAAAGAAAGCCCAGCCCGCAAACGGCTGAGATTAATATCTTCTTCCAAAGTGGGAAATGCAGCATTTAAGAAATTCGTTCAGGCGTCGTCTTGTTTCTTGCCAGCGATCTTGCTGAAAAGACCAGTCCCGCCAGTTTTAGGGTTTTCCCCACCATCGGTTTTCTTTGCTTCTTTGCTAGCGGATTTTGTTGTTTCTGGCTTGGCTACAACATCCTGAATTGTCATACGGGAAACCCTCACCCGCACACCGTCGGCGATTTCAACTAAAACTTCGTTGTCATCAACAACTTTGACAACTGATCCGAATATTCCGCCACCAGTGAGGACTTTGTCCCCGCGGACAATTGCACCAATCGACTCGCGGTGAACGCGCTGACGTTTTTGCTGAGGGCGAATGAGCAGGAAATAAAATACGGCGAAGATCAATACCAACGGCATCAGAGATACAAAAATATCTCCGGTGCCAGAAGATGCGGTCTGCGCCCAAGCTTCAGAAATCAGCATCAAATTTTCCTCTTAATTCCGCACTTAGCCGCGCAGTCGGGCGGACTATAGTCACCCAAGGCTCAAATGCAATCATGACTCACGGCGGCGTTATTCAATCTGCGCAACGATTGACGTAACTATCCCTTATGCTACGGTTCGTCGCGAATAAATCAAGATCTCGCATCTTGGGTTGCACACTCACTTTTATACTCACCATCAATAACATGAACGATCCATTGAAAGAACCACAACTCACACGTATCGCCGACGCCCTTGAGCGTATTGCGCCAGCAGAACCCGCCGACATTGACTTCGATCTTGCCGATGCATTTGTGTGGAACGCAGAGGACGCAGAGCTTGAGCCCGTCGCAGAGGTAAGCCGGATCGATCTCAGCTTACTCAGGGGTATTGACCAACAGCGGAACATCTTGCTTGAGAATTCCCGCCGGTTCGCAAACGGACTGCCATCAAACAATGCATTGTTATGGGGTGCGCGGGGTAGCGGTAAAAGTTCTTTGGTCAAGGCGATTCACGGAATGATCAATCAGGAGACGCCGGGCTCCCTTCTGTTGGTTGAATTACATCGCGAGGACATACCTACACTGCCTGTGCTGCTTGGACTATTGAGAGCACAGGAGCGCCGCACAATTCTTTTTTGTGACGATTTGTCATTCACATTGGAGGATGCCAACTACAAATCCCTGAAAGCTGTGCTTGAAGGTGGAATTGAGGGTCGGCCGAAAAACGTAATCTTCTATGCCACATCGAATCGGCGGCACCTTATGCCGCGAGACATGATTGAAAATGAACGATCAACAGCGATCAATCCATCGGAAGCAATTGATGAGAAAGTTTCTCTATCAGATCGGTTTGGACTATGGCTTGGCTTTCACAGCTGCGATCAGGACGTCTTCTTTTCGATGATTGAAGGATATATCAATTACTACGATCTCAAGATCGACCGCGCACAATGGCAAGCAGAAGCCGTGGAATGGTCAGTCACCCGCGGCGCGCGTTCGGGTCGCGTTGCCTGGCAATTCATCCAAGATCTTGCAGGAAGATTAGGCAAGACACTGGACTAGATCTACGTTCAGCGTTGAGAGGTCTGTTCCGACAGATATTTTCTCGGATCAACCGCACGTTTTCCCTTACGCAATTCAAAATGAAGTTGAGGCGTCGTGACATTGCCGCTGCTCCCAACTTCAGCAACCGTCTGGCCGCGCTTCACCACATCACCACGGCCAACAAGCAGCTTTTCATTGTGGGCATAAGCCGACATAAAGCCATCGGAGTGCTTGATCAGGAGTAGGTTGCCAAAGCCACGAAGCTCGTTGCCACTGTAGGCAACAATACCATTTTCCGCTGCCTTCACCGCCGCACCGCGAGGTGCCACGATATTGATGCCGTCGTTATGAAGTCCCTTTCCCTTAAACCCAAACCCGGAAATTACGCGGCCTCCAAGCGGCCAGGCAAAATTCGTTGAGGTTCTTGCTGGTGGCCGCGCCGACGCAGGACGTTTTTGTGGCTTCTGTGTAACAATTACTGCGGTTTGTTTCGATGTTTTGGCTACTACCGAACTTTTGCTCTGAGATGATGCCACGGATACACCCCTGCCACCTGGGAGCGTCAATTTTTGTCCAACAAAAATTGTATAGGGCGGTGGCAGGCCATTGGCTCGCACGAGTTCATTCATCGCGACTTTATAATGGAGCGAAATATCAAAAACTGTGTCACCCGCAACGACTGTGTGGATCTGTGCTGCCGGCAAACTTAATCGCTGCCCAACGCGCAGAAGATAAGGTGGTTTTAATCTGTTGGTGTCGATGACATCACGAATTGAAATGCCATAGCGCCGCGCAATGGAAAACACAGTGTCGCTCTTCTGCACTTCATACGTGCCACTTGCTGGCCTTGGAAGGGCGGTTGGTCGATGCGTAGGTTTAAGTTGGCGCTCACCGAAAATCGTGACATTGACGTTAGGGCCCGCACAGGCGGACACAAGCAGCAACGCCAATCCGACAAATAGCAGTCGGGGCGACCGACAAGGGCTCTCATCGCGCCGGTCAGGCGCCATAAACGGATTGCTTACGGTTTGTATACTGTTTCTAACCCGCACCGCGTTCTGCATCCTCGACGCCGGCAGTCATAGTTACAAAACGCGCGGGGCCCAAATCTTCAGAATCAAAGCCACTAGGCGTGCGGCGCACACGGATGATTTGCTGATGTTCACGATCATCACCAATCGGCACAACCATGATTCCGTCAGGTGCCAATTGGTCGGCTAATTTTGGAGGGATACCAGCTGCCGCCGCTGTCACGATAATACGTGCAAATGGCGCTTGTTCCGGCCACCCCAGACCTCCATCCCCAACTTTCGTGGTAATGTTGTGTCGTTTCATCGTGGCGAAGCGTTTTTCGGCAGCGGCACGAAAATCAAAAGCCCGTTCAATCGTGTAAACGCGCCGCGCGAGGTGCGAAAGAACCGTAGTTTGATAACCGGATCCGGTCCCAATTTCGAGCACCATTAACCGATCGCTGACGTCGAGTGCCTGCGTCATGAAGGCCACGACATGAGGTTGGCTGATAGTCTGGCCGTAACCGATAGGCAACGCCACATTTTCATAGGCCTGGTCAATAAAAATTTGTGGCACAAAGTCTTCGCGCGGCACCCGTTCCATCGCCGAAAGAACCCGTGTATCGCTGATGCCGCCGCGACGGAGATCCATGATGAAACGGATTTTCTGGCTCGCCAGCGTCACGAAAGAGCTTTCTTCAACGTGCGCAACATTCCTTGATGGGTGAGGTCTACATGCAAGGGTGTGACTGCAATAAATCCATTTGCAATTGCGTCATAGTCGGAATTTCGGCGCACCTTTCGGCGTTCTGACGGTCCAATCCAGTAATACCAGTTTCCGCGCGGATCGGTCAGCTTGATGATTGAATTTTCAGCTTCAAGCCGACCTTGGTTGACTGCACGAACACCCTTCACTGAAGTTGCAGTAAGATTTGGAATATTGACGTTCATAAAGACATCTTCCGGCCAGGCGTTTTGCGTGAGATCGCGAATCACCCCCGGCACGAAATGTTCCGCTGTTGCCCACTTAGCAGGATGATCGGCCGCGACTTCAAGACTAAACGCAATCGCCGGAACGCCGAGGAGAGTAGCTTCCATAGCTGCGGAAACTGTACCGGAGTATGTGACATCCTCACCAACGTTCATGCCGCGGTTAACACCGGTGAAAACAATATCTGGAGTTTTCCCCTTCATCACTTCGCCAAGCGCAAACATGACACAATCGGTGGGGCTACCGTCGAGCGCGTAACGCTTTTTCGATAGCTTGCGCAACCTCAATGGCCGGTTCAACGTCAGCGAATGACCGGCCCCGCTCTGCTCAGTTTCCGGCGCGACGATCCAGACATCGTCCGAGAGTTTTTGGGCGATGCGCTCAAGTGACTTTAGGCCTGGCGCTCGAATCCCGTCGTCGTTGACCAACAGTATTCGCGCTGCGCTTAAGTCCAGAGGAGCGTTGAAAATCATGCGGCCGCGTCGTTGGCAATGCGATTTTGGCCGTTCATGTACGGTACGAGTGCTTCAGGTAAGATTATCGAACCGTCCTCCTGTTGAAAGTTCTCGAGGATGGCAATTAGCGTTCGTCCGACAGCAAGGCCCGAGCCATTAAGCGTATGAACGAAGCCAGTGCCCTTTTCGCCCGACACCTTGAACCTACCGTTCATTCGCCGTGCCTGAAAATCTCCACAATTTGAACAGCTTGAGATCTCCCGATACATGTCCTGACCTGGCAACCAGACCTCAATATCGTATGTTTTTTGCGCGCCAAATCCCATGTCGCCTGTGCACAACGTTACAACGCGATAGGCCAACCCTAGTCGCTTCAAAACCTCCTCTGCGCAATTTGTCATACGCTCCAACTCAGCATCTGACTCGTCCGAATGCGTAATCGAAACCAATTCAACTTTATTGAATTGATGCTGGCGAACCATTCCACGCGTGTCCTTACCGGCAGCACCGGCTTCAGAGCGGAAACATGGGGTATGCGCAGTGACTCGTATTGGTAAGTCGCCCGCGTCAAGAACAGTATCGGCGGCAAGCGCCGTCAACGGCACCTCTGCAGTTGGTATCAGCCAGTAACCATTTGTGGTGCGAAACAAATCGTCGACAAATTTTGGTAATTGCCCTGTCCCGTACATCGTATCGTCGCGGACAAGAATGGGCGGCGCTATTTCTAGGTAACCATATTCGGTTGTATGCATGTCCAGCATAAATGCCGCCAACGCCCGCTCAAGTTTAGCAAGCGCGCCTTTCAGTACAACGAACCGTGCACCAGACAATTTTGCTGCGGATTCAAAGTCCATCATGCCGAGCGCTTCGCCGAGTTCATAGTGGTGTTTGGGTGTAAAACTGAACGATGGGCTTTCGCCAACCTCGCGCAAAAGCGTATTTGCACTTTCGTCAAGGCCATCAGGGACATCAGAGGCAGGCAGATTTGGAAGCCCAGCCAGGAGATCACTGAGTTCCGTGGCGAGGACGCGTTCGTCTGCTTCAAGGGCTGCGATCTCATCCTTTAGACCCAGAACTTCTGCGATCAATGCAGCGGCATCGTCTCCCTTTTGCTTTACTGCGCCGATCTGACGGGAGTTGTCATTGCGACGATTGAGCAACTCCTGCAACGTAGTTTGCGTCGCCCGCCGCCTCACATCAAGCTCGACCAACCGCGAGCTCAACGGCTCAAGCCCGCGCCGTTTTAGCCCGAGATCAAACGCCTCTGGGTTATCGCGAATGGCTCTAATGTCATGCATTAGGCACACCTACCCCAACGTCGAACAACAGACATCAATGCAACATTGTTGATGATCTTTTGAAATGTCGTCCGGGGATCAATCAACTGGCGGTGGATCTTCGGATTCAGCGGACTCATCGTCTTCATTCCCCAATGTTTCATCTTTTTCGGCACGTTTTTTCTCGATTAAACGAGTACACCAGATCGATATTTCATATAGCAGAATTATCGGGATCGCGAGACCGATCTGGCTCAATGGATCCGGGGGAGTGAGTATTGCAGCGGCGACGAAGGCAAGGAGAACTGCATATCGACGTTTTCGCTTCAGGCCTTCACTCGAAACAAAGCCCACGCGAGCCAGCAGGCTAATTGCAACTGGAAGTTCAAAACTTAGTCCAAATGCGAAGATCAATCGCATGACCAATGACAAATACTCGTCCACTTTGGGTTCAAGCTCTATGGCTAGCAACCCATCCCCACCAAACTGTTCAAAGCCCGCAAAGAATTGCCAGGCAACCGGCAATACGACGTAGTACACAAAGGCACCCCCGCCAAAAAATAAGATGGGAGTCGCGACGAGAAACGGCAGAAATGCCATCTTTTCTCGCTTATAGAGGCCGGGAGCGACAAACGTCCATAACTGCGCAGAAATAAGCGGAAAGGAGACAAATAGAGCGGCGAAAAATGCCACTTTCACATCAGTAAAGAACTTCTCATGCAACGCTGTAAAAATCAGGCGGCGTTCAGGATCCCCTTGCCAGAGGTTGGCCAATGGCGCGACCAAAAAGTTGAAAAGCGGTGCGGCAAAAAAGAAACATACGAAGAATACAACGATGAGGGTGATAATCGAATAAAGCATCCGCGACCGAAGTTCGACGAGATGCTCAAGCAACGGCATTTTTGTTTCTTCAACACTGTCTGTCACGGCTATGCCAGTCCGCTCGTCCGCTTTGGCGTCTCGTCTACGATGCCGTCAGTCCCGTCCGATAGCGTTTCTGGTTCCGTACCAACCGGTTCAGGGTTTTGAGTTTCTTCGACAACACTAGTTTCAGCGGCATCTGTGGTCTCAGGGGCTGTGACCACGTCTCGAATTGACTCCTCGGTCTTCGGTGCATGGATCGTATTCTCGAAGACATCCATGGCTCCATCTACTTCATTTTTTAGATCAGTGGTGTCAGACCACGGCTCCTTCAGACCAGACATCGTCGTGTCTTCGAGCTCTTTTCGGAGGTCTTGTAAGTCGGTCTCCCGGATCACATCTTCGACGCCGCTTTGGAATTCGCGTGCCATGCCACGGAGTTTACGAATCCAATAGGAAACGGTTCGCAGGACGCGTGGTAATTCCGTCGGTCCCACCACAATGACAGCGACGACCGCGACGAGGAAAATCTCTTGCCAGCCCATGCCTAGCATCACGGTCCCTCTTATCCGCGGAACCGCAGGTCCGCGGACCGGTGCTCAGCCGTTGGCTGCTTGATCTTTCTCTAGTGAACTGGCGACGCCAGCATCCGCCGATATTGTCTCGGACGATATCTGTTCGACATCCTCCTCCTTCACACCCTTTTTGAAGGATTTGAGACCTTTGCCGAAATCGCCCATGAGGCGGGAAAGTTTGCCCCCGCCGCCAAAAAGAATAAGGACGACAGCCAACACAATCAGCCAATGCCAAATACTGAAAGAACCCATATCGCATTATTCCTTATTTTATTTGGACATTTGCTCGATCCAGCGATGAATAATCGCAGAATCGAACCATACCCGCAATGCCGAGACAGTAACGACGTAACGGCACACTTAACAACGTAGCTCTAATTGCATGTATTCAAAGGGAAATACAAAGATTTATCGAACTTTAACTCGCCAACTATGCTGATAATTTTAGCGCAAAATTAGATTTTGAAGAACAACGCATTGTCCCAATAGCTTTAGGAAGCAGGAGTTATTCGTCCTAATCAATTCATTTAGGTCCGGCCATCTTCGTCGAGGCTAATCGCGTCATCATCTTCCACAGCTTCAAATAGAGTCTCTGATTCATCCTCGTTGACATCATCTGATTCATCATTTGCTTCAGGGCCAGACGTAATGGCTGACCACACTTGCCGACGGTCGAGTAGACCTGTCGCCTTAAGTTCATCGAGCCCAGGCAGAGCCTCTAGACTTTCGAGACCAAACTGATCGAGAAATGCATCTGTCGTTCCCCAGGTGACGGGACGTCCGGGCGCGCGGCGACGGCCCCGCGGTTTGATCCAACTCTGTTCAAGCAATATGTCGAGCGTGCCACGACCTAAACTTACGCCGCGCATCTCCTCAACTTCGGCTCGCGTAATTGGCTGATGATAAGCAATGATGCCAAGCGTTTCGACCGCGGCCCTTGACAGGCGACGCGGCACCGTCACTTCAAGACGCAATGAAGAGATCAAATCCGGCGCTGTACGAAATGCCCAGCAGTCACCACTTCGCGTCAAGTTGACGCCGCGCGCGCTATACTGCAATTGCAGTTCGTCAAGCAATCCGGGCAAGTCCACCCCATCTGGCAGACGTTGCAGAAGCGCACGTTCTCGAATCGGTTCGGCGCTGGCAAACAAGATCGCCTCAAGAATTCGAAGCATCTGCGCGCGTTCCATCCTCTATTCCTCTTCGCCGCGCGAACCTGCAGGTGCAGCCCGCAGATATATCGGCGCAAATGGCCCGGCCTGCCGAATTTCCGCGCGACCTTGTCGCACGAGTTCTAGGCTGGCTGCAAATGTGGCCGCAATTGCGGAACGTCCCATCAAGCCTCCCTGTAGCTCCGATGGCAGGAAGGAAAAGAGCCTGCTCCAATTTGGAATATCCGACAACATTCCGGTAATTCGCTGCAAGGCCTGCTCCATTGATTCGAGTTCCATAGGGGAAATATGCAGTGTGGTCGCCGAGCCCCGGCCACGTTGATTTGCGTAACTGCGAAGAATGTCATAGAGCGATACATTGATGACGAATTGCTTGTCCTGCGGAAATGTTTCCGGCATCCCGCGTGCAAATACATCGCGACCTAGACGCGGTCGGTCTAGGAGACGCTTTCCAGCCTTTTGCATAGACTCAAGACGCTGCAACTGAAAACGCAGCATCATGGCGAGATCTGAGCCGCTCAGCTCTTCCTCGCCGGGCGGAGGTGGTAAAAGCAAACGCGACTTCAAATACGCAAGCCAAGCGGCCATAACCAGATAGTCCGCCGCTATTTCAAGCTGAAACCGGCGCATATTGGTAACAAATTCAAGATACTGATCAGCAAGAGCCAGGATCGAAATTTTTGACAGATCGACCTTTTGATCGCGAGCAAGCGTCAGCAAGACATAAATCGGACCTTCAAATCCGTCTAGATCGAGAACCAGTTGTGCGTCACCATCATCAACATAGTCCGGCCGGTCATCCTCGAACGGATCGGATTCGTCTTCACTGGGTGTATCGAGCGATTGCATGAGCCAACTCTAGTCGATAGATAACGCCGTCACACTAACGCGCACCGGTAAGCTCGGCTATCGTTCTAGCCAGGAATTTTGCCGGTTCCAGGACAATCCACACAAAAATATCGAGGTCGAAACCTAGGGTTCGACCTACTGTTGGCAAAATGAATATGACACCAACAATGATAAAAAGACCATGACGTTCGAGCTTCGCCAATGGCCTGGAAAATGCCGGCGGAAGCAGGCCGACGGCGACTCTTCCGCCGTCGAGTGGTGGTAGCGGCAGCATATTGAAGACAGCCAGAACGATATTCAACATCATTGAGTTGGATAGATTGCGCGCCGTCCACAGTTGTGACGATTCTGGCAACGCCGGAACAATGTGAAACAACAACGCTGAAATCACTGCAAGACCAAGATTTGCTGCAGGTCCCGCTGCAGCAACAAGAACCATGTCCCGTCGCGGATTTCCCAGCCGATTAAAATTTATCGGGACAGGCTTTGCCCAGCCGAACAAAAACGGTGCCCGTGCAACAATGAGTAGAGCCGGTATCAGTATTGTTCCCATGCCATCAACGTGGCGAAAGGGATTGAAACTCACGCGACCGAGCCGATAGGCCGTGTCGTCGCCCAACTTCCATGCAACCCAACCATGAGCAGCTTCGTGCAACGTTATTGCGAGAAGAATTGGCAGCGCCCAAAGTGAGGCGGTGCCGGCAAACTGAGCAAACATATCCATTCCCATCGCCGCGCGCGCTTACACTTGCGCCAGAAGGTTGTCCCGCCTAGTTGCCAATGCTTCAGGCTGCGGCAGGTCCGCAATGCGTGAGGAGAGCGCCATATTTGTTGCAGATAGCCATCGCTCCTGTGCACTGGCGCTTATGGATTCACACACCGCCGCCACAGCTTTCATTTCCACCATATCGCCATTGCAGTGAAGAATGAGATCGCAACCAGCTTGCAATGCAGTGATCGCGCGCTCGCCAATTTTTGGGCAAAACGTTTCAAGCGCCTGCATGGAAATATCGTCAGAAATTAACAAGCCGCTAAATCCTAATTCAGTGCGAATAACGTCTTCTATCACTTTTGCCGAAAAGGTTGCTGGCAGCGAACCGTCGATATCCATGTATGCGACATGCGCGGTCATTGCCAGCGGCATATCCGCAAGTCTTTGAAAAGGCGAAAAATCTGTTTCACACAGAAGCGAATGTGATGTCTCGACTAAAGGTAACCTCTGATGGCTATCGACGGTCGCACGACCATGGCCCGGAATATGTTTGACGACTGGTAACAGGCCGCTTGCAAGCATCCCGTCGCAATAA
Organism: Alphaproteobacteria bacterium; assembly: GCA_963693665.1. Lineage (GTDB taxonomy): Bacteria > Pseudomonadota > Alphaproteobacteria > UBA8366 > CAVOAK01 > CAVOAK01. The sequence continues at coordinate 329 of CAVOAK010000016.1, read as the reverse complement.
GCGCGTCCTAAACTCGCCACAACGGACACATCATTTGAAAACGCGCGGTCGCCGATTATCGAATGCGCACCATCGACGGCGAGGTCGAGAATTGGCGCACAATTTACGGAAATGCCCAACGCCGACAACATGCAGCCAATATATGCGCCGTGGGCGTGAACCGCCTCGTGGGCCGCGTCGGCATTTGTGACCGCCAGGAGGCCAAAGCGCGCTGCAGGTGGAAGTTCGGGCCAGTGAGGTGGACCTAGTCGCGCAACTCGACCTCCTTCCTGATCAATGAGGATTGGTGCGTCCGTTCGACCAACCAAAGTGCGAAGTTGGTGAACGAG
>CAVOAK010000015.1:0-31040 GCA_963693665.1 Alphaproteobacteria bacterium | reverse complement strand
TGGAGCACTTCCCTTCTCGCTTCCGTCGTGTTTTTGGCGGCAGCTAGCGCAGGTTTCAGCAAACAACTGGTTTCCGGCGAAACGGAAGTTGCTGTCGAAATCATCGCTGGCGATACGCTCGTCCTTGAAACGGGCCAGCAGGTGCGGCTCGTCGGCCTTCAGGCACCAAAGCTGCCGCTTGGTAGAACCAATTTCGAGTCATGGCCCTTGGCGAGCGACGTCGCCGAGGCATTGCGAGAACTTACGAAGGGCAAAAAGCTAACTCTTGAATATGGCGGACGGCGCATGGATCGCCACGGCCGCATTCTTGCCCACCTTTTCGACGAGAGCCAATTATGGATTCAAGACGCCATGCTGAGACGCGGCATGACACGGGTTTATAGCTTCGCAGACAACCGGTCTCTAGTCGACGAAATGCTCGCGATCGAGAGCGAAGCGCGAGCAGCGAAACGGGGCATTTTGGCTCATCCCTATTACCAGATTCGGGACCATAAAGAGACGCACCGCTACACCGAGAGCTTCCAGTTGGTCGAAGGACGTGTCCACGCGGTCGCTTCCGTTCGCGAGTGGACCTATGTGAATTTCGAAGAGGATTGGCGCCACGATTTTACGATCTCCGTGCGGCGACAGAATTTAAAGGGTTTTCTCAGTGCGGGACTAGATCCGGCTACGCTTGAGGGCCGTTGGATACGGGTGCGCGGCTGGGTCTGGTGGTTCAACGGTCCGATGATCGAATCGACCCACTTAGAACAGGTCGAGGTACTCGACCAGTGAAGACCCTACAGTTTTTCGCCGGCATTTGTTTGTTTGGTGTTATTGCGTTGACCACTGGCTGCTCCGTAAACCCAGCGACAGGAAACTCTGACTTTATTGTTCTGTCCGAAGCACGTGAAAATAGAATCGGCCAAGACGAACACCCGAAAATTATCAAGGAATTTGGTGGCGTCTATGAGGAACGGAATATTTCTGCTTATGTCGCTGTTATCGGTGGCAAGCTAGCAGCCGCGACCGAAAGACCCGAAATTGCCTTTACTTTCACGGTTCTCGACAGCCAGATTGTCAACGCATTCACAACACCTGGCGGGTACGTCTATGTAACGCGCGGCCTCATTGCGCTGGCAGATACGGAAGCTCAACTGGCCTCGGTCATCGGCCATGAACTCGGACACGCCGTTGCGCGCCACAGCGCGCAGCGGCTTAGTCGAGCAACTCTGGCACAACTCGGCCTTACCATCCTCGGCCAGGTCTCTGGAACGCCGGCTTTGAACGACATCGCGGGAAAGTTCGCGGGCCTTTATTTAAGCGCATACTCACGTGAGCATGAGTTTGAAGCGGACATGTTGGGCGTACGCTACCTTGCACGGGCCGGATACAGTCCACACGCGGCATCGGGCTTCCTCACAAAACTGAAGGACCACAGCCAGCTGCAGGCAAAACTCGCGGGCCGCTCGCCGGAAACTGTCGACAAATTCGATATTTCTGCGACCCATCCGCGTACCGTTGAACGCACGGAACGAGCGATCACTGCGGCTAATGCAACGGCAGTCGCCACCCCCTACGTCGGACAGGCTGAACATTTGGCTACCATCGACGGAATAATCTACGGAGGATCAGCGGACGAGGGTTTCATAGACGGCCAGAGATTTTCACATCGTGACTTGCGGTTTGAATTTATTGTGCCGAACGGATTTATCCTTACCAACCAACCCGCGCGAGTCATCGCTCTCTCCGAACGTGAGACTGCCACGATCATTTTTGACCAAGCGCCAAATGCATTCACAGGCGATATGAAGGCCTACCTAGATAAAAAATGGATTTCAAACATAGGCGTCAACGACCTGGAAACAATCTTCATCAATGACATGGAGGCGTCCACGGGGTGGATACGTCAACAATCAAATCGGAAAGACACAGTTGCTCGGTTCGTTGCTATTCGGTTTACGCCGCGGATCATATATCGATTTGTACTACTGACGCCCTCAACATCGCCAAACGGACTGACTGAATCTCTTAAGCGTGCGACCTATAGTTTTCGACGCCTAAGTGAAAAAGAGGCTGCCAACCTATCAGAGAGACGGGTGCGCGCAGTGCGTGTGGAGATCGGCGATACAGTTGAGGCGTTGGCTAAGCGAATGGCCTATAGCGAATTTCAACGCGAGCGGTTCAAGGTTCTGAATGGTTTGTCTAGCGGCCGACAAATTTTTGTCGGCGAGACTGTCAAAATCATCTCTCGCTAGGACTTGGCGAGAACTATATACGACCTACACATGGCAATGCTACGCCGAAGCTCATATCATATCAGTTCCATTGCCAATTGCGGTGATTAGCCCATGCACCAACTCGCACCAATGCGACTGCTGCACGTTGCGCTGTTGGCAGCGTACTTTCTCGCCACCGGCTGTGCCATCAATCCCGCAACAGGTGAATTGGATTTCATGCTGGTATCAGAAGCTGAAGAAAAGGTGCTTGGCGAGCGCTCCCACTCACAAATCACGTCTGGTTTTGGCGGCGTCTACAAAGATGAGAAGCTTTCTGCCTACCTGGATTCTGTCGGCCAAAGACTCGCTGCACATACGGAATTACCAGAACTTGGATATAAATTCACAATACTCGATTCACCCGTCGCAAACGCTTTTGCCGCCCCAGGGGGATATGTTTACGTAACACGCGGGCTAATGGCGCTACCCGTAAGCGAAGCCCAGTTGGCGGGGTTTTTAGGGCATGAATTGGCCCATATTAACGCCAGACATACAGCCCAGAGGGTTACCCTTAGAGTCGCGCAAGTCGAGCTTTGCAAACGATTGCATTGCGATCCCAACGGCGCACTGCTTAAGCGCTTCGGCCTTCGCGACGAGGTTCTTCACCTCCGACGTTTTTCTCATGAACAGGAATTTGAGGCCGACAAACTCGCCGTCCGCTACCTCGCGCGCGCTGGTTACCCGCCTGATTCAATGGTGAGCCTGTTGAACATGCTGCTGGCCCATGGGAGCATGCAGTCGAAGATCGCAACTGCTTCAACCGACGAGAAACGACCCAGTCATACCTCAACTCACCCTCTTACAGCCGAACGGCTTGATCAGATTGTCATCGCTACGCGGCAAAGCCGCATTAGTGCTGCGCGCCCGGCGGAAGTTGCAAATTTGGCCGCAGCATATTTGACCGCAGTCGACGGCCTCCTTTACGGCAATCGAGCAGACGTCGGATTTATCCTGGGACCACACTATGCGAATCCCGTCAAACGAATCACCTTTGACGTGCCCGACGGTTTCATCATGACAGCAACAAGTGATCAGGTTATTGCCGCCGGACCCGGTGATTCGTTGATCATATTTGAGGCCGCGAAGATAAAGTTCGCCGGTACCATGCAAAGTTATCTAACAACACTTTGGGCTCGCGATCTCAAGCTTGCAAAATTTCACACTGTCGAGATTAACGGCATGGAAGCGGCGATCGGATGGGCCCAGCGAGAAACTGCTCGCGGGCCCCTCAAATTCCGCCTTGTCGCAATTCGCGCGGACAAGGAAAACATCTATCGATTTCTCGCTGTAGCGCCGGCCAAGCAAAGCGAGTTATTTGCTCGACAGCTGCGCGACTCTATCTTCAGCTTTCGCCGCCTGAGCGCGGTCGAAGCTACAAACCTAAAACCACGCAGGCTCCGCGTGGTGACTGTCCTGCCTGGAGATTCACCGATAAATCTGAGTCACAAGATGGCAGTCCCCGATTTTCAGTGGGAGCAGTTTGCAATTCTCAATGGCCTTTTTGACTTTGATGCCACTGCCAAACTCAAACCGGGTGAAAAGGTTAAATTGATTTCGCGATAGGTTTGGTCGCTAAGCATCAATCAGCAAGTCACCAGAGACTTCAACTTTCTCCCGCATCAAGTCGCGCAGTTTACGTAGAGCGCGATACTCCAACTGTCGCACGCGCACTTTACTTACACCCAACTCACGACCGAGCGTCGCAAGTGTGGCACCATCCTCGTCCAAGCGCCGTTTACGAATAATAATCTGTTCGCGAAGGCCCAATTCACACAAAGCCTCCGCTAGACAGCGTGAGCGCGAAAGATTATCGCGAATACCAATCACTGCGTCTTCCGGATTAGGTCGTGAATCCGCAAGAAAATCCTGCCACGTATCGTCCGTTCCATCTGCAATTGGGGAATTTAGAGACTGGTCCGCAGAATTTAGCCTCGCCTCCATCGATGCCACTGCATCGACACCGACCTTCAACTCTGTCGCAACGAAACGGCGACCATTATCACTCATCTGGCGCCCAAGGTCCTTGTCAATTCGCGCACGCAACCGACGAAAATTAAAGAAAAGCGTTTTCTGCGCTGCCGTCGTGCCTGTCCGGACAATCGACCAGTTGCGAAGAACATAATCCTGCATAACAGATCTGATCCACCACGTGGCATATGTCGAAAAACGAACTTCCCGGTCGGGGTCAAACCGCTCGGCCGCCTGCATCAGGCCAACGTTGCCCTCCTGAACCAAATCTCCAGCAGGCAGACCGTAATTGCGAAAACGCATCGATATACTGATGACCAGTCTGGAATAGGCCTTAACGAGACGATGGAGCGCGTCGTCGTCGCCATCTTCCTGCCATCGCCGCGCCAGGTTGAATTCCACATCGCGTGAAAGCAATGGCTGATGCATTGCCAATTTGATGAAATTTGGGTTGGCACGTTAAGTATCCGTGTCGTCGATATGGGCCATGCGACAAGCACCTCCAATATCTAGGTTGTAAACTTTACAAGTTTACCAAGAAATTGTGATTTTTGGCTGTCGTATAACACCCATTCGTCAACACGATGGGTCAGAATTTCGTGAACATATGAAGTGATTCCGTGATGTATCGGCTGTCACGATCCATCTGACAGGAAATACCATACAAAATTTTTCTGCACTTCAGGTCGTATGCGGCTGGAGAAGGGGTCGAGCTAGAATTCGAGGCGATCAAGCAGTTCGCCGTCTGACGACAGGCAAACTGCCATCAGCTTACCGCCAAATCCACAGTCCCCATCCACAGTAATCGTATGCGGGCGTTCCTCAAAGCCTCCGTGATCGGGATCAAACCCCCGCACAATACGCCGAAAACCATCAAATGGTTGTTCGACCGACTTAAAGCTGCGGCCCGCCCACCAAAAACTATCGGTTTGCTCGGCAAGGGTCCGCGCTGCGTCAATGCCAGTGTTCACGAACAACAGAGCGTGATTCTCGGTCAGCGCCGCATGACGCAACGAATTAAGTAATGTTTCATGGCCCGGTATGGCCCGCAGTCTATCGCGAAGTTCGCTCGTCCAGTGTGTCAGCGCCAACGCGCCCTCACTCGCGCACTCGAATCCAAGATCCGGCGTGCCGCCATAGGCGCGCAAGGTAGCCTCACCGCCATGACCAAGCATCCATTTCAGGACCACTGTGGGGTTCTGTGCGAACTGCAACTGCAGAATTTTTTGCCAAATCTCCTCCTGGCTACCGCGGAGATATACGATGTCGTTGGGGTCTGCGTATGGCGGCAAGGCAAGAAATGCGCTCCTGAATGCAAGGAGCTCGTCCACGGTTTCGCGAACGTGTGGTGCGTAGCCAAGGTAGTTGCCGAGATAGACCAGCCGATCCCCTTCCTCCAATCGACTTGCTAGTCCTGCGTGAAGTTCCTCAAGAAGAGCCGATTCGCCGTGAATTGCCCCAATTGCCCAAATACGGCGTGCATTCCGAAGGGTGGTAAAACGGCTGCTTTCAGACATTTCGAAAGGCCGCACATGAATATGCGTAGACCGACATCTAGATTGCCTGCGAAGACTTCATTTTGCCCTCCCGAAGACAACGACCGCCAATGTCCAAAATGGGTATCGGCAGTACGTCGCATCGCACAATTCACGTTAGGAGGGTATTAGTCTCGTTTGGTGCGCACCCAGTAAATTTTTCTTCGCAGACACTCTGCTTTAAGACCAGAGTCCACTGATTCAAGCCGCCTTCAGAATCTCCTCTAATCGATCGATGGCCGCCTCTTCATCAATATCTTCAACTGCCGCCAATTCGCGCGACAAGCGGTCGAGAGCTGCCTGGTAAATCTGTCTTTCACTGTAAGATTGGTCAGGTTGACCTGCATTGCGATGCAAATCCCGCACGACCTCTGCGATCGCTACTGGATCACCGGAATTGATCTTCGCTTCATACTCCTGCGCGCGGCGGCTCCACATAGTTCTCCGTACACGACTGCGACCCGTTAGCGTTTTTAAAGCGACCTTCATTTCGTCGCAAGTCGACAATTTACGAAGGCCCGACAACTCGGTTTTGGAAATCGGAACGCGTAAAGTCATCCGATCTTTCTCGAATGCAATGACAATCAACTCCAACGCGCTACCTGCAATTTCCTGCTTTTCAATTCCCGTTACCCGACCGACGCCATGGGTCGGATAAACAACCCAATCACCGGAACCGTATTCACTTTTCACTGCCATTAGATTTTTCTCTCATCACGTGAAATTAGTTACTTCGCGTCAAGTCCCTCGCGCCGCAGGCAATACCCGGCCCGTGGTCGGTCCACCGAATGCGAAAGGGGGCCTTGCATATTATCAGGCGTTCTATCCAAATAATAAGCCCTTCAGCCGGCACGCTTGTCGATCAGTTTGATCCAACACATTCCGGGCCAACGCCTGACAATCTCCAACCCGACATTCGCCGAGGTGTATCACAAATTCACGCCTAATTACAGCACACGCTGGAGCATGCGGACGAGGGCACAGCAGCACAAATCCAACATGATCGTCGAAAAAGCGCTTGCGTGGGCTGTCTTAACCTTTTCCGGGAGTTGGGCTGAAGAACTTCTCAAACTTATCGGCAACGTCGCGCCACTCGTCCGCGTCTTCCGGCACTTCACCTTTTCGAGTGATGTTCGGCCATTTCTCGGAATACTCCCGGTTCAATTCAATCCACGGCTCAGACTTGGCGTCGCTGTCAGGCAGAATCCCTTCAACTGGGCATTCCGGCTCGCACACACCACAATCGATGCACTCCTCCGGGTGAATAACCAACATATTTTCGCCTTCGTAGAAGCAGTCAACCGGACAGACCTCGATACAGTCCATCAACTTGCACTTGATACAACTCTCGTTGACCACGTAGGTCATGCCACCATCTCCTTATCTGCCCTAGTCCTGTTACTAAACCATCCAAAGCGCTTACACTAAACGCCGTGTATTACAATTAAATTCGAGGCTTTGTCATTTTGTCTTGAGCCTAGCTAATGCCCGGCGGCGTTCTTCTCCACTCTCTTGATCCGTGACATATAGTAGCCCGGCAAGGCGGCGCAACAGATTTGCTTCAAAATCATGCAGCACCCCATCCGCATAGCATACTTCCCACAGGAGTCCGACCATAGCAACTCGCTCGTCATGATCAAAATGGCGGCGGATCACACTGGTAAAGCTGTAGAGGTCATGTGCGTCCTCTGCATCACGTTCCGCATCATCGAGCAACGCTGCCGCAGCGTCTTCATCCAATAAAAATTGGCGAACCATAATCGACACAATTTGCGTGCGTTCACCGTCATCAATCTGGCCATCGAGCCCTGCTGCCTCAACCATCAGTGCCGCCGACGCAAAGTTCAACTCTGATTGGTCCAGCGCCGCCGCCGGACCATCGTCGCGCGCGCCCCTAACTTCGAGCAGCTTCTTCAATCGAGAGATCATGATGCTCGCTACCACAAGCCATCGGCGTTTTGCAAGGCGCTGAAGGCCATGTATTTAAACAATTGGTGTAAATGGTTGCTGACCGGACGGAATTTGCTACATGGCTTTTAGCCGATCAACGGCCCTACGCTCCGTTTTCGTCGGACGCCCGCTACCTTTGCTACGCATCCCACTAGGCGATGGCACGGCAATATAAGGCGTCGGAGGGTCAAGGTCGTTATAGAGGGATCGCGCTTCGACTGCCGGGCCACGCCGAGTACTGAGAAGCCTTATTTCGACGACCCTAACGTGATGTCCAGATGCAAACGTTATTACGTCACCCGGGCGAATAGATGCGTGAGACTTGTCAACAACTTGACGATTGACGCGGATCTTCCGTCCAACAACAGCATTCGCGGCGAGCGTACGGCTCTTGAAAAATCTTGCGTGCCACAGCCATTTGTCGAGTCGTTGTTTGTCATTTGGCTCGTTCAATTTATAAGGTCCAGCTCGCGCAGTTTGGCGAAGGGTGAATCTGCCAACCGCGCCGGTGAACTTCTTTTTTCTCGCCTTATACGAGCAGTTCGCCGTGCTCTGGTTTTACGCACAGAAGTGAACACCAACCCTGCTTCTTCAGTTGTCGCGCAAAATCCAAGCCCTTCCATAACTGCCACAAGAGCGTCCTTATCACAGCCCGCGGCCGCCAGCATCTCCTGTGTGGCAAGAAATGGCCCCTGCTTCGCTTTCTTTCGTGCAAGAGCGGCAACCTTCTCAACGTGATCGACTCGCAGTCCGATTGCGCCGAAACGCCGGTAACCGATGTATGGCAGGCATCGCGAATCGATTTTTGCCATCGACACAGACGACGCCCCATCAACGGAAACCTCATCGACCGCCTTGCCAAATTGAACAGACCACAAGAGCGCCTTCAATCGAATGGGTTCGGGCCGCAACAGACTGGCAACAAAGATCGTATGAATTCCGAAGCGCAGGCCAAGTTTGGATAACATCTTGCGGTCTTGGCCACCCAACGCATCGGCCTGAGCTTGAGCGTCCCTGCGTGGCATTGAGCCAAGCCGCTCAATAAGCTGGTAGACCAATCCTCGGGCCGCCCCGCTGATAGCGACAGATTGCAGTCGGTACAGCCTTGACAGCCGCCGCCGCAAATACCGATCAAGCCATGCCTGAACACGCACTCGAATTCGTTCTCGTTGGGTTGCTTCAAGCAAGGGGGTGCCGAGCAACTCAACGCTTGGTGCCAAGATATTTATGCCCTTTTTTAACCGTGCGATGTCAGCTCCGTGCCAACGGATTTTTGCCTGCTCATCTAACTGAAACGCGGAGTCATCGTCTTCAACCAAACGCGCTGCGCGGCGAATGATTTCATCACCCGCAGCTCGTCGTGCAGCAGAGCGCAACACCTTGGCCGCATCTTTGACAGACGAATCGGACGTAAACTTGAGGCCAGAAAGTCGACCGACGATTTCCCCCTCTACAAAGACCTCGCCCGTCCTATTTACGCCCGATAAAACCTCGCCGCCGTCACGCCGCCGGTGGACAAGAACCGACACACGGCGATCCACGAAGCGCTGTGTAAGGCGATCATGCAGAGCATCAGAAAGACGGTCTTCAATTGCGCGCGTTTGTTCTTGCCAATGTTTTGAATCGGCCAGCCATTCGGCGCGATGGCTGACATAAGTCCAGGTTCGCACATACGCAATTCGCGTAGTCAAAGTATCGATTTCGCCATTTAAGTCGTCGAGCCGCGCAATCTGCGCCGCCACCCAATCCGTGGGAAGGAATCCCTCGGATCGACAAAGTTGCAAATAGATGCCGCGAAGCAAGACAGTATGTTGCTCCGCCATTACCTTGCGAAAGTCGGGAATCTGGCACACGTCCCATAGCAAGCGAACTGCGGCCGGATTATTTGCTAGACTCGCAACGGTCTCATCCTTCGTCAGAGCAGAGAGCACACGGTGGTCGTCTGCACCATGGCGGCGTATGAGCTTGTCATTCGGCGCGGACACTTCAAGGCTCTTAAGCAGGGCTGACGACGACGAAAATTCGAGCGAACGATTGCGCCAATAGACCGCATGAATTGGTTCGAATTGATGTTCCTCTACCGCTTCAATAATCGCTGGGTCGAGATCACCAACACCATTTGTTACGCCGAAGGTTCCGTCCATCATATGGCGGCCAGCGCGGCCTGCAATCTGCCCGATTTCAGTTGAACCAAGTCGACGAAGATATCGCCCGTCAAACTTCTTGAGAGATGCAAAGGCGACATGGTCAATATCCATGTTGAGCCCCATGCCGATAGCATCGGTCGCGACCAAATGCTCGACATCGCCTGCCTGATACATTGCGACTTGAGCGTTGCGCGCGCGCGGTGAGAGTGCGCCTAGCACCACTGCAGCACCACCACGCTGGCGGCGAAATTGTTCCGCCAACGCATAGAGGTCACTTGCGGAAAAGACAATCGCCGCACTCCGCCTCGGCAACCGAGAGACTTTTTTTGGGCCGGCGTATTTTAGCGTCGAAAAACGCGGACGAGTTTCAAACGATACGTGCGGCACCAATTGGCGAATGAGTGATCGGATTGTATCCGATCCCAAAAACATCGTCTCTTCGCGGCCGCGTGCATGAAGCAGGCGGTCTGTAAAGACATGGCCGCGCTCAGGATCACCACAGAGCTGTATCTCGTCGATCGCAAGAAAATCAACCTGTAGATCCAGCGGCATCGACTCCACGGTACAAATGAACCAGCGGGGGCGCGCCGGGACAATTTTTTCCTCGCCGGTTATCAATGCAACGGAACCAGCGCCACGCAACGCGACGATCCGGTCATAATTTTCACGCGCGAGAAGGCGTAAAGGAAAGCCGATCATGCCGCTCGCATGCCCAAGCATGCGATCAATAGCGAGATATGTCTTGCCGGTGTTGGTCGGACCCAAAACGGCACGAATGACGGAGGTATGCGAACTCAGTTGCATCCCAACCATAGAACCGGCTAACACGCCGCAGATGCAAGAGATAATGTCCGGCTCTGTTTGCGGCGAATACCGTCGACAATCTGCAAAACGAGCGATCCCGCGTCGATCCGCCGGACCATCCGCGCACGAACAGTACTGATGTCATCAGCCATCAATCCATACCAATGCGCATCGCTGAAATGGATGAAACAGAAGTAATAGCTGTCCGTTGGGGTTGCAAGGCGTGTTGCCGTCGCTCATATATCGCTGGGGTAAAATTCCGACCAATGGGGCAATAGATGGCTAATTCAAAAACAAACACGGCTGGCGAAAAAATGCAGTTTCAGGCAGAAGTCAGCCGGCTGCTCGATATCGTTGCGAATTCGCTGTACAGCGACAAAGAAATTTTCCTCCGAGAATTGATATCAAACGCCTCCGACGCATGCGAACGACTGCGTTATGCGGCGCTCACGGAACCTTCGCTGGCGACCGGAGAACAGGGATATCGCATCCATGTCGCCGTTGATCGCAAGGCGAGGACAATCTCGATCACGGACAATGGTATTGGCATGTCCAGGGACGAACTGATCAAAAACCTTGGGACGATTGCACACTCGGGCACCGCCGCGTTTGTCGGCAAAATCGCAGAAGGAAGTGAAAAAGATGTTTCGCAGATCGGCCAGTTTGGCGTCGGATTCTATTCCGCCTTCACAGTTGCTGATCACGTCGACGTAACATCAAGGCGCGCCAGCGAGGATACTGCCAGCCTTTGGCAATCTGACGGTAAGGGTGAATTTACCGTCGCCGAGGCTGAACGGGACAGCCCTGGAACAACCATCGTGATGCACATGCGCAAAGGCGAGGACGAGTTTCTAGAGGAAGCTCGGCTCAGCCACATTATTACGACCTACTCGGACCATATTACATTCCCGATCACTCTAAATGCGGGCAAGAATAAGGGCGACGAACCCGAGAGCCCTCTTAATACTGCATCAGCTCTATGGACACGTCCGCGCAAGGACGTAACCGAACAGCAATACAAGGAATTTTATCATCATGTAGCGCACGCGCGCGATGACCCTTGGCTAACGTTCCACATACGTGCAGAGGGCGTCATTTCATATACTGGGCTACTGTTTATTCCATCCACCCGGCCGCATGACCTGTTCGAACCGGAACGCAAACTTCATCTCAAACTTTACGTAAAACGCGTGTTCATCACCGATAAATCCGAAGGTCTACTACCCGTATGGCTCCGCTTTCTTCAAGGCATTATCGATTCTGAAGACCTAGATCTCAACATCAGTCGCGAAATGCTGCAGAACAATCGCGTGGTTGCGAAGATCAAATCCGGCATTACCAAACGTATTCTTAGAGATTTGTCAAAGAAGGCTGAGAAAGACCCAGAATCCTACGCGGCATTTTGGGAGAATTTCGGAGCCGCCCTCAAGGAGGGGCTCTATGAGCCTAATCCTGACCAAGAAGCATTGTTAAAAATTTGCCGTTTCCATTCGACCCGTGATGCGAACCTAACAAGCCTTGAGGACTACAAGCAACGCATGCTCGAAGGCCAAAATGCTGTCTACTACATCATTGGCGAAGATCCCGAAATCGTCGCACGGAGCCCACATCTTGAAGGCTTTAGGTCGCGCGGGATTGAAGTTTTACTGTTAACCGATCCAGTCGACGAATTTTGGGTGCCTTCTATTGGTAAATTCGACGACACGCAGTTCAAATCAATCACGAAAGGCGATACGGACCTATCCGCCATCAAGGTTACTGATGCCGAGGAAAAACCTGAAGTCGCCCCTGAAGGAGAAGTAGCTCTCCTCGTTGCACTGTTGAAACAAGCATTGGAAGACCAGGTCAAAGACGTTCGTGTGTCTGAACGCCTAACCGATAGCGCCGTCTGCTTGGTCGCGGATTCGGGCGATGTGGATATGCATCTCGCGCGCCTCCTCAAAGCGCATAAACATCTCGATGCGTTCGCGCCACGCATTCTCGAAATTAATCCGGCGCATAAGCTAATCCGCGACCTCGCGGCACGGGCGAAAGAGCCGGGTGCGCCGGATCAGCTTAACGATGCGGCGTTGTTGCTCGTCGATCAGGCCCGTATTCTCGAAGGCGAAGCCATTCCTGATCCGATCGCTTTTTCCCGGCGTTTGTCGGAAGTGATGGGAAAAAGCCTCGCGGCTGAATATTGACGTACCAGCGTTGGCCGGCGTACGAGCTAAAATTTATGGTGATATACTAGTTTCTGGCGAACGCTAGGGACTGTGCACTCCATATGACCCCCCCTGGAGATTGCAACAACACGGCGCAACCCGCGTTGCCACTCTTACCAGAAAGCGAGACGACGTATTTATTCGCCGTCCCGTCCCATTTGCCAATGCGGTGCATTTCACGAACGATACGCGCATTCACCGGCTTTTTTCCTGAATTTTCGCCCCGGGTCACTTCGGTCGCTTGTTCGTCATCTTAGGTGACAAAAAATATATTGACCGGCTCCAACCTCAACGGTGATGTTCTCACCAGCCTGAAACAGGCGCAACTGAGGCCCTACGTCTACCACCCCTCGGAATTTGACAATTTGGCGCTCAATTTCCTCAACGTCGGACCCTACATTGTGGACCAGGCCGTTAATGACAACTTGAGGCGTGTACACATAGCGTGATTTAAGCGTCCTTCGATATGCATGTTGGCGTGTTGTGAACACAGGCTGAGCAAATTCATCTTTCCAGCCGATGTAGTCCCAGTAATCGACGTAAAAAGCGAGCGCAATAACGTCAGTGCGCTTCGCCAGCACCCGTAAATACGCATCTGCCGGGACGCAGGACGAGCAGCCTTGGCTTGTGAAAAATTTGACCACCACTGGCGCTTCCCCGGAACGCGCCGGTCCGAATGGAACAACTGTCGCCGCAAGGAGCACAAGTACACTGGATAACAATAGTCGACGCATGACAGCGAAAATATATACCTACCCCATCACCGACGAATCACATGACCGTGAGTCAAGCGGCAGCCATCATCGACCGCAACACGTAGTGAAGGATTCCGCCGTTGCGGTAATAATCCACTTCATCAACCGTATCGATACGGCAGGTCAGCGTAATGGATTCGGACGACCCGTCGCTCCGCGTAATTGTCGCCAGCACATCCATGCCCGGCGTGATGCCGTCATCAAGGCCCTCAAGATCAAAAATCTCGCTGCCATCCAATTTCAAAGATTTGCGGCTCATGCCTTCCTTGAACTGAAGAGGAAGCACGCCCATACCGACCAGATTTGAGCGATGAATCCGCTCAAAGCTTTCAACAATCACCGCTTTCACACCAAGCAGACGCGTTCCCTTAGCCGCCCAATCACGTGACGAGCCGGTGCCGTATTCCTTGCCGGCAACGACAACAAGTGGCACGCCGTCCGACACGTAGCGCATCGCCGCTTCGTAGATCGGCAGCATTTCTGCTGATGGGTAGTGCTTTGTGACGCCACCTTCTGTACCGAGCACCATTTCGTTTCGGATACGGATATTCGCAAAAGTCCCCCGCATCATAACCTCATGATTTCCTCGCCGAGAGCCGTATGAATTGAATTCGCGTGGCGGAATTTGGTGCGATACGAGGTACTCGCCGCCTGGTGACTCAGCATTAATTGCGCCGGCTGGCGATATATGGTCGGTCGTGACAGAGTCGGCGAGGAGCGACAGTATCCGCGCTCCATGGATGTTGTTGATCGCTTCAGGCTCGCTCGACATGTCCTCAAAATATGGCGGACTCTGAACATATGTGCTGCCGATCCGCCATTTATAGGTACGGCCCTCTTCGGCATTGATCGATTGCCACTCCTTGTCACCTTTAAAAACATCAGCGTAGCGCAGGGCATACATTTCCGGCGTAATTGTCTGTTCAATTATCGCCTGAATTTCCTTGTTTGACGGCCAAATATCTCTCAGATAAACCGGCTGGCCGTCCGTATCCGTGCCAAGCGGGTCTACCGGCAGATCCACGTTCACCGAGCCGGCAAGCGCGTAAGCGACAACCAGCGGCGGCGACGCAAGATAGTTGGCACGCGTCAGTGGATGAATGCGGCCTTCGAAATTGCGATTTCCAGAAAGGACGGCAGCGACCGTTAGATCGCCTTCTTCAATCGCCGCTGTGATTGGGTCGGCCAACGGCCCTGAATTGCCGATGCACGTCGTACATCCGTAGCCAACAAGGTTATATCCCACGGCGTCTAAATGGTCTTGCAGGCCACTCGCAACGAGATAGTCCGTTACAACCTTGCTGCCCGGCGCAAACGAGGTCTTTACCCACGGTTTAACCTTGAGGCCTCGCTCACGTGCGTTTCTTGCAACGAGACCGGCGGCAACCAGAACACTCGGATTTGACGTGTTCGTGCAACTCGTAATCGATGCAATAACAACAGCGCCATCCGCGAGCGAATAATTCGCACCCTGAACGGCGACTTCACGTTGCTCCGAACGACCAGAAAGTTTCTCAAATCCACCACTGAACGAAACCGCAGCACTACGCAAACCGATGCGGTCCTGTGGCCGTTTTGGACCGGCCAGCGAAGGCTCAACGTCGTCCAAATTCAACTCCAGTGTATCGCTGAAACTCGGCTCAGGCGTCGTTGCGTCTCGCCACATGCCCTGTTCCTTTGCGTAGGCTTCAACGAGTGCCACACGCGAGGCTTCCCTGCTCGTTAGGGTGAGATAGTCCAATGTCGCCTGACTCACCGGGAAAAACCCGCAGGTGGCACCGTATTCCGGCGCCATGTTCGCGATTGTCGCTTGATCCGCGAGCGTCAGGTTATCAAGACCAGGTCCAAAAAATTCGACGAATTTACCGACAACGCCCCTAGTCCTCAGCATTTGCGTTACCGTTAGAACCGCATCCGTTGCGGTCGCACCTTCTGGAAGTGTCCCCGTAAACTTGAAACCAACAACCTCCGGGATCAGCATCGAAATTGGTTGCCCGAGCATAGCGGCCTCGGCCTCGATACCGCCAACACCCCAGCCCAATACCGCCAGTCCATTTACCATTGTGGTGTGGCTGTCTGTTCCGACCAATGTATCTGGGTAAGCAAACGTGCTGCCGCCCTCTTCGCTGGACCAAATGGTCTGCGCAAGATGTTCAAGATTCACTTGGTGGCATATGCCAGTTCCCGGTGGAACGACGCGAAAATTATCGAAGGCGCCCTGTCCCCAGCGCAGGAATTCGTAGCGCTCGCGATTGCGTCCAAATTCCAAGTCGACGTTCTTTTGAAATGCGCCGGCATTGCCGAAGGCATCCACCATAACCGAATGATCGATTACCAGATCGACCGGGGGCAGTGGATTGATCAGCTCAGGGTCACCACCCATTTTAACCATCGCGTCGCGCATCGCCGCCAGGTCCACGACGGCCGGAACACCTGTAAAGTCCTGCATCAGCACACGTGCAGGGCGGAAAGCAATCTCTCGACTACTGCTGCGCGTTTCAAGCCACTGCGCAAGTGCCTGTATGTCGTCAACGGTTACGCTACGTCCATCTTCGTAGCGCAAAAGATTTTCAAGCAGGACTTTTAGCGTATAGGGCAACGATGATATGTCGCCTAACTCCGCCGCCGCTGCCTTAAGACTGAAGTAGTCGTATTTGCGATCCCCAACACTAAGGGTCCGTCTGGTCTTCAAGGTATCTTGGCCGATCACAGTGCATCTCCCTAAGCATATGCTTCAACACTGCGGCGTTTGGGGCGACTTTATGAAGAGAGCCCTCATTTGGTGCAGCGTGGCGAACATCATTATAGGCGAACACGATGCAGGGAGCACGGGTCTGCAACTGAATCACAAAATTATGGACAGACTGAGCCGTCGAAACTATCCATTTGGCAGCGGTCAAATATGGCCTGTCGCCGAAAAATACCACAGAATTGCCCTAATCCGGGCCAAGGTTTTGCACAGTTGGGGTCCATTTTGTTAGGCATTGAGAGATCTCCCCTCTCAGGGAGGCTGTACCTGACAGCCTTCAAAACGACCCATCTTTGGTCGTAAGACTTAGGCGGCTGCTTATCCAATCCAAGCAGCCGCCTTTTTTTGCACGCATCAGGGCGACACGCCGGAAAACCACGGATTACCATTTGCCAACTCTCGCCGAGGGCATTCGCTATGATATATGTGTGACGTCTGAAGACTCCACGGCGAGTATGGATTAACGGTATGCCTAGTCGCTTCACCGGCAACGACCTCGTTTGTATCCGCGGCGAAAAGACTGTGTTCGAAGGTCTCTCGTTCTCAATTGGCGAGAGCGACGCCATCGTGCTTAGAGGCCCCAACGGCAGTGGAAAATCGACGCTCCTTCGTCTTATGGCCGGGCTCCTGCGCCCCGACTCGGGAGTATTGACCTGGAACGAACTGGATATTTCTCAGGATATCCACACGCATGGTGCAAACATTCACTATGTTGGGCACCAGGATGCAATCAAGCCATTGCTTACCGTGGCCGAAAATCTATCATTCGCTGCTTCGCTCAAAGCGTCTGCATTCA
This sequence comes from Alphaproteobacteria bacterium, assembly GCA_963693665.1. Classification (GTDB taxonomy): domain Bacteria; phylum Pseudomonadota; class Alphaproteobacteria; order UBA8366; family CAVOAK01; genus CAVOAK01. The sequence continues at coordinate 13,874 of CAVOAK010000015.1, read as the reverse complement.
ATCTTCGTAATGCACTTGAGGTGTTTGCGCTGATCGACCTTGCAGACCTACCGGTCCGGCTCTTATCCGCGGGACAGCGACGTCGGCTTGCGCTTTCCCGCCTTGTCGCCAGTCAGGCACCGCTATGGCTCCTCGATGAACCGACCGTTTCGTTGGATGAAGGCGCAGTGACAATGTTGTTGTCGGCAATTGCAGCACATCGTGCTGGCGGCGGTATGGTGGTTGCAGCAGTACACGGTCCACTGAATTTGCAAGACGCGTCCGAGTTCGATGTTGATACTTTCGCGCCAACCGGCAGCGTAGGCTTTGAGGACATGTCGATTTGACCCGCGCGCTCATCCAGATTCTCCGGCGGGACCTTAGGCTGGCGCTGCGCCAGGGATCGGATGTCGCGGTCCTTGTGATGTTCTTTGTAATTACGGTTTCTCTGTTCCCGTTTGCGGTAGGGCCGGAACCGGTCATCCTCGCGCGAATCGCGGCGGGCGTGATATGGGTAACAGCGCTGCTCGCAACGATGCTTTCACTAGACCGCTTATTTCAAAGCGATTTCGACGATGGCTCCCTTGACCTCTTGGTTACATCATCGCCGCCGCTTGAGTTCATTGTGTTGGCGAAGGTCGCTGCCCATTGGCTTGTTGCTGGGTTACCACTGATTGTTGCAGCACCGTTTCTTGCCGTTGCACTGAGGCTGCCAGCGGATGGCTATCTGATCCTCATTGCGGTCATGGCGATAGGGACACCAACTTTGAGTTTGATCGGCGCGATTGGTGCCGCTCTTACCCTTGGCGCGCGACGCAGCGGCGTTCTCGTATCGCTTCTTGTCCTGCCGCTTTTCATTCCAGTGCTCGTATTTGGTGTTGCCGCAATCGACGCCGGAATTTCCGGTCTGGCCGTCCGTCCGCACTTGCTAATTCTCGGTGCTATGCTGATTGCGACACTGCCACTGGCACCCTGGGCCGCAGCGACCGCACTTCGCCAATCCCTTACATAACACAGTAACTTCCACTGCCGGATGTTCAACACAGCGCGATCAAGCGGCAAAAACCTTTACGAACACTACCCCAATACTATTAAAGGTACACCATGCAAAGATTTGCTAACCCCAATCGATTCTTGAAGGCCGCAAATGCAGCCCTGCCTTGGTGCGCAGGGGTTACGCTGTGCTGCCTTATCGCAGGGCTGTACTTTGCAATATTTGCGTCGCCTGCGGACTACCAGCAGGGTGAAACAGTCCGCATCATGTACATTCACGTACCTTCGGCCTGGATGGCGAGTTTCATTTACGCCAACATGGCGATTGCCAGCGCAGTCGCGCTCATTTGGAAGCATCCCCTCGCGCACATCGCTGCCAAATCGAGCGCGCCGATTGGCGCAGCATTCACAATCATTTGTCTCACCACGGGCATGTTGTGGGGGAAACCCACATGGGGCGCCTGGTGGGTTTGGGATGCCCGACTTACGTCAGTCCTAATTCTGCTATTTCTTTATGTCGGCTATATCACCCTGGTGAACGCATTCGATGATGCTTCTCGCGGCATGCGAACCGGTGCCGTTTTGGCGATCGTTGGCGCGGTCAACCTGCCGATCATCAAGTTTTCAGTGGACTGGTGGAACACACTTCATCAACCCGCAAGTTTGACCCGGCTCGACGCGCCGGCGATTCATTCTTCGATGCTAACGCCGCTGCTGCTGATGGCTTTCGCCTTCATGGGAATGTACGCAACACTGCTGATCCTAAAAATGAATGGCGAATTGATTGGAGCGAAAATTCGTAGTCTGCGAATTGCGCAGGCACGATGATCAGAGTGTGCGGGACATGAATTTCTGGGACTTGGAGGTTTGAGCAAATTGTTGACACTCGGTGGGTACGGCGTTTTTGTTTGGCCGGCTTACCTGATAGCAACAGTCGTTTTGACTGGATTGTTCGTGACAGTAATGCGGAGTCTTGCTCGCGACCGCCGGACACTTAGTGTATTGGAGTCAGAGCGACAGTCGCGGCGCAGCCCACCGCCAGCTAGGAACCAAGAGGCAAATAACTCTTGAGCACGAACCCCGCCCCGAAACGAGGTTTCAACCCAGCGGTCGCCAGACGGCGGCGGCGGCTTGTTGCTGTCGCTACTGGCGTGACGCTGCTTGGGATTGCCGCGACTTTGGTCCTTGTCGCCTTCGAGGATAGCCTCGTTTTCTTTTACAGCCCCAGTGATCTCTCGGAACAACAGATTGAACCCGGACGGCCATTTCGACTTGGGGGACTCGTTGTCGAGGATAGTGTACGAAAAGGCGAAGACGGCATAACCAACCTCTTCACCATAACCGACCTAGCAAGCACCGTAAATGTCAGTTTCCGAGGTCAGTTGCCAGACCTTTTCCGCGAGGGGCAAGGCGTTGTAACGGAAGGCAGCCTATCGGATAACGGGTCGTTCATGGCAAATGAAGTGCTCGCCAAACATGATGAGAACTATATGCCTGCGGAAGTTGCCGATGCGCTCAAGGCTGCAGGCCAGTGGCACGAACCCGAAACGGGGGACGAGGGCTCATGATCGCCGAGATTGGACAGTTCGCGCTAGCGTTGGCGCTCGTCACTGCACTAGCCCAAGCAACCATACCATTGATCGGCGCTGCACGTGGAACCCCCGCATGGATGGCCGTCGCACGTCCAGCAGCAATTGTGCAACTCGGACTTATGGTGATCGCCTTTGCTGCGCTGACCCATGCGTATCTGACAAGCGACTTTTCAGTCCTCAACGTTGTGCAGAATTCAAACTCGCTGAAACCGCTCATCTACAAAATTTCCGGGGTCTGGGGAAATCATGAAGGCTCACTCGTCCTCTGGGTTTTGATCCTCGCTTTGTTCGGCGCCATGGTTGCAGTTTTCGGCACAAATTTGCCGCCGTCGCTCAAAGCGCGCGTGCTGAGTGTCCAAGCGATGATTGCGGTCGGTTTTCTCGCCTTCATGCTTTTCTCGTCGAATCCATTTCTGCGGGTGTTCCCAGCTCCACCGGATGGTAACGGCTTGAACCCATTATTGCAGGATCCGGGCCTCGCATTTCATCCACCGATTCTTTATGCCGGCTATGTTGGGTTTTCCATCGCGTTCTCCTTCGCTATAGCCGCATTGATCGAAGGAAAAGTCGACGCGGCATGGGCACGCTGGGTACGGCCCTGGACGCTCCTTGCCTGGTCGTTTCTAACAGCCGGAATTGGCCTCGGAAGCTGGTGGGCCTATTACGAACTTGGCTGGGGTGGCTGGTGGTATTGGGATCCCGTCGAGAATGCGTCCTTCATGCCATGGCTCGTCGGAACGGCTCTATTGCACTCCGCCCTCGTCGTAGAGCGCCGCGACGCGCTCAAAACGTGGACAATACTGCTTGCCATTCTGACGTTCTCTCTGAGCCTTGTCGGCACCTTTTTGGTGCGCTCAGGCGTGCTCACCTCGGTCCATGCGTTTGCCACTGACCCGGCGCGCGGTATTTTCATTTTGATGCTTCTTGTTGTCGTAATTGGTGGCAGCCTCGCGCTTTACGCCGTGCGTGCGCCAGTACTTAAAGGTGGAGGTCTGTTCTCACCAATCAGCCGTGAAGGCAGCCTCATCCTAAACAATCTGTTGCTGACGACAGCCGCTGCAACTGTGTTTCTCGGTACTCTCTACCCGCTATTCCTTGAGGCAATCGGTGGCGGCAAGGTTTCTGTCGGTCCACCTTTCTTCAATACGACATTCGTCCCTCTCATGATCCCGCTTGTCATTGCATTGGGCGCCGGGCCATTGCTCGCATGGAAACGCGGTGATCTTGCCGGTGTCCTGGGGCGTCTCAAATTTGCCTTCGCAGCAACTATGACCGTCGCCGTTATCGCCAGTTACATCACATGGGGACAGTCTGTATTCGGCGTTATGGGCATGTCGCTTGCAGCGTGGCTGGCGACGTCAGTGCTCGTGACATTCGCCGAGCGTATTGGGCTGGGACGAGTAGCTTTCGCCGACAGCCTTCGGCGACTTTCGAATCTGCCGCGTAACATCTGGGGCATGACTTTTGCGCATTTCGGTTTTGCAATTCTTATTGTCGGCATTACGGGCGCATCGATTTGGCAAAGTGAGAATGTGCTTATTATGCAGCCCGGAGAGACAGCGCAGATTTCAAGCTACAAACTCACGCTGGACGGCGTTCGAGATCAGCCCGGACCGAACTATACGGCGCAGCGGGCAACTTTCACGGTGCGCCAGGACGGGGAAGTTACGACAATCCTTGAGCCCGAACGACGGTCCTATATGGTCCAAAATAGTCAAACCACCGAGGCAGCGATTTACAGCACAGCCTTCGCCGATCTCTACGTTGTCATCGGCGACGGCGACGGCGCGAATGGCATCACGGTGCGTCTATTTCATAAACCATTTATTCCATGGATTTGGCTCGGCATCTTGATCTTGGTCGCCGGTGGATTGACATCCCTGTCGGATCGGCGATTGCGCGTAGGAGCGCCGGCGCGCAAAGAAAAATCGGCACCTCTACTTGCCGCGGCTGGGGCCGATTGAATGTTAGCGCGTCGCGTTTTGTTCTTAGTTCCACTGTCTGCTTTTCTAGTATTGGCGGTCTATCTTTGGGCTGGCCTTCAAAATGATCCGCGCATTATACCTTCGGCCTTAATTGACCAACCTGTGCCGGAATTCGAGTTACCGCCCCTTGTACCCGACAAACTTGGGTTCGGTAATAAGGACCTTAACGGCCAGGTATTTATTGTTAATATCTTCGCGTCTTGGTGTTTACCATGCCGCGTCGAACACCCTCTCCTGATGAAATTAGCGGAGGAAAATATCGTTCCGGTTTACGGCATCAATTGGAAGGACCGGCCGGCCGATGCATTGGCCTGGCTCGCCGAACTCGGCGATCCCTATGCGCGCATCGGCCAAGATCCGGACAACAATGCTGGCGTCGACTTTGGCGTGTACGGCGTTCCAGAAACCTACATTATCGATGCTGAGGGTCGCATTCGCTTCAAGCAGGTGGGACCGATCTTTCCAGAAATCCTCGAGGAGACGATCTTACCGTTGATCCGAGAGTTGCAAGGATGATCCGGGCCGCGGTTCTTTGTGCACTTTTGCTGACATTTGCGTCCGCCGCTGGTGCCGTCGAGCCATCGGAAGTCCTCGATGATCCAATGCTGGAAAGCCGCGCTCGTGCGTTATCCACCCATATCCGTTGTCTCGTTTGCCAAAACCAGTCGATCGATGATTCCAACGCTGATCTAGCGCGCGATTTGCGCATCCTTGTCCGCGAACGCTTGGTTGCTGGAGACAGCGACCAGGGAGTGCTTGATTATCTGTCTTCGCGCTACGGGGATTTCGTACTCCTAAAGCCGCCAATCAAGCCTGAAACCTGGGCATTGTGGTTCGGGCCGATCGGCATCTTCCTGTTGGCATTTGCTGGTGCTGCATTCTATTTCCGCGGACGCCGTCATGTCGTGCCGCAAGGTGGCGACCAGCTCGCCGCCGACGAAGCCCGGCAGCTCAGTCAACTTCTCGGAGAAGACGACGAGCAGCAACCATGATTTTCTGGATAGTAGCCGGTCTGATGTCGGTCATTGTGGCAGCAGCGCTTGTCGTTCCTCTATTAAGAGCCAAGGCTAATTCAACCGATGCCAACGACTATGACGTCGAAGTCTACAAAGATCAGATCGCAGAACTCGACCGGGAGCACAGCGCCGGACGTCTGACCGACGACCAAGTTGCCGCCGCACGGGCGGAAATCGCCCGGCGCCTGCTTGCAGCAGACAACCGCAGAAAAGCCTCGCGGGAACGTGCCAGCAGTGATGGGCGAACGCGCAGTCGGCTTGCTGTTCAACTCAGCGCATTGGTGATCGCAGTCGCTGTGCCCGCTGCAGCGCTAGCGATCTACACGCGATTGGGCACGCCGGGGTTGCCAGGAGCGCCATTTGCCGATCGTGCGCAGAGCCAGCCAAACACGGAAAATGCTGCAAACCTCACGGATCTCAATGCCCTCGCAGTTCGGTTGGCAAGCCGCCTCCAATCCGAACCGGAAGATTTAGAAGGATGGCTCCTCCTCGCACGGACGTATACAAACCTTCAGCGCCATGACGCGGCTGCTCAGGGCTACAAACAAGCGTTAGGCCTCGACCTCAACAATGCGAACCTCTACGGCATCTACGGCGAAGCGCTCACTCTGGCGGCTGGCGACACTGTGACACCCGTTGCGCAAGGCGCGTTCGAAGAGGCGCTGCGACGCGACGCAGGTGACGTCCGGGCGCGCTACTACACCGGCCTTGCGAGCTACCAGCAGGGTGACAATGCCAATGCACTGGACTTGTGGGCGGCACTCATCGCCGATTCACCCGCTGACGCGCAATGGCTGCCAATTGTTCGCAGCCGCGCCGAGGATGCCGCTCGAGCGCTCGGCCTAGATGCTGCGTCGGTTCTGCCAAAACCGCTGCCAGCAACGACGGCAACTACAGACACAACCGCAAGGGGACCGACAGCAGCCGATGTAACCGCAGCGGCCGCAATGTCGCCAGAAGAGCGGACGCAAATGATCGGGGGCATGATCGAAGGCTTGGCGGCACGGCTCGAGGAGAACCCACTCGAGTTCGAGGGCTGGCTTCGGTTGATTCGTGCCTACGCGGTGATCAAACAACAAGACAAAGCGGAAGCCGTACTTGCTAGCGCGCTGGCGATTTTTGAAAAAGCGCCATTTCCGCGTCGGCAACTTTTGGCACTTGGCCAGAAACTGGGCCTCGCTAGTGCCGCCGCTAATGGAGACACCGGGGGTGCCGCAAGTGCAGACACCGCTCGTGGCCCAACCACCGAGCAGGTCGACGCTGCCCAGCAACTCTCCGCAGAAGAGCGGGCGTCTATGATCGAGGGCATGGTCGCTTCACTTGCCGTACGGCTGGAAGATGAGCCCAACGACATCGAGGGCTGGATCAGGCTCGCGCGATCGTACGACGTTCTAAAGCGGCCAACAGATACGCGTGACGCCCTCGCGCGTGCAGCATCACTCAATCCGGGCAACGTCGACATCTTAATATATTATGCCCGCGCGATTCGCGCAGTTCGCGACGGCAAGCCATCCGGCGAATCAGTCGCCGTCATGCGCAATGTACTATCGCTTTTGCCGGACAGCGTCGAAGCGCTTTGGTTTGTCGCCCAGGCCGAAATAGCGGCGGGGAACATAGAAATTGCGAAAACACATCTTCAGCGCGCGCTTGCGCTGTTGCCCGCCTCTTCGGCTGACCGACCACAGGTTGAACGGGCCATTGAGGCGCTTTCCGGCGGATAACTGATCGGACCACTGCGTTTCAGCCATAAAAATATCTCTCTTTGCAGCATATACGTGAACGTTTAGCTTTCATTGAAGGTCAAGATATCGAACGCGTTCTACAGCAGAATAAAACCCTGCATAATCGGGTTTATTGATCCACGCCGCCCTTATCGTTGCGCTGAATTCCTGAGAGGAAGAGAACATGACATCACCAATCGTTACTACGGAATGGCTCGCCGCACACTTGGATGACCCCCGCGTCAAAATCATCGAAGTGTCTGCGAAGAACGAGGAGGCGGAATACCACAATGGCCATATTCCTGGCGCCGTACGCTTCTATTGGAAAGATTTATGCTGGCACGAAACCGACCGGCAGATGATTACGCCGGCCGAACTTGCAGAACGATTGGGCGATGTCGGCATAGGCGATAGCGACACCTTGGTGCTTTACGGCGATCCCGTTCAATACGGAACATATGGATTTTGGGCCCTTACCATGGCCGGGCATCCCGACCTGAAACTCCTCGACGGCACGCGCACTAAATGGACGGCCGAGGGTCGTCCGATGACCACGGATGTTCCTCAAACGACGCCAGTTGCCTACGCACCGCATCAGGGCGACGTATCCATGCGCCTCGGCCGCAATGCCATCCGCGATAATCTGGGCATGGCCGGACGCCTCATACTCGATGTAAGGAGCCCTGAGGAATACAGCGGCGAACGGGTTATGTCGTATGGACAATTCGACCACGGTGCAGAGCGCGCTGGCCGTATTCCTGGCGCTGCTCACCTATTCTTCAAAGAATTTTTTAACGACGACGATACCTTCAAGGACGCCGACGAAATTCGCCGGGCCTTCGGTGCGTTAAGCATCGATCCAGGTAATTTCGAGGAAATCGTCTGCTATTGCCGGCTAAGTCACCGCGCGACTCTGGCTTGGACAGCGATGACGCATGTCCTTGGCTACACCGGCGCAAAGATCTATGACGGTTCCTGGACAGAGTGGGGCAGCATCGTGGGCTTCCCTGTCGAGAAGTAGGTCTGGGCCTAAAAATCTTCTGGGGTTATTGGCAGCCTGACCACTTCGCCGCGCGCGGCGGATAGGTCCATCGCCATCGTCAGCATCAAATTGCGGTGACCATCGGCGGCCGTCGCGTGCGGTGTGTCGAGCCCGGAATGAATGCGCGCAAACCATGCGTTGGTTTCCTCACGCATTGGGCCCCATAGCTGATCAAGATAAAGGTCGCCCGGCGGATAACTCGTAAGAAAATCAACATGACGCTGGAATTCTGGCTCAAAACCTTCTGGCGCGTAGCCGGCGCCTTGAGGTATCTCCGACGCCAAGACAACATCGCGGTGAGTATCCTCGACATCAATGACTCCCTTGGTGCCAACGATGCCGATCTCAAGACCGTAAACCGAACCAGGCCAGACGACGGGCAATGCCCAGCTTATGTTCATGCTAAAAATCGTGCCGTCATCCATGGTGAATATACCAAATGTGGAATCCTTGGTGCCGAGTTGGGAAAGCACTTTGTCGTTGGACCCGGCATAGACCGAGACTGGTGTCTTGCCCTCCATTAACCACATCGACATATCCAGGCTGTGAGTTCCCGAGACAACCATCGGCGTCAGATTAGTACGGTCATTGGTCTTCCGGATTGTGGCAAGGGGCACCATGCGATTCATGAATGCACGTGTTACGACACCAGTTACTTCACCAATCTGACCCGTTAGCAAACGCTCCTTGATTGCCAGGAAGCGGCGGCGGAAGCGCTGCGTGTAACCGACGACTGCATCAATATCGTTGTCCTGGATCGCCTTGAGGATAGTCTCAGATTCCTTTGCGTTTGTGGCCAATGGCTTCTCGATGAAAAGCTTATGGCCTTGCGCAATCGCGAGCAGCGTTGGCTCGGTATGACGGTTTTCATCAGTGATAATCATGGTTGCCTGGACTTCCGGCCGAGCGATCAGCTCCTCATAATCGGTCGTAAAGAAGTCTGCACCGACCTCCTCCGCGAGCTTCCGACAGAGTGTTTCATCTATATCGCAGAGGCCGAGCCAGCCGATCCCAGGATAGTCACGTGCAAACTTCGCTCGGATACGGCCGATCGTGCCACAACCAACAATGGCTAGTCCGATATCTGGTCCACTTCTGTTGTTCATTTTGTGTCCTTATAATTTTTTGTCTTAAATTTTTCGACGGACAGCCAAGCGTCAACGAGATGATTGTTGGTGAGGCAATTCGCGGGAGATACTCGCGAGCGCTTAGCGCGTGGCTATTCCGGCGGCAGGATCTCCTGAATACAGACCTGGTCGATTAAATGCCCCCGTTTGATGTCTTCCAGATGCGCTCTCTTCTCTTCGTTGGAAAGATTGGCACCAACGCCAGCCGTCATCGTCAGAACCACGGATTGATCACTCATCGACATCCAATAATCCCGTCTGACCAGCGCGTCGGTTTCATCTCGGGCAAACGGGTCATCGGGTTTCGCCGCAAGGTCTGGGTTATAAAAATTTGGCAACTTCCACCCTCAAATTGAAAAATTTTGCACCAAACAGTCGCCACTCTATATATGTGGCATCGTACAACCAGGCCGCAAAGCTAGACCTATAGGATCAGCCAACTGGACCAGTTACCTACATGCCGTGTTTTGCAGCAAAAGGACGTGGTGGAGCCGAGGAGGATCGAACTCCTGACCTTCGCATTGCGAACGCGACGCTCTCCCAACTGAGCTACGGCCCCATCATTTCCAGAGCGGATAAATATATGGCGAACTAGCCACACAATTTATTATGAAATACCTAATCTGCCAAGCGCGCGAACTATGTGAGTGCTATCCGTACCCTGTCAAGTTTCACACTTGGACAACGGGCATTGCACCCAATGATCAATCCCTTCGCGGCTCTTGCAACAGTCTGTCCTATAAAGTTAGTGTCTTCTGTAATGAATGAATTTACAGACGGCCCTGCTATTCCATGACTTCAATTCTCTGGCTGATTAGCACCGTTATCAATCTTTATGTGTGGTGCATCATCATCTCAGCAATACTGAGCTGGTTGATAGCGTTCAATGTCGTCAACACACAAAATCGGTTCGTCTATCTAGTGGGCGACACCCTCCATAGCATAACTGACCCCTTATTGCGGCGCATACGTCGCTTTATGCCTAATTTGGGTGGCATCGATGTTTCGCCAATCATCCTGATTCTCGGCTTGTACTTCATCCGCAGCCTTCTGTTCGAGTATTGGCCAAGATAGGCACTGGGGACACGATACCTTTTCAAGCGGACAACAACGGTAGCCGTGTTGCCGTTCACGTGACATCTGGCAGTAGCACCTATCGAATGATGGGATTGTGCCAGATCGAGGACGGCGAAAAATATTGCACATTGCATGTGAGCCGAACAGGCTAGCATTTCGTTTGAACAGACGGGCGAAAAGAATTCATGACAGACGCGAAAATTATCGACGGGAAGGCTTTTGCAGAAGGACTTCGCCTGCGCGTTGCCGACAGCGTCGCGACGCTCAAGAATACCCATGGACTGACGCCCGGACTCGCGGTCGTCTTGGTGGGAGAAGATCCAGCGAGCCAAGTCTACACGCGCAACAAGGCACGTCAGACATCGGAAGCTGGCATGAAGAGTTTCGAGCACAAGCTTGATGTCGAAACTAGTCAGAGTGATCTGTTGGCACTTATCAGCCAACTTAACAGAGACGCTGCTGTCAATGGGATCCTGGTGCAACTTCCCCTACCATCGCAAATTGATTCACAGGCGGTTATCGCGGCAATTGATCCAGCTAAGGATGTTGACGGATTCCATGTTGTAAACTCCGGCCTATTGGCTACCGGCGGAGATGGAATGGTGCCTTGTACGCCACTGGGCTGCCTCATGCTGCTCAAGGATACGCTGGGTGACTTAGCAGGGCTGGACGCAGTTATCGTCGGACGCTCCAACATTGTCGGAAAGCCCATGGCAGCACTCCTCGTCGGCGAAAGCTGCACAGTAACGATCGCCCATTCGCGAACCCGCGATCTTCTGGCCGTCTGTGCCCGCGCGGATATTCTAGTCGCTGCAGTCGGCCGGCCCGAAATGATCGGCGGAAGCTGGATCAAGCCAGGAGCCACAGTCATCGACGTTGGGATTAACCGCATCGACGCGGATGAGGGCCGTGCCAAACTAGTGGGTGACGTTAATTTTTATGAGGCTAGCGCCGTTGCCGGCGCCATCACTCCAGTCCCAGGCGGCGTTGGCCCGATGACAATCGCCTGCCTGCTACGCAATACGGTTATTGCCGCCTGTCGGCAGAATGAAATCGCGGCGCCGGCACTTTGATTGGAACATTCGGCAACCTCATGTCTGCGATGGCAACGTTTGTCATCGGCCACTTCGTGCTCGCGAGTTTACCTGTTCGGCAGAATTTAATAGAGCGCCTGAGTGAGAACGGTTTTCGCGGCCTGTTTTCCGTCTTTGCTCTGGTCACGCTGGCTTGGATCATCGTTGCATATAATGCGGCGCCCTTTGTCGAATTATGGGCCGCGAGCGCCGCATTTAACATAATACCTCTCGTAATCATGCCAATTTCTTGCGTGTTTGCCGTGGCGGGCCTGACGACCAGAAACGTAACGATGGTTGGCGGAGAAAATGCGCTTAACGAGCCTGATCCGACACCGGGAATCATGACCATTACCCGGCATCCATTTCTATGGGGCCTTGCATTTTTGTCACTCGGCCACCTAGCGGTCACCGGTGACGCTGCAAGTATCGTTCTGTTCGGCGGGATCAGCATCCTGACGATTGGTGGCATGGCGCATATTGACCATAGGCGCGCGCAGGTGGCGGGTGCCGGCTGGGGTCCAGTCGCTCTTCGAACCTCTTTATTCCCTTTCGCTGCAGCACTGACCGGGCGCACAAAAATCGACTGGGCAGGGATTGGCGTCGGCCGGATCGCCGGTGGCATGGCGCTCTACGGAGTCCTTTTTGGCCTACACGAATTTGCGATTGGCGTTACGCCGCTTCCAGGCTAATCAGCGAAGCCGCAGAATTCTGTCTCAACCGCTGGCCGTGCCAAAAGCCGCCCCGACTTCCACAACAAAACGCTAAAATTTCCCCTTAAACGAAGGTCGGCGCCACCCATAAGGTGGCGCCGAGTTTCGTTCCGTTTCGGTGGAGCCAGCGGATATTTTATCGGTTCCGCCTAGGCTTGTGTTCACCGGTTGAAGTGATCTGCGTTCACCGAGCAGACGTGACCCAAGTTGTTACGTCCGTCGAACCGCTGATCACATGAGCGGCAAACAATCTCACCAAACGATAAGACATCAGATCACCTCCTTTCAATTGTTGAAGCAATACTGCAGGCATGCCTTGACTGGAATCAAAAGTCAAGCCGACTTCAACAGCTTATTGTATTATTTGGCGCCTCTACTCGCGGCAAGCCGCAGCCGCAACGCATTGAGCTTGATGAAGCCTTCGGCATCGCGCTGGTCATAGACCTGATCCTCTTCGAAGGTGACATGTTCCTCGCTGTAGAGGCTTTCGGGCGAACTTCGGCCAACAACCTGGATGCCGCCCTTGTAGAGTTTTAAGCGCACTGTGCCGCTGACATGCTCCTGGCTCTTGTCAATCAACGCCTGCAGCATCTCGCGCTCAGGCGAGAACCAGAAGCCGTTATAGACAAGCTTGGCATAGCGCGGCATCAGCTCGTCCTTAAGGTGCGTTGCTTCGCGGTCGAGGGTCAGCGATTCGATGGCCCTGTGCGCCGCAATAAGGATTGTGCCGCCTGGCGTCTCATAGATGCCACGCGACTTCATACCGACGAAGCGATTCTCAACGAGATCCAGCCGGCCAATTCCATTTTCGCCGCCGAGCGTATTCAGCGTGGTTAGAAGAGTTGCCGGAGACAGTTTCTTGCCATCAATTGCCACGGCATCACCGCGCTCAAAGGCGATTTCTACATAGTGCGCTTTATCAGGTGCCTCTTCGGGAGACACTGTCCGCGAATACACGTACTCCGGTGCTTCGACCGACGGATCTTCGAGAATCTTGCCTTCGGCAGAGATGTGCAGCAGGTTCGAGTCGACCGAAAATGGGGCTTCGCCCCGCTTATCAGTGTCAATCTTTATCTGGTGCGATTCGGCGTAGGCAATCAGGCTGCTGCGCGACGTCAGGTCCCACTCGCGCCACGGCGCGATCACTTTTATATCTGGCTTCAGCGCATAGTAGCCAAGCTCAAACCGTATTTGATCATTGCCCTTACCAGTCGCGCCGTGCGCTACAGCATCAGCGCCGGTTTCCAAAGCTATCTCGATTTGACGTTTGGCAATGAGCGGCCTGGCGATCGACGTCCCAAGCAAGTAGGTGCCCTCGTACAGCGCGTTCGCGCGGAACATCGGGAAAACATAATCGGCAACGAACGTTTCCCGAAGATCTTCGACGAATATCTCCTTGACGCCCAACAGCTCGGCTTTCGCCCGCGCTGGCGCCAGATCTTCGCCCTGCCCTAAATCTGCAGTAAAGGTCACAACCTCACAGCGATAGGTCTCCTGCAGCCAACGCAGAATTACCGACGTGTCGAGCCCACCTGAATAGGCCAACACAATCTTTT
>CAVOAK010000014.1:0-32401 GCA_963693665.1 Alphaproteobacteria bacterium | reverse complement strand
GTGCCAATGAGATCTTTCATTTCCGGGCTGAGAAACAGATGGATGCTGACAATATCTGACGTCCTTAGCAAATCATCCATGTCGACGCGTCGCGCACCGTGAGCTTGCGCTTCCTCATTCGTCAGGTTTCGGCTCCAGGCGACAACATCCATGCCAAATGTAGGTGCGACGACCGCGACCTGCTTGCCGAGCGTACCAAGTCCTAAAATGCCCAATGTCTTGCCGTGAAGCGTGCCATGCAGTCCAGACAGCCATTTTCCAGCCCGCACTGTCGCATCGTGGTGTTTGATGCGGGTGACGAGCGCCAGAATAAGGGCCCAAGTCAACTCGGAGGGGGGATAGGGATGGACCGGGGTGCCACAAACAACAATGCCACATGATCGCGCCGCGGCGAGATCGATTGCGCGGTTGCGCATTGCCGTCGTGACCAAAAGCTTAAGGTTTGGCAGTTTCTTGAGAAGTGAAGCAGGGAACTGGGTGCGTTCACGTTGGGCAACAACGATCTGGAAATCGGCGAGAACCTCGGCTATCTGATCTTCGTTTCCCAGATGGGTATGAAATATCTTGAGCGTCGCCTGAGCGCAGATCCCACTCCAATCGGCCAATCGGTCGACAACATCAAGGTAATCGTCAAGCACAGCGATCTGCATAGCTTGCCTCATATAAAGTGGTTTAATGACTCGGATTGTCTCTCTAATCGGCTCTTCAGGGTCCCTTTCCCTCTGCCTTAGCCCACTTCTCAAGGGAAATGGGTTCGTCAGGATTGCGCCTGAAAATTGTGCTCGACTGTAGTGCAGCGATCCACCATCCGTCTTCGGTGCGCACCATTTTGACTACCTGGTCGCCGATGCGGTGTGGCCTTTCGAACGGAAGCGGGCCTTGCGAATCCTCTACCCTGGCGTCGGCGGTGTAATAAATACTGAGGTACGCTCGGCATTCCGCCTGATCCTCGTCGATTACTGTTACGATTGCATTGGTAAAGACATGACGAATTGTGCCGTCGCTCAATGCGGGATAAAGGGCTTCGAGAATTTCAGCGCTGCCGTTGAGTGTCACACCATCAACGGACCAGTTGGCGTCAGACGTGTATTGGTTTGCCGCCGCTTCAAATTCTCGTCGGTCAACGTGATGAAAATTCTGACTCAAGACACGTTGGCATTCCCACTCGATGACGCGTTCTTGTTTGCGGTCCATCAGAATTCTCCCACGGGCTGAGACGCCCAACGATATCAGCCCACGTTGGACAAAAAAAGGGCCGGCTGATTGAACAGCCGGCCTCTCCGCAACTTTCAAATCGCTATTTTTTCTTTTTAGGAGCGATTTTGTAGTCTTGTTGCCAATCGAGCGTTCCAAACCAATAGTGGCGCCGTTCGGCAAGATAGTCCTCGTTCCACTCGATCCAATTATTGATGAATGTCATGAAATCAGGGTCTCCTCTGCGCATAGCAAGGGCCGCCGGATTTGGCCGAATTGGACTCGTAATTGGCGAATGCAGCTCACCCTTATTTTCGTTGGTCCACAGTGTCACTTGCGGCCAGCTAGACGGTACGCCGTGGGCGTTGCCGTTAAGAACTTCCTGCAAAGCCGTTGCCTCGTCGTCAAACATTATCCACTTCGCCTTTGGAGTGTATTGCTTGACTTTGTCACATGCGGTACTGGCGCGGCGGCATGCCATGACGACATCGGTCCTGTTGAAATCTTCGACCGTCTGGAAGTCGCCTGCAAGTTTCTTGCTCGCAGCGATCATCGTGCCGGTTCTATTATAGGTCGATGAAAAGTTAACCTGAAGCCCGCGCTTTGGCGTTTTCGACATGCCACCGACGATGATATCGAACTTGCCGGACAGAAGCGCCGGAATGATACCATCCCAAGCTGTCGTAATGAAATTAGGCGTCACGTCCATATCTTTTGCGAGCTGCGTTCCAACGTCGATCTCATAACCGACTGCTACGCCTGTAATGTCACGCATAACCCACGGCCGGAACGGTGAGTTCCCAATATTTATAATGCCGCGTTTTTTGATCGTCTCAAGCGTGCTTTGTTTAGCAAGCTGTGAAGATAGGTCCTGGGCCAAAGCCGGTGCAGCAATGCTGGCAGTAAACACTGCCGCCGCCGCCGCCATAGGCAACCAGAGGTTCTGGTGTACTCTCATCTAACGTCTCCCTGCAGTAGATTTGAATATTGACTTTTGTGCGCATCACAATGTCAATGCGGGAGAGTAACCGGAATTTGACAAAATGCAAACAATCGCGCAGAAAACTTCACCATAAAGGCCGCTCGCGCAAGCTGAGGGGAGGCATTGTGATGGACCGCAAGCAGGAACGTTTGATCGAATGGGCATGCCAAAAAGTCATGCGCAACTACTACAAACATGTGGACCAGTACGAATATGAGGAAGCCGCCGCGTTGTTCACTGAGGACGCGAGCTGGGCGGTGATGGGCGTCGACCTAAAGGGGCGCGATCAAATCCTCAAAGGCCTCTATGCAGGCCTGCAGAAGGGCACCATTCGCCATATTCTGACGAATACAGTCGTCACCGTCATCGACGAAGATCATGCGGAAGCACGATCCTATAACAATATTTACTATTCGCCACGCGGGCGATTGGATGAAGTGGATGGCTCGTTGCCGTTCGACGGCCCAAACCGCATCTCCGATCACTACGCCTCATTCACTCGCACTGACGATGGCTGGAAGATGTCCACCCGCGTCGGTCGCGTCATCTTTCGCAGTAAGGCCGAGCCATTGGCCCTCGAAACCTGGGCCGGCCAAGAAGGCTTGCTGGCCGGACAGAAGTCCTAATTTACCGTTAATAATTTAGGAATAGGAGAGGTTGAAGATGGATCGCGAGCAAGAACGAGAGATCGAATGGGACTGTCAGAAGGTGCTGCGCCAATACTACCTTCACGTCGATCAACGCGAATATGACAAAGCGGTGCAGTTATTTTCAGAAGACATTCACTGGGTCGTGATGGGACTCGATTTGATTGGCCGCGAGGCGGTGCGGGGCTCGTTTGGCGGCCTAGACGATTCGACGATCCGTCATGTGTTGACGAACACGGTGGTAACGGTCATCGACGAAGATAATGCCGAATCGATTTCCTATAACACCATCTATGTGGAAAAGGGATTTCCCGACGATGGACCGTTGGCGTTCACCGGGCCTGATCGACTGGGCACGCAACACGCAAAATTGAAACGGACCGCAGAAGGGTGGCGCATCTGCGAGCGTGGGTCGGGGCCAGCTTTCAAGCAGGTTCGCGAATAGCGAAATTTTGAGTAGCCGAGGCGGATTGATCCGCCTCGGTGCCAATTCTTTTTCAAAAATTAGTCGCGTGCAAATGCCAGTTGGCCGGTCCGATGGGCGATGCGCCAGCCGTCTTCCGTTCGCACCAACGTGTCGTGGTTTTCACCGAGACGGTTAGGTCCATCGAAATGGAGCGGTCCATCGTCGGGAAAGCCCTTTTCGACGTAGATCGTCACGTAGGACACAGCGTTCGCGTGATCCTCGTCGACAACATCAACAGTGGTGTTGGTCAGTACGTGACGGATGGTCGATTTCGTTAGTCCGCTGAATGCGTCGCGGACCGCTTTACGGCCGTGCAAATCGAGTCCCATCACTTCCCAGCGGACGTCAGGCGAGAACAGCATTATTGCGTCATCGTAGTTGCGCTGGTCCATCAGGTGATAATATTGGCGTGAGATTTTTTGGCAGTCCCATTCGATTTCAAATCTCTGTTCTTCATCCACTGTCGTGTGCCCTCCCAGCAATGGCAACTTATTGCCATTTGGATTTTGCTGAATGATGTGTCGTGACGTCTACCAGACGGCACTTGACGGCAAACTAATCCATCGAAAAATGCCAGTGCTCAGGAAGATGGTGCGACCTTGCCCTCAGTCTTGGCCCAGGACTCCAGTGCAATTGGCTCGTTAGCACGCCGGAAGATCAATTTTACATCTCGTTTGGAGATTAACCATCCCTCATCCGTGCGTGTCAGCTCGGCGTAGTTGTCTTCGATCCGATGTGGGCCATCAAAGTGAAGCGGTGCATCACCGTCTTCAACTTTCGCTCCCGGCACGTAATAGTCGGTATTGTATGATCTCGAAACCGCGTGATCCTCATCGAGGACATCGATGACCGTGTTGGTGATAACGTGACGGATTGTGCCTTCCGCTAAACCGCCAATGAGTCCCTTATATATTTCTTCACGACCCTTCAGGTGGACATCAAAAGCCTGCCACTCGACATCGGGTGTAAAGAGGTTTGCTGCCTTTTTGTACATACGCTGATCAACAAATTGATAGTATTGGCGCAAGACCCTCTGACATTCCCATTCGATGGTCCGCTCTTGTTTACGGTCCAATTTTATCTCCCAGATACTGCAATGTTAGTATGGTGGTTCGCTTCTAACCGTTATTCGGTAACAAAGACGATTATACTTTTCGACGTCGAATAAGGTCGCGCGATGCAGGGTGCAACGGTTGTCCCAAAACATCGCGTCGCCAGGTTTCCATTGCTGCGTATAGACGAACTGCGGCTGGGTCGCGTGTTCCCGCAGCTCATCCAAAAGCTGTCGACCTTCTTCCACGGGCATGCCTTCCGTTTCCGCCGCCTCGGTTCCGCGAAATCCCAGGAATAACGCTTTGCGGCCTGTCTCAGGGTGGGTCCGAACGACCGGATGGACAACATCAGGCGTTGCGGCTTTTTGTTCCGATGTTTGCTTGCGGTCTGTCCAGACAAGCTCTAAATCACGGTTCAGGCTGTAGTTACATTTGAGACCGTCGATCCGCGCCTTTGTTTCTTCCGGTAGCGCATCATAAGCGGCCGTCATGCTGGCGAAATGCGTGTTGCCTTTTTCGGGTGGAACCTCTTTGGCATAGAACATTGAGCCCGCGGCCGTGCTCTGGTGATAGAAAAAATCGCTATGCCAAGTGCCGTCTTCAGGCGGGTTGCCGATATATTCACCGTTCTGTTTGATATTTGAAAATATTGAGACTTCCGGATGATCAGGATGCGGCGTTCGGGTAAACGTATCCCAGAGCTCGCCAAACCGGGCAACGAATGCCTTCTGCTGTGGGATATCTATATCCTGGCCGCGAAACAGCATGATTCCATGATCAAGCCAAGCTTGACGGAGTTTGCTGAACGTCTCGTCGTCTATTGGCTGCGAGAGATCGACACCAATGGCCTCAACGCCGAGATTTTTACTTAAAGGTCTAAATTCAACGGCCATCGCGCATATCTCATTTTGATCATCGGCTTCGCCGACAGTACTTCGTTCGCCAGCATTGACTGCAATCGTGCAGCAATCAAGGCAACATATGCGTACAATCTAGGCGAGGTTGAACTTGTTGGTAAAGAACTAAGCGGAGGTAGGGAATGATTGCATATTCGGTCAGCATAGCCAAAGTGACAGAGCCCAAAGGCTGGGATGAATACGCGAAGCGGTCGCGCACTCTAACGAGTGAGCGCGGCGGCAGGATCGTCATACGTCGCGGGCGGCAGGTCGCGGTCGAAGGGGTGCCATTGAACGGCAAGGTTGGCATCGTCGAATGGCCAAGCTACGAAGACGCGGTGGCACATTATCAGTCGCCGGAATATCTTGCGGTCAGGAAATACAGGGAAGGTGCTGGCACGCTCCAGCGCTACATCGTCGAGGTCGACGAGCGTCTCGACACTGAAGTGGACGCCGAGAACGAGAGATGACCACTGATCGAATTATTGTCATCAACCCCAACTCGACCGAAGAGGTCACGCAAGGGATCGACCGCGCGCTCGACCCTCTGCGTATGGCGGGCGGGCCCGAACTTGAGTGTGTAACACTGCCCGAGGGTCCACCGGGGATTGAAACTCAGGCAGATGCCGAAAGTGTCGTCGCGCCACTCTGTAATTTCGTCAAAGCACGCGACAATGACGCGGCGGCCTTCGTGATCGCCTGCTACAGTGATCCGGGCTTGCATGCGGCCCGTGAAATAACGGCGCGACCGGTTCTGGGAATCGCGGAATGTGCCATGCTGACCGCCCTTACGAAAGGCGAGCGCTTCGGTCTCATCTCAATTCTCGAAAGCGGTGTTCAGCGCCATTTGCGCTATGTCCGCCAGCTTGGGCTTGCCCAGCGCTTCGCCGGCGAAGTCCCGGTCGGTCTTGGTGTTACCGAATTGTCGGACAAAGACAATGTGCTGGGGCGGATGATAAAGACCGGCGAGCGTTTGCGGGACGAATGTGGTGCTGACGTATTGATTTTCGGGTGTGCCGGCATGGCGGACTATCGAGAACAAGTTGCCGAGAGCGTCGGTTTGCCCGTTGTTGAGCCATCACAGGCGGCGGTCACAATGGCAATCGGCGCGGTGCGCTGCTGAATGGAGCGGGGAGCCATGAAAACAAGTTCTGTCCTCGCATTTGGCGCCCTAGCTATCCTAGCGGTTGCCAATCTCGCTCGCGCCGACGTCACCGACGGTATCAATGCACGCGATAGCGGCGACTATGCGACAGCGCTGCAAGAATTTCGCGCGGCAGCCGAACTTGCCAACGCCGAAGCCCAATTTCAGCTTGGCTATATGTATCAGACCGGTAGTGGCGTCCTGGTCGACGATGCACAGGCGCTGATTTGGTACGGAAAAGCTGCCGAGCTGGGACATGCTGGCGCGCAGGCCTCTCTTGGCGGCATTTATGCCGACGGTTTCGCGGTGCCGAAAGATCTCGAGAAATCGGTGAAATGGTTTCAGATGGCGGCCGAGCGAGGCAACGCGCTTGGTCAGCTTTCACTTGGGGTTGCCTATGCGAACGGACAAGGAATCCGTGAGAACTATCTTCTCGCCTACATGTGGAACGAACTTGCCGCCAACCAGTCGGAGGACGAGTGGGCGCAGCAACAAGCAATACGGCTACGCCTCGCAATGTTCAAACAATTGACTCGAGCGGAAGTCGCCGAAGCGCGGAGATTGGCGCGGGAATGGAAACCGAAAAAGACTAAGGGCAACTAACGGTTAGCCACCTTCCTCAGCCTTCTTCGCGCACCATTCCTCATAAGTCATCAACGGCATTTCAAAACGGTCGGCGGTCTTTGTGTAGAGCGCGCGGTGAAGGCGGCCGATCGGTTTGTAGGTTTCTTCGTTGATGTAGTGGGTTTCTGGATCGACGAGGCCGTCGCGTGCATGGAAGTGAATGACTTCACCGATCATTAACATGCGATTTTTGTCGCCGACCTCAATTGCCTGATACTTACGGCATTCCAGGCTCGCTGGGGCTTCGGCGATGCGGCCGACGTTGATCTCGGTAGAAGGCGCCAGCGTGAAGCCGGCCGGGTCAATCTCGCTTTCATCAGCTGGAAACTCGATGGCAGCGAGCGCCATCCGTTTGGCAATCGACTCATCGACGAGATTGACGACGAATTCGCCGGTCTCGTTGATGTTGGCTGTGGTGTCTTTGGGGGTGCCATCAGGCCGTTCGCCGAGGCCCAACATGACGAGTGCCGGGTTTTCGCTGAACACGTTGAAAAAACTAAAAGGGGCGGCGTTATCGAGCCCCGCTTTGCTACGCGTCGTGACGAGGGCAATCGGACGAGGAACAACGAATCCGATCAAAAGTTTGTAGCGCTGCGCTGGTGCCAGTTTCTGAAAATCAAAATGCATTGGTTTAGTCGCTTTCTGACGGCGGGATTGCGCCCGTGCGTTCCGTTATGAGTTGGTAATGCTCGATCCGGCGATGTTTTTCAAAATTGAAGATATGCTGTTTGATATTTTTGCCGAAGTCAAAATCGCAGTCGTATTGCAGGACTTCGTCCTCCGCGGTTGTCGCCAGCGCAACGATCTCTCCGGTCGGCGCAACGATGCAAGATTCGGCGACAAGACCGAAGCCATCCTCCTTGCCGCCCTTTGCAGCGCCGATGACCCAGGTGCCGTTCTGGTAGGCACCCGATTGCATGGAGAGGTGGTTGTGGAAACTGCGCAGGTGTGCCGGTTCGTCCCAATGAATGTTGTCGGTCGGCAAATTGTAACCGAGCATGACCATCTCGACGCCTTGTAGGCCCATGACGCGGTAGGTTTCGGGCCAGCGCCGGTCGTTGCAGATGCACATGCCCATGATGCCGTTGGCCCAAGAGTTGTAGGGCGTGCGCCAGACAGGAAACCCGAGGTTGCCAATCTCAAAATACTTCTTCTCAAGATGCTGAAATGGCGCTTCCGGCAAATGCTCGGCGTGGCCGGGCAGATGCACCTTGCGGTATTTGCCAATGATTCGCCCGTCGGGCCCGACCAGAATGCAGGTGTTGTAGCGCCGTAATTTGCTGCCTTCTTCCACGAGTTCCGCATAGCCGAGGCAGAAACCGATGCTGAGTTCGGCTGCAGCCTCGAACAGGGGCCGCGTTGCCTCATTCGGCATTTCGCGCTCGAAGTAAGAGTCGATTTCCTTATCGTCCTCCATCCAGTAGCGCGGGAAGAAAGTCGTTAAGGCGAGTTCGGGAAAGACCACCAGCTTGCAGCCGCCCGCATGGGCTTCGCGCAGCATCTCCAGCAGCCGCGCGACGACGCTCTCGCGGCTGTCTGCTATATGTATCGGCCCCTGTTGAGCGCAGGCGACCTTGACCTTGCGTGCCATGATGTCTCGCTTCGCCGATCAGAATGAAAGCGTTGCGCCGAAATTCCGCTTCGGGTCGAGCTCCGGCAATGTCCGGCCAAGCGGTTTTGCTGATTCTGGCGACGCGCAGCGCAGAAATTCGCCGCTACCGATATCGACACCGAGCTTGCCGTCATCCACAACAACGCGACCCCGGCTTATAACGGTTTCGGGCCAACCAGTGATGCTGCGTCCTTCGTAGGGCGTGTAACCCGCTCTGTCGTGGAGCATATCGTAAGTAATTGTCTGCGTTTTGCCGGTGTTCCAGATTGCCAAATCCGCGTCGGACCCGACCATAATCGTGCCCTTCCTCGGATAAAGGCCATAGAGCCGCGCCGCGTTCGTACTTGCGAGTGCAACGAATTGGTGCACGTCGATCCGCCCAGTGCCGACGCCCTCAGAATAGAGTAGGGGTAGCCGCAATTCGATGCCGGGGATGCCGTTGGCGATCTCTTTGAACGATACATTTGGTCCCTTGGCGAGCTTGCCGGTCTCGTCGAAGCGATAGGGCGCGTGGTCGGAGGACAGAACCTGAAAGACGCCGCCTTTTATACCTTGCCAGATGGCCGCTTGAGCGGCGGCATCGCGCGGTGGTGGGCTGCAGCACCACATGGCGCCGTCCATGCCCGGTTTATCCAAATCGTCGGCTGTGAGCAGTAAGTATTGGGGGCAGGTCTCACCATAAATTTTAAGGCCGCGAACTTGCGCGCTGCGAATTTCCCTCATGGCCTCTTCTGTGGAAACGTGAACAACAAGAAGCGGGACGTCGAGCAGTTCGGCTAGGCTGATTGCCCGGTGTGTTGCTTCCCCTTCGGCGATCCGGGGGTGGCTTATCGCGTGAAACTTAGGTGCCCGATTGCCGCCGTCGATCAGCTGGTCCGAGAGCCAGCGAATCATGTCGTAATTTTCGGCATGGACCATGACCAGCGCGCCTTCCCGCCGTGCCACTGCCAGAACGTCCAGTATCTGGTAGTCGTCGAGCTTCAGGCTGTCATATGTCATGTAGATTTTGAATGATGTGTAGCCATCACGAATGAGGGCCGGCAACTCCTGCCCGAGAATTTCCGGACTGGGGTCCGTCACAATCAGATGGAATGCGTAGTCGATTACCGCCTTTGGTCGGGCGCGATCATGATACTCCTCGACAACGGCGCGGAGAGAATCGCCGTGATGCTGACAAGCGAATGGGATGATCGTCGTCGTTCCACCGAAAGCTGCCGCTATAGTCCCGGATTCGAAATCATCGGCATTTCGAATTCCGAGGGCTGACAATTGATCTATGTGACAGTGACTGTCGATGCCGCCAGGCAGGATGAGCTTGCCAACCGCATCAATTTCCTTGGTAGCAGGCCCAAGATCCTGCGCGAGCGCCACAATAGTGCCGTCATGAATTCCAATGTCGCAGTCCATAACGTCTGTCGCCGTTGCGATGGTTCCATTTCGGACGACGAGGTCGAAATCGGGCATTTGCTACCTCTTAGGCTAGGTTGAGAAACTGCCTTTACATACCGCTCAGTGAAAGCATGCGATCGATGCCACCCTATCGTTGGCACTCCGGTGCATCAAGCCGCTATGGCACGGAGATATGAGGGGGCTCTCATTTGGTCGCTGTTTGTACGGCATTAGCTCTACCAAACTTGCTTTCGCGGAAGGCGATATAGGTCGCGCTGGCGAAGATCATCGCGCCGCCGATCCAGGTATAGATGCTGGGAATTTCCGAAAAAAACACATAGCCAATTACCGAGGACCAGATGAGCTTGAAGAAATCGAGCGGTAAGAGGACATTCATGTCGCCCTCCTTTAGTGCTTGCGTACCGATAAGTTGGGAGCCGGTCGAGAGCACACCGATCGCGATAAGCCAGATAATTTGATGTGGCTCCGGCCAGTGCCAGACAAAGATCGCCGCAGCGAGGGACATCGGCGTCATCAGCATGACCGAATAACAGGTAATAGTGACAGAGGAGTCCGTCCGGCTAATGATTTTGGTCAGCAATAGCGCGAATGAAAATATGATCGATGATCCGATCGTCAGGAGCGAACCAAAATCGACGGCATCAATTCCTGGCCGTACAACAACGAATGTTCCCGCAAATCCGAATAGGATTGCCAGCCAGCGACGCAGGCGGACGGTTTCACCCAGGAAAAATATTGCTAATACCGTCGTGAAGATTGGTACCAGGAACGTGAGGGCAGCGACCCTTGCAAGCGGCGTGATCGAGAGGGCGTGAAAAAGCATGGACGCGGAGACGACCGTGATGATTACGCGCAAGAGCTGCAATTTGAGGCGCGTCGTCCTCAAAGGAGCGAAGCCATACCGCACAATCCAAGGCAGCATGAAGAAGAGTCCGACAAAGTTTTGAAAGAATAGTAACTCGAAGGCGTGCATTCCAGCTGATGCATGTCGGATTGTGGCATGAAGTGCGGAGCGGGAGACGGTAGAGACCATCATCAGGCTCATTGCATGCAAATTGCTTGGCAGGTTGATGTCTGCGGGTGGAAGTTTCACGGAGCGTAGGGCCACTGAACCTCGAATTTTGCTTGAATGAATGTCTCAAGAGTTACGCACGTGGAACAGCAGAGTTGCCAGTACATTCTTGCCACGGACTCGTGTGATAGGCTGTATTCGTTGACAATGTTTCTGGCCGAATGTCGGCGATATGTTCGAGGTATATACCCATGTCCCATCAAAAGCTGTTGGTCAAAAATGCCCGCGGTCACGGTCAAGGGGTGGTGAACGTACTTGTGAGAGAGGGCGTCATCATGAGTGTTTCGGCCGATGAGCCGACTACGTCGGATGATGTTGAGGTTGTCGATGTGGGCGGCGATTTACTTTGCCCTGGCTTGATCGATGGTCATCTGCATCTCGATAAAACGTTGATTGGCTTGCCATGGATGCCCCATTCGGCCGGTCCAACCCGTCAGGATCGGATTAAGAACGACAAGAGCATCATGCCAACCTTGCCGCTTTCGGTCGAAGTGCGTGCCTCAAACCTGGTTCGACAGGCAATTACTAAGGGCACGACTCACATGCGGAGCCATGTTGATGTGACCAACGAGGTCGGGCTCGACAGCCTTCATGCGGTCATGAAGGTGCGCGAGAAATTTGCTGATGCGATGGAAATCCAAATTGTCGCTTTTCCACAAGACGGCGTTGTCTCGAGTCCAGGCACAATCGATCTCTTAGAATCAGCAATTGGTGAGGGCGCGGAATTTATTGGCGGCATCGATCCGGCTGTCATCGATCGTGATCCCGTTGGTCAACTCGATGCACTGTTCGCCGCGGCCGAGCGAACGGGTGCTGGTATCGATATTCATCTCCACGAGCCAGGCGAGCTTGGAAATTTTAACATCGTGCTGATATGCGAACGTGCTAAAGCGCTCGGGATGGCGGGAAGAGTGACCGTCAGTCATGGCTTCGCCCTTGGTGCTATTAACGATGCGACATTCGATCAGACCGCGGCGCTGATGGCTGAGGCTGGTGTGTCGGTCATGACGTTTGGTCCTGGGTCATCTCCCATGCTGCCGTTGAAGAAACTGGCAGTTGCCGGTGTCAGGGTATTCGCAGGATCCGATGCGATCCGTGATACTTGGTGGCCATTTGGTAATGGCGATATGGTCGAACGGGCGCAGTTCATCGCCTATCGGGTCGGATATCGGCGTGACGACGACATCGAATCAACGCTCGATCTGGCGACCTACGCGGCTGCCGACATCATGGGCTTCGAGAATTACGGGCTGGAACCGGGATGTCGCGCAGACTTCGTGACGTTGCCGGCGGAAACCCTGGCCGAAGCGATTGTCGACCCCAAGCCGCGCTCTCTGGTCATCAAGAATGGCCGTGTCCTTGCGCGAAACGGTGTGCTCGAAGACGGTTTGAGTTGAATTCTATTTACGGGTGAGAGCTAGACTCTCAACTGCTGAACTGGCCGGCCCTCGCGGTAAGCGCGGATATTTTCAACGACCCCGCCATACATCACGCTCAACCCTTCCTCTGTGACGTAGCCGACATGCGGCGTCACAATAGTATTGTCGAGGGTGCGAAATGGGTGGTTCAGAGGGAGTGGTTCGACGTCGAAGACATCAAGTGCCGCACCAGCAATTTTTCGGTTCTGCAATACGTCGATAAGTGCTGCTTCATCAATGATCGGGCTGCGTGCGGTGTTGACGAGATAGGCAGATGGTTTCATGAGGCTGAGTTCTTGCCTGCCAATGACGCCGATCGTGCGTTGGCTGAGGTAAAGATGGATAGTAACGACATCGGCGGTGCTCATAAGAGTGTCCAGCGCGACACGTTTGGCACCAAATTCTGCAGCACGGGCATCGGTCAGGTTCTGGCTCCACGCAATAATTTCCATGCCGAAGGCTTGACCAATCAACGCTGTTTGCCCACCGAGGTTGCCAAGCCCGACGATCCCTAGGGTCTTGCCCTTAAGCGTTCGCCCAAGACGCGTTTGCCATTTGCCCTGGCGCATCGCTGCGTCCTCGGCTGGAATGTCTTTGACGATTGCTAGAATTAAGGCCCAGGTAAGCTCCGCCGGCGGATGAGGGATAAGCGGCGTACCGCAAACAATGATGCCCCTGTTGACCGCCACTTCTAAATCGATGGAGCGATTGCGTGCGCCCGTGCTGATCAACAGTTTGAGATTGGGTAGCTTCTCAATGAGGCTTGCCGGAAATGGCGTGCGCTCACGCATTAAGACGACGATGTCGAAATTTACGAGCGCGGTGGCGAGAGCGCCTTCGTCGCTCATATGTTCGTTGAACACTGCTATTTCGGCGTCGGCTCCGATCGACTCCCAATCGGCGAGGCGGAGCGCGACGTTTTGATAGTCGTCGAGGACGGCAATACGCATGTCGGTAATTCCGTGAGCTTGCAGTTGCGGGGAGCTTAAACTACTCAAGCGCGACCGCGGCGCCAACGATACTAAAGGATGAGTTTTCTAGGAGGTGACTGGAGGACAAACAGCCGCGCCAAAAATTGGCCCTAGGCTTTCATTCTGGACAATGACGGCACAACCCTGATCATCGCCCAACTGCGCGTCGGCCAATTCAAGAGTTGTCATCTCGCCATTCCAATCACCCAGCCGACGCATTTCAAGGACGATGTTGTGGCTGATGAGTGTCTTGCCTTTATTCTCACCAGCCAGCACTTCCGTTTTTTTAGCTTTGATGAAGCGCAAGAACCAAACTGCACCGGATTCGGCCACCGCTCCATCGAGCGAAACCGTAAAGCTGCCCTGCTTGCCGGGTGCGATTGAAATGTCGATGCGGGGACGTTTGTCGACACTTGTATTTCTGATGGAAGAAAGGATTTTTTTCGGGGGGTGCCAACGAATTCTGTTGTCCCGTCGACGATCATTTGCGGTGTGTAGACGCACCCAGAACCACGAATACTCTGATTATATTGCCGTTGCCGTTGCGTTGACGCTGGGTTCGAGAATGCGTCCTTTCATTTACCGGCAGCGCCATAAACGAGCTTGTCCCAGTAGTTGACGTGGAACTCGAGCGGCAATACGCCATCCTTTGATGCAAGTTCGCCAAGGAAGGCTTCTTCCGGAGGACAGGAGTAGCAGCCCTGAGATGTGAAGAGCTCGACCACTGTCGGTGTGGTCGATTCAGCATGAGCTCCGCCGCTCAGGTGCGACGCAATGACAACGCTGCCGATGATGATTGCGAGCTTCTTCATGTAGATAAAGATAGCCGCAATTTATTCCTCACCCAAATCACGCATCCGTGAGATTGCGGGCCTAGTTCGCTATACTTGCCGTGTCCTGAATTGACGCGGCAACCGCGAATGGCGGCAATGTATCAACAAAACTTGGTCTGCTTGCCATGCCCTTCTGCCATCGGGCGAGATGTGACCGTTGCTCTAAAAAGCCGCCGCCTTCCGGTGTCATCGCTACAGAAAATATAATTGGGATTAACAACATATCGGCGAGGGTTACGTCTTCAGACGCCAAGTGTTTGTTTGTTGTGAAATGCGTGTCCAGGAGGTCGAGCTGAAACTCGATATCAGGAAGCGCTCCCGCAATTTTCTCTTCGTTCGGTTCACGCCATGCAATGATTGGAGCGAACCGTTCGAGAACAAGACGGCGGATCATAGCATCGTAAAAGTTATCGTTTATGAGGCTCAGCCACTGCTCCATTTGCGCGCGTGCTTCTGGCCTCTGAGGTTGCAGTTGCGGGCCATCGAATGCCTCATCCACATAGCGCATAATTGCCGCCGTTTCGCAAAGTGTGAGATCTCCGTTGCGTAAAGCCGGCACTTTGCCAAATGGATGCAGTGAAAATTGCTCGGGTGTATGCGGTTGTTGCTCGACCATTTCGTACTCGATGCCTTTTTCGACGAGCGCAAGCCGTGCCGACCACGTGTATGAACTTATTGGAATGCCGTAGAGTTTGACCTTGGTCATCTCGTATCCTGTTTATCTTCTTAATACAATTCATCACGTTGCCGCGCCAATTATACTACACCCATTTGTAGTACCAAGGTCTGCTGCATGGCCAAGGTCTACCGCATGAATGTATGGTCCGACGATTGCGAGCGATGTTTTTCGGTTTAGTGCTGAACCTGACTAGCTCGGAACAACAAGTCCAATGTTGGAAGCACAGCAATATGCATATATGTCAGCACAAGACCGGAGTAGGTTTGCGTTCACGGCAGAGCATAATCCTCCCGTGCCAATATGCTAATCCAGCCGATACTGAGTGGAATGATTAGGAGCCGCCAATGTTGCGCGGGTCGATGATTCACTTCTACGCGATCGGGTTATTGATTGCCGCGGTTGCTGCTTGCTCGGCCACGCTACCTGGTCGCGGTCCAGAGGCGCGCGCTGCGGTCCAACATCTTGCGTCGTTTACCGGGCTTAACGGCGCTGGTGGTGTTGCATCTCCCCAGTTCGACTTATTTGCTCATGTCTATGATCGTGTGCGTCGCAACTACGTCAATGAAGTGGATAAGAATGAACTCATGGCAGCTGCTGTTGAAGCTGTGAAAGACGCAAACGACCAGGGTCTCACCGATGACTCTAAGATAGTCAAGGCGGCGATATCGGGAATGCTCGCGACTCTCGATAAGTACAGCGTCTTTCTTGACGGCGATGAATACAACTCAATTCGCGATGAAACCAAAGGTGAGTTTGGCGGTATTGGAATTGAAGTCTCAAAAGGAGACGGCTTTATCGAGGTGGTTACGCCGCTTGATGGCACGCCGGGTGAAAAAGCTGGTCTTGAACCTGGCGACCGAATCACGCATGCGGATGGATTTTCGCTGGCAGAGCTGTCGTTTCGTGATGCAGTGCGACGCCTGCGCGGACGTGTTGGTACTCAAATCACGCTGACTATTGATCGTGACGGCGTGAGGCCATTCGAGACGACGATCATCCGAGCTATCATAAAGATTGAAGCGGTTCGCTGGCGGCTTGAAGAGAAAATTGGTTACGTCAGAATTACGACCTTTAATGCTCATACAGGCAGTGAGTTACAAAAGGCTGTGGGCGGCATTCGCAAAGAACTGGGTGAAAGTCTCATCGGCCTCGTAATCGATTTACGAAATAATCCGGGGGGCCTCCTTAGTCAGTCGATCGAAGTCAGCGACGCCTTGCTCGATAAGGGCCAAATTGTTTCAACCCGCGGACGCAACAACGAAAATATCTACTCCGCATCGTTCGGCGATATCGTTCGCGGATTGCCAATTGTCGTATTGGTGAATCGTGGGTCGGCATCGGCCGCAGAAATAGTTGCGGGCGCACTTAAAGACCACAATCGGGCGCTGCTGATTGGCGAAAAAACCTTTGGAAAAGGTTCAGTCCAAACCATCATTCCAATGGCCGGACAGCAAGCGCTCAAGCTAACCACGGCGCTCTACTACACCCCGTCGGGTAAGATAGTAGATGGTGGTATCGCGCCGCATATATTAGTTGAAATGGACGATATTCTGGACGGCGATGAGCAACTGCAACGTGCTCTGATAGAGATTAGGCGTATGGCGTCGAGTTAGTAGCGTATTCGTCGGCATCTGTCCGCCGAAGACGGGCTGAATCGAAAACTGGTTTCCCTTCTAGCCACGCTATGGCGATGTCTCCATTTCCAAGCGCAATTTGCATTGCCGCCGCAAAGTCCAGCATTTCTGTTTTGTTGCCGGCGAGCCCCAACGCTCCTGCCATGCCAATCTGAACACTATTATAAAGCACTTTTGGAATTAGCAGGAATGGATCGCTGATTTCACCTGCAGAAAGTTGCGCTTCGAGGTCGCTTCGCTCATCGAGCAACCGATGACAGAAAGCCGCGCTTTCCGAGTACACGCCGCGACACTGCATCGGCCTTGCATCATAGATGCCACAAATCCCGCCTTCTAAATATGGGCAAGGTATGTTCCGATCAACATTCTCTCCTGATGTTAAGCCGGCGGCAAATTCGACGTGCTCTGCTAACTGATCCCGCAAAGCACGGAACTCTGTGTTGTCGAACGTTGCGCGAATAAAACGGGCGGCGTAAATCACCTCCGGCGCGGTAGCAGCAACGAGTTGGTAGCAGCACCAAGAACAGCCTTTGCCGCACTCAACCTTCGGTGCATCGGGTGCAAAGTCGTTCCACAAGTCGGCGGCGATCGTCATCGCGCTTTCAACGATTTTCAAGAGCTGCGGTTCATTATTACCTTCTTCCAATAACTCGTGCGTGTTGTCAAAAGCAGCAACCATCGTTGCTGGTTCTAGCATGTTTTCTGCCAACGTTTCTTCGTCAGCACTCACGAGGTCGGCGAGTTGAAATGTGTGGGTATCTTTGTTCATTCGCTGCGTGGGCGTTGTTAAGATGTTGAATTTTTCCCGACGATTTTTCTGACTAGGTGTGTTTCATTGTTTTGGCTGACGTCAACCGATTGTACATGGCAGCGGAAGTTCTGTTAGTCGGGCTTCAATTGCCGCGGCATTTGGCAAACTCGTTTGCGCACCAACTTTGGTGCAGCAAATTCCAGCGCTAATACTTGCGTAATGGAGTGCGGTGCGCAAATCCGCACCTTTGTGGACGGCCGCGGCGAGACCACCGACAAACGCGTCTCCAGCACCGACCGTATCGATCGGCGAAATTGGCAGGGCGGATACCGAAAGTCCACCGGTTCGGTCGAAAGCGACTGCGCCCGCTCCGCCTAATGTCAAAACACAGGTATTGCCAAAACGGGCAGAAATTTCTCGGGGGATGTCTATGAGTTCGGAGAACTCTATTCCTTCTTGCTCAGCGAGGGCTTCGCCTTCCAGTTCATTCACGACGAGTACGTCAACGAGCTTTAGAATGTCGTTCGGCACCGGTCCGGCCGGCGCAACATTGAGAAAGATACGGGCGCCTAGCGCCTTGGCGCGGCGTGCGAGTTTCCAATTTTCCTCAAGTGTCACGTGCATTTGCATTGCAAGGATCGTGTCCGCCGTGAGAAGTGAATCGGGAACTTGATCAGCGATTGTCTCATTGTTCGCGCCGGCGGCGACGACGATGGCATTTTCGCCACTTGACTCGACCCAGACCGCGGCACATCCGGTCGGGCGTTTTGATCGTTGTACGCCGGCAAGATCGACGCCGGATGCATCAAGAATTTCAAGTGCAGCAAATGCAAACTTGTCTTCACCGACCTGGCCAAACATCGCTATCGGCGCGCCGGCAAGCGCTGCTGCTGCTGCTTGATTTGCACCCTTGCCTCCAGGCACGAGCAAGTGGTCCTCACCGTTAACGGTCTCGCCGCGCCTCGGCAGCGATTCGACACGCATTACGATGTCGATGTTAATGTCGCCGAAGACCACGATCACGGTCAATCTCTCCAGCCGAACGGATGTTTAGAGCGTTTTTGAACTTAGCACGCTTAACATTGCCGCTGCCAAGCAAATGCCCAACCTAATGCTAGTGTCACGTTTGGCGGTCAAACGCATGCAAAAGTCGATTAGTTCGGCAAGTTTGCAGGTCGGTAATTTAATGCGTGATCGTTGATGCGTCGACGAGCGCTTTCGTGAACTGATTCGCTTTCGGCTGTTGTGTCGATTGGACGCACGTATTGGCCAAGAAATCTGTAGCCAAGGTTCATCGAATTCCGCAATACGCCAGCATGATTGGGGTGGGCAATTTCCGTGACGAAAACATCGTCAAATGCGAGTCCAACGCCGCGCGCCTTCGTTGTTATCCAAAGGAACGACAGATCGGAAAGACCGGCATCGTGATAGCCGCCGCCAATGTTACTGTGAACGTCGGCAAACCATACTTGCTCGACAATCTGATTTGCCGACCCTTTGGTTTGCCATACGGCCGGGACAAAGGGTTTCCGGCGTTCGTCGATCGCCAGGGCTTGATACGCATATTTGACATGGCTGCTGAGTCCTACGTCATGGAACTGGTGTCTTTTTCGCACGAAATGATCGAGGATGCCGATTGGAATTCCGAGCGCTCCGACCGTGTCCCAGACGCCAATAAAGGTGATTTCCGGCTGCCGGCAATAATCGTTTCTAAATTGGCTGGCTATGGCAAAATCGGGTGGGGCATCAAAACTACAATATAATTGATAGGCCTCTGGAAAACGGTCTGCATGAATTTTTTTGAGAAGGCCGCAATTGCGGATCAATCCGGCGAGACTACGTGCTGTATAGGCGCCTCGACTAAATCCGAAGAGGAACAGTTCGTCGCCATCCTCGTAGTTGTGGAGGAGAAATCGGTAACCGTCCTCGATATTTCTCGATAGACCTATACCAAAGCCACCGCCCATTAGGCGGTCCAAGCCGCGGTCTGTGCCAACGCCTTGATCATAAAATACTACTTGATGAGTGCCGTCAGGCGCGCGGGACTACACTGCGCGCGATTTTCACAACATTTGAAGGGCTGACGACATCGCCGTCTATTTGGTCAGGTTTGTTCCACGTTCCGTCACAGCAGATGACAATTCGCTTTTTTTATTTTTTTGAGCCCGATGTTGCAGTAGTTCAGATTGCCAATTTTGCGCATTGCTGTCCGCAGTAAACGCGCTAGGCAGCGTTAAGGTAACGGTGCAACTACTGACCTTGCAATTGTCGTCGTCTTCCATCCAACAGGTATTTTACAGTCCGCGTTAAGTAGGCAAGCAAAGACAGATGTCGAAGATTGCTCCGGTGATTCTTTCGGGCAGGACAAGGACAAGGACAAGGACAAGGACAAGGACAAGGACAAGGACAAGGCTATGGTCCCCTCTCGGTCCGATTGCCGTAAGCAGCTGGTTCCATTTTTGGTCGACATACGCTTTTACTGGCAACAGCGCTAAGTGCCTCCGAACTTCGCGGGTCGGATGGCATACCCGCTATCCAAAATGAACCAGTACAAATAAAGAGGCCGTCTATTCTGATTCAATTTTGCCTTGCGGCTTGCCAAGGCAACGGCGGAATAGTGTAAAGTTGCGGTAACGGCCGTTTCAAACCGCTAAGAAATTAAGATATTGGGAGAACTTTGCTATGGCACAACTCGGAAACTCGGCGGCGAGCCGCGATATAGCCCATGTGCTGCATCCCTATACAAATCTTAAGGCGCACGAAGAAACTGGGCCACTGATCATTACCGAGGGCAAAGGCGTCTGGGTCTATGATGAGAGCGGCAAGGCGTACATTGAGGGTTTAGCAGGGTTGTGGTGTACCTCCCTTGGCTTTGGCGAGGAACGTTTGGTCGAGGCTGCTGCGCAGCAAATGCGCAAACTGCCCTACTTCCATACGTTTTTCTCACGCAGCCACAATCCGGTTATCGACCTCGCTGAAAAAATTATCGGCATGGCGCCGGTTCTCATGTCGCACGTGTTTTTTGCCAATTCTGGTTCGGAGGCGACCGATTCAGCTGTTAAATTCGCGTGGTATTACAACCACGCACTTGGCCGGCCGGAGAAGCGCAAGATCATCAGCCGTATCAAGGGCTACCATGGCGTCACGGTCGCGGCTGCCAGTTTGTGCGGCTTACCGAATAACCATCGTGATTTCGGCTTGCCGATCGACGGAATTTTGCACACCGACTGTCCGCATCACTATCGATTTGGGGTTGCTGGTGAAAGCGAAGAAGATTTTGCTACCCGAATGGCGGCAAACCTGGAGCAGATGATCGCTGATGAGGGCCCCGAAACGATCGCCGCATTTATCGCTGAGCCGGTGATGGGTGCGGGCGGCGTGATTGTGCCACCAAAGACGTATTTTGAAAAAATTCAGCCGATCCTCAAAAAGCATGACATTCTTTTCATCGTCGATGAAGTGATTTGCGGGTTTGGGCGAACTGGCAACATGTTCGGTACGCAAACCTACAATCTTGAACCGGACATGATCTGTATTGCCAAGGCGTTGTCTTCAGCATATTTGCCGATTTCGGGCATAATGTTGAACGAGAAGGTCTACAGTGTTGTCCGTGAAAACAGCAACAAGATCGGCCTATTTGGCCATGGATTTACCTATTCCGGGCATCCAGTCGCTGCAGCAGTTGCCTTGGAAACACTCAAAATTTATGAAGAGCGTGATATTGTCAGCCAGGTTCGGGCTGTAGCGCCTGCGTTACAGGACGGATTGCGCAAATTGAGTGATCGTCCTTTCGTTGGTGAAGTGAGAGGGGTCGGGCTGATGGCGGCAATTGAAATGGTTAAAAACAAGGAGACGAAGGAAAACTTCGATCCTGCACTTGGTATCGGCGCCTACCTTGCCGGTCGTGCGCAAGAGCACGGCATCTTATTGCGGCCAATTGGCGGTGACGTTGTTGCATTCTCGCCACCGCTTGTCATAACCGCGGCTGAAATCGGCGAATTGGTAGATCGATTTACAAAAGCGCTCGACGACACCGTGGCCTATATTGAAGATCAAGGGTTCGCCGACGCCAATTAGATTTGTGCGCGGCCAAGACTATGGCGCTTGACACTGTTGGCGAACGTGCCAGTGTCATAGAGTGTGGAATGCGAGGCGTACACCGACGCCTCACCGCCATGAAGTATGGAACGAGTGGGACGGCTCCATGAACTTTGACCGTTATTTTGTCGACTCGCTGTCCGCGCTCAAGGCTGAAGGTCGGTATCGTGTATTCGCCGATCTCAAGCGCATGGCGGGGGATTTTCCACAT
This sequence comes from Alphaproteobacteria bacterium, assembly GCA_963693665.1. GTDB lineage: Bacteria > Pseudomonadota > Alphaproteobacteria > UBA8366 > CAVOAK01 > CAVOAK01. The sequence goes on along the minus strand of CAVOAK010000014.1, from coordinate 10,707 downwards.
GCGTTGCGTCATGATGGAACGGCGGTCGGCGAGGTGACTGTGTGGTGTTCCAACGATTATCTTGGGATGGGTCAGCATCCGAAAGTGCTGGAAGCGATGACTACAGCGCTTCGCGAGTGTGGGGCCGGCGCTGGCGGCACACGAAACATAGCTGGGACAAACCATTATCACGTCTTGCTTGAGCAAGAGCTCGCGGAATTACACGGAACCGAATGCGCCCTCTTATTCACGTCGGGTTATGTTGCAAACATGACGACGTTGACCACACTTGGCGGTAAAATTCCCCAATGCATCATTTATTCCGATGCGAACAACCATAATTCGATGATCGAAGGCATCCGCAATAGTCGTGCGGATAAACGTATTTTTCGGCACAACGATGCAGCCGATCTCGATCGGTTGCTTTCCGAAGACGCTCCTGGGAGGCCAAAGCTGGTTGCCTTCGAATCCGTCCATTCAATGGATGGCGACATCGCCCCAATTGAGGACATCGTCGAGGTCGCCGAGCGACACAATGCAATGACTTTTCTCGACGAAGTACACGCTGTTGGCCTCTACGGACCGAGCGGCGCCGGAGTGGCCGAACGAGATAATGTGGCGGATCGAATCACGGTGATTCAAGGGACTTTAGGAAAAGCGTTTGGTGTTGTCGGCGGTTACATTGCGGGTTCGGAGAAATTGGTGGATTTCATTCGATCCTATGGCGATGGATTTATTTTCACGACCGCTTTGCCGCCAGCGATTGCGGCGGGCGCGTTGGCTAGTATCCGCCACCTTAAGGCACACGACAGTGAGCGTGCGCGCCATCAGGAGCGCGCTGCAAAATTGAAAGATATGTTGGCCGTGGCCGGAATTCCTGTTCTGCCGTCGGCAAGTCATATTGTGCCGGTTTTGGTCGGCGACGCGCGCCGCTGCAAGCAGGCGAGTGACGAATTGTTGGCACGCCACCGGCTCTACGTCCAACCGATCAATTATCCGACAGTCCCACGTGGAACGGAACGTCTGAGACTAACGCCCTCGCCATTCCACGACGATGCAATGATGGAGTATCTGGTTTCGGCTCTCGGCGAGGTTTGGGATACGCTGGACCTTAAGCGAGCTGCATGACCGATGACTTTTGAAAATAGTGTTTTACTTTTGGCAACTTGAGCACAGGAATCGATGTATCGCGATAACACACTAATTCCGACAGAAGCGGTTCGGCTGGCGGCGCTTGGTTGCCTATTAGAAGGCGAACGGCCTTACGGTGAACTCGCGAGCGAGTTGCGGTATTTTATCGCCCGGATGATAGGTCCTTCATTGGACCTGTTGGGAACGTCGCTTGACCTGATGTGTTATGAAGGATTGGCGGTCCTTGCGGAGACCACAGACGGAGCCTTGGTCGGTCCGCAGGCGATTAAAGACTCAACTGTGTTGCGCATAACAGATGCGGGGCGTGAAGCGTTTAGGGTTTTGATGGCGTCAAATATTCGTGCACCTGTCAACGATGTGACTAAATTAGTGGTTGCACTGAAACTTCGGTTTTTGCCGCTATTGACGGATTCCGAACGAGCCGATCAGCTGGAAGCAATGGCTGAAATGTGTGAGCAGGAATTAGTGCGGCTACGTGACCTTCAAGCTGCGTATGGCGAAGGTCTTCTTGGGCGCTGGCTGACTGATGAAGTTGATGCGCTTGATGCACGTCATGCGATGTTCACGTCGCTTCAGACGACGGACTAACTGTCGCTGAATTGCAAGACCTGCATACAGGTGCGATCAATAGACGTGTTGGCCGCCAGTTACAAATATTTCCGTTCCAGTGACATAACCGAAGTCAGACGAACATAACTGAAAAACGCAAGAAGCGACCTCGCTTGGTAGCCCCATTCGATGCATGGGTATCCGGTTGATAAGTGGTTCGTATTCGTCCCCAACCATTTCCGTTTCAATTTCTCCTGGTGCAACGGCGTTTACACGTACGCCGAGTTGGGCGAACTCGACCGCGAGTTCCCGCGTAAGCGCTGATAGCGCTGCTTTCGATGTCGCGTAGGCTGACCCGGCGAATGGGTGAATTGCATGGCCAGCGATTGACGTCACGTTGACAATCGACGCACCACTGTCTCTGGCTCCCCGCCCCAATGCGGCGGCAAATTCTCGACAGAGCAGAAGTGGTGTAAAGAGGTTGAGCTCAAAGACTTCGCGCCAACGTTCGGCATCTCCATTCAGGCAGCCCAGGCGGTCATGATGCGGTGATTTGGGTGAGATCGCGGCATTGTTTACGAGGGCGTGCATTGCCTCGCCATCCAAAATTTCGTTCGTTTGCTGGATAAAATTTTTGACAGATTCAGGGTTCGTGAGGTCGGTAGGGATGTGTTGGGTCCAATTCGGATCTCGTTTGCAGGCCTCCGGCACGTCTTCGCGACTACAGGTGATGATGCGCCATCCCTCATCCGAAAATCGCTTAACTGTTGCGTGGCCAATGCCGCGGCTGGCACCTGTCAACACGATCAGCTTTTTGCCTTTGCTCATGATGTGAGCCTAACAGGCAGCCACGGTTCTGTCAGTTGTGGCGACGCGCAGCCGACAGCGCTTCTTTATATGAATTGCCGGTGGCCTTCATCAAGTCCGGCTGGATCTTGGTGGATGATTACCTCCGCGTTGTCAAAGGCAGCGCGGAGTTCCGCTTCCACAGCGTCGGCGATTGTGTGTGACTGCATGAGCTGCATCTTTGGGTCTAGCTCGAGATGCAACTGAATGAACACCGTCTGCCCGGAGCGGCGCGTACGAAGATCATGAATGTCGCTTACCTCAGGATGTGCGATCGCAATATCCCGGACGCGCTGTCGTTCTTCGATCGGAAGCTCACGATCCATCAGCATGTCGAGCGCACCTGAGACAATTTGCCAGGCGCTGTAGAGGATATACAGGGCAATTACCGCACCAAACAATGGATCGATAAACGTATTGTCAAACCATCGACTAGAAAGGAGTGCGACAATCACAGCGAGATTAACGAGTACATCCCCTCGGTAGTGAATCGAGTCCGCCGAAATTGCCAGCGAGCCCGACCGCTTAACGACGAAAAGTTGGAACGCGACGAGCGCAACAGTGACAACCACCGAAAAAACCATGACCCAGATTCCGACTTCAGATTTCAAAATAATCTGAGGCTGAAGCAATCGGTGAAACGCCTCGAAGAGCAATAAGACCGACGAGCCGCAAATGAAAGCGGCCTGTGTGAGCGCGGCCAATGCCTCAGCTTTGCCATGGCCAAATCGATGCTCGCGGTCGGCTGGGGAAAGCGAATGCCGGACAACAATCAGCGTGACGAGGGACGCGAGTGCGTCGAGCAGAGAATCTACGAGAGTCGCAAGGATTGCGACGGAATCAGTCGTGATCCAGGCAAAGAATTTAACCGAGACCAAAACGACAGCGACAATGACAGACGCATAAGTCGCCATTCGCATCAAGTTTGCCGCGGCGGGTAAGTCCGTGTCTTTAGGTGTTGTTGTCACGAAACCTCACGGAAATAGTCGCTGCGACCGCCAATTTTCACCGTGGCGTTCATATGAAATACGGTCATGAAGCCGAAATTTTCGCTCTTCCCAGAATTCAATGCGCTTGGGTGTTATGCGGTATCCCGACCAATGAGGCGGTCTTGGTACGGCGGCGATTCCCAATTTTGCAGTGTGTTCGGCCACCAAGCGTTCCAAATTAAACCGGCCTGTCATTGGCCGTGTTTGTGCGCTTGCCCACGCGCCGATCTGGCTCGTACGGTGGCGAGTCGCAAAATATGCATCGGCCTCGTCGTCGCTGACAGGTGACACGGGCCCCTCCACGCGGATTTGCCGGTGCGGTTTTTGCCAATGAAAGAGTAAAGCTGCAAATGGGTTTGCGCCCAGATCTTCTCCCTTTTTGCTTTCGGTGTTCGTGTAAAAAACGAAGCCACGCTCATCCGCTTCCTTGAGAAGGACCATACGAACAGAGGGTTCGCCACTGGCATTCGCCGTCGCGACGGCACATGCAGTCGGCTCGAAATTATCCCGCTGCTTGGCCACTTCAAACCAATCCAAGAACTGGGCAATTGGATCAGGTGCTTGAGCTTCTGCCATTACGTACACATATATAGGTTGCCTCATTGGGCGAGCGGTCGAAATTGACCCGAATTAGTGCGGAAATATCAATGTGGAGCGTAAACATTGGCAACTGGCCCGAATTTGGCAAGGCTTTATTTTTTCATTCTATACGGGCGCATATTGCCATCATCGAGTACATTTATGGATCTAACTTGGATGGAGAAGTAGTGAAATGTTGAACACAGCAATCTTAAAACGGGCGCTTCCGGTATTTCTTGCGCTTGCCTTCGGTTTGGCCGCATGCACTAGCGACTCCGGTCAGAAACAAACGATTGGGACACTTCTCGGCGGCGGACTGGGCGCATTGGCGGGTTCGCAGATTGGTGACGGCAAAGGGCAATTGGCTGCCGTAGCAATTGGTACTCTGCTTGGAGCCTACGCTGGCAGCGAAGTGGGCGAGTCGCTGGATAAGGCTGATCAAGCGCATGCCGAGAAAGCATATCAACAAGCACAGACCACACAACTCGGTCAAACCGTTGCCTGGAATAACCCAGAGTCAGGGCATTCTGGCACCGTGACGCCGATCCGTGATGGTAACCAAGCAAATACTGGTGCGTATTGCCGTGAGTTCAAAACGGCCGTTTCGATTGATGGCCAGACAGAAGAGGCTTTTGGAACGGCTTGCCAGCAGTCGGATGGCAGTTGGAAGATCGAAAAATAATTGGATATTTATAATATTTGCCTAAGCCGAGCTAATTCGGATTTACCGTGTGTCTCGAGTGAGCGAAGCACGATCAGCACTGTTTTGGTCAACGTCGGTAATTGTTGCATTCCACCTTGTAAAAGTGACGCGTGATGAAAGATCCGTACGAAATATTGGGCGTTGCTAAGTCCGCGAGTCAGGAGGAGATCAAGAAGGCGTATCGCCGACTTGCCAAGGAACTGCATCCCGATCTCAACCCCAACGATAAAATCGTCGAGCAGCACTTTAAGGAAGTTGCATCGGCATACGATATTCTCTCCGACGCTGAAAAGCGCCGACGCCTTGATCAAGGTGAAATTAACGCAGACGGATCTGAACGCCCTGGTGCTCGCTATCAGCGCGCTTACGCTCAAGCTGGCGCTGGCGGATTTGATTTTCGTGAGTCTGAGGTAGATATTTCGGATGTCTTTGCCGATCTATTTGGCCGGCGTAGACGAGGGCATCAAAATTCGCCTACAGAAAAAGGCCAAGATCTCAAATTTTCACTTCGTCTTTCTTTCCTGGACGCCGCCAATGGCGTCAGTCGGCGCGTTCAATTGCCGGACGGAAAGTCGCTTGATGTGAATATTCCTGCAGGTACCGAAGAGGGGCGGACGCTTCGGCTAAAAGGGCAAGGGCAGCCTGGGCCAGGCGGTGGTCCGCCAGGCGATGTATTAATTGAAATCCATGTTGATCCTCACCACATTTTTGATCGGCAAGGATTGGATGTTTACCTTGATCTGCCAGTAACTCTTGCGGAGGCGGTGCTCGGCGCGAGGGTCAATGTGCCGACGGTTTCTGGAAATGTGATGGTGACGGTACCGGTCGGTTCGAACACAGGAACAAAGTTGCGTCTCAAAGGCAAAGGTATTGCCGCTGCAAAGAAAAGTAAAAAGGGCAACCAATACGTCACTCTTCGGGTGGTCTTACCAGATAAGCCAGACGAGGAACTGAGCGAATTCATTTGCGATTGGTCGAAGACGCACGACTACAAGGTCCGCAATGACGGCGAATCTGACTAGACGTTTCCGTTAATGTTTTCCACGAACGTTTTCTGCGGCCGTTTCCTCCGCACTTTTTCCGTCTTTGTGATCGACAGTTGCGGGAGAATCTGTGGTATCAAACAGATGCCGAAGCGAAATGCCTAAGAGCGGGTTATGGGCGCTATCAACCGCTGCCGCCAATGCGGTGTACTGCGTCCCCCACCTGACGTTTCCGAGATCGGATGGATTGTTTGGTAGAAAGCACATGCTCAAATTGTCATGAAGCGCTGCTAAACTCACCGAATTGAGGTCGCGCGCTAGGCACCATTCGCCGTTTTCGTCCCTTGTGACATAGCGGTGAAGTTTGAGAGTCTCTAGGAGGGAAGATAGCACGTCGGGTGTTAGTGTCGCAGCCGCTTGCATGTCGATAGTCTGCAGGCCTACGCCCTGCTTGCTCGCTTCCAAGAGGCTTTCGAAAATTCGCAGTGCGGCAACCAGCGTTGCCCCGCCGCGTGGGTGGTTGGTGAATTGGTCGTTTGTCCCGGTCCGCCATTGAGGTAATGCCGCTGCCAACTCAGCCGCTGCCAGAACCACGGCCCAGGCGAGGTAAACCCAGATCAAGAGAATGGGGAAGACGGCAAGGGCGCCGTATACAGTCTGGTAAGTTGGTACGTTGCCGACATACAAGCCAAATCCCTTCTTCAGAAGTTCGAAGAGAATAGCTGCGGTCATTGCTCCAACGAGTGCGTCGCTCCTGCGTACGCTGATGTTAGGAATGACGCTAAATATCACCCAGAATCCCGCGACCTGAAGGAGAGGCGGGAACACGCCTGCGAGGCGTGCCAAAGGCCCGGCATACGTTTCCACACCGCTCGCTTGGGCGATTGTGAACAGGTAGCTGGAGGCGGAAAGGCTCGTCCAGAATATGAGCGGAGTTAGAGTTAGGACGGACCAATATATGCGCAGTCGGGTAACATTGGGCGTGTTTCCGCAACCTGCCAAATGGCGTTGAATGTAGCCGTCACCGAAGATAACAACAGCACTGAAATGACCGCCAGGAACAAGACACCAACGGTTGTTAGCTGGCCAGTTCGAGATACGAATTGATCCAGCTGTTGACGCACAACGCCCCCGGCATGAGGCACGAAGTTCTCAATCATGAAGCTCTGCGCCAGGTGCTGTGCTTCGTCGAAGACCGGAAACGCGGCGAATGCTGCAAACCCGACTGCGAGCAGAGGCACTACCGCAAGCAGGGAGGAGAACGTAAGGGCGGCCGCGCGGGCACCACAGTTGTCAGCAGCAAACCGTCGCCGTGCCAGTGCTATGTGAGGCGACCAACATTAGTAATGCGTGCCATAACGGCGTTGCGCTGGTCTTGAGACAGGCAGGTCAGCATGGGTGATCCTTAATACAAACACGTGTGATCATAAACTGGATTGAACATTAGGCGAACCGTTCGAGGCGGCTTTGCGCGAAGGATCGCATTGTGTAGGATGAATGTACGCATCTTGGCAGCATCTCATATTGGAGAATTGATGAGCGATTTGCAGGCGCTTATGTCCGGTAAGCGGGGGCTCGTCATGGGCGTCGCAAACGATAGGTCAATTGCCTGGGGTATATCCCGGACGCTGGCGAAACACGGCGCAGAACTTGCGTTTACGTTTCAAGGGGAAGCGCTTGAAAAGCGTGTTCGTCCTCTTGCGGCATCGGTCGGCTCGACCCTTGTCATGGATTGCGACGTGATGGATGACAATAGCATGGACAAGGTTTTTGCTCAGCTTGAAAAAGAGTGGGGCAGCTTGGATTTTGTTGTCCACGCCATCGCTTATTCCGATAAAGAGGAGCTAAAGGGTCAATATTTGCAGACCTCCCGGGCCAATTTTCTCAAAACGCTCGACGTATCATGCTACTCACTAACTGCGGTATGCCAACGGGCAGTGCCCCTGATGAAACAGGGTGGAAGCGTGGTGACACTCACCTACTATGGCGCGGAGCGCGTGATGCCGCATTACAACGTCATGGGTGTTGCCAAAGCGGCACTCGAAGCAAGTGTCCGCTACCTTGCGGTAGATCTTGGCGGTAGCGGTATTCGGGTGAATGCAATTTCCGCTGGTCCGGTTAAGACACTGGCTGCATCGGGCATCGGCGACTTCCGATACATTCTCAAGTGGAACGAGTTGAACTCTCCTCTCAAGCGCAATGTTACAATCGATGAAATTGGCGGTGCTGGACTCTATCTCTTGAGCGATCTTTCAACTGCGGTAACAGGAGAAGTCCATCATGTTGACAGTGGTTATCATACTGTCGGCATGGTCGCGGTAGACGCTGCCGAGGAAGTTGCACAATTGCTTGAGGGGCTCGAAGTCAAGGCCTGAGGAGGCCTCTGGGCCCATGTCACACAATTCATTTGGACATCTATTTCGGTTTACGACCTGGGGCGAGAGCCACGGTCCGGCCATTGGCTGTGTGGTTGATGGGGTGCCGCCAGGTATCAAACTAGATGAAGCCGACATTCAAGTACGATTGGATAAAAGACGTCCAGGGCAGAGCAGACATACGAGCCAGCGGCGCGAACCAGACAAAATCCAGATTCTCTCAGGTGTTTTTGAAGGTCGGACAACCGGAGCGCCGATTGGCCTGATGATCGAAAATCAGGATCAACGCGGTCGCGACTATGACGATATCAAGGACAAGTTTAGACCTGGGCATGCGGATTATACCTATTGGGCTAAATATGGTTTTCGAGACTACCGTGGCGGCGGGCGGTCGTCGGCACGCGAAACGGCAATGCGTGTTGCAGCTGGCGCAATCGCTAGCAAAATACTCGCTGCAGAAATCTCACCGGAAATATTGATACGAGGTGCCTTGATACAGATCGGGCCCCATGGAGTAGATCGCAGCCGGTGGGATTGGGATTGTGTTCTGGAGAGCCCGTTTTTCTGCCCTGACGAGAAAATGTCGGAAACTTGGGAATCTTACCTCGACGAGACGCGGAAATCGGGTTCATCGGTCGGCGCGGTAGTCGAGGTTGTTGCGAGTGGCCTGCCGGCTGGGCTCGGCGCGCCGATTTACGCAAAGCTAGATGCGGAATTGGCAACGGCGCTTATGAGCATCAATGCGGTCAAGGGTGTCGAAATCGGTGCGGGGTTTTCCGTTGCGGAATTGTCGGGGGAGGATAATGTCGATGAGATGCGCATTGGCGCAGACGGGACCGTTCAATTTCAGTCGAACAACGCAGGTGGTATTTTGGGCGGCATATCTACGGGGCAGGATATTGTCGCGCGCTTTGCTGTAAAACCAACCAGTTCAATTCTACAACCGGTCAGCACAATTGACGTCGACTTGCAGGAGACGGATATCTCAACCAAGGGACGCCACGATCCCTGTGTAGGCATTAGAGCTGTGCCAGTGGGCGAGGCGATGGTTGTTTGCGTTCTCGCAGACCATTGGCTGCGGCATAAGGCGCAATGTGGGTGAGTTTAAACAGAAAGCTGGATAGTCAAAATGCAGCCCAATAATACGTTTGCCGATCAACACGGCCTCGCAATAACCGCGTCGAATGCAGAAGCGGTCGAATTCTATAACCGTACGGTCGCGGGCTATTTGGGCCTCCGTTCAGACGTTGGCCCCGAACTTAAAGGCATGTTTGGTGCTGATCCCGAAATCGTCATGGGACATACGCTTAAGGGCTATTTTTACCTACTCTTTGCTAACCCAACGCTTGACGGCAGAACTGCACAGGCGATTGCAGCGGCTGAAAAATCGTCGCTCGAACACGGTGCGAATCAACGCGAACTGCGCCATATCTCAGCGTTGAAGGCTTGGTTTGACGAAGATCTCGTCCGCGCTGTCCAGATTTGGGAGGATATACTCCTTGAACACCCGCTCGACGCAGTCGCCCTTCGTCTGGCTTATCACACCTACTTTTATCTAGGTGATTTCGCCAACGGCCGTGACTTGCCGGCGCGCGTGATGCACGCCTGGAACGAGGATGTGCCGTGCTACGGGTTCATACTAGGCGTTTATGCTTTCGCGCTTGAGGAGGCCGGCGACTATGGTGCTGCGGAGCGACTTGGGCGTCGGGCCGTTGACCTGAACGCCGGTGACATTTGGGCTGTCCATTCCGTATGTCATGTCTTGGAGATGCAGGGCCGACATCGCGAGGGAATCGACTGGGTTAAGTCGACTGAGCCAGGATGGCGACACTGCAATAATTTTCGCTATCACATCTGGTGGCATCGGACATTGTTTCACCTTGAGCTAGATCAATATGACGAAGTGCTTGAGCTATATGACACCGAAGTGCGAGCCGACAAATCAAACGAATATTTAGATATCTGCAACGCGGCGTCGCTGCTTTGGCGACTTGAAGCACGCGGCGTTGCGGTTGGCGACCGCTGGGAAGAGCTTGCCAGCGTATCGGAGGAACGTATCGACGATCATGTCTTGGCATTCGTCAATGCCCACTTCGCAATGGCGCTGACCAGCGGTGGTCGCACCATGGCGGTTGAGCAGATGCTTGAGAATCTGCGTGGTTTTGCGCTTGATGGCTCAAAGACTGAAGCTGGCGTTACGAGCAATGTCGGTTTACCGCTTTGTGAGGCATTGGTCGCTTACCGTAGTGGCAGTTATGCTCAGGTTGTCGATCTCTTGCAGCCGATTCGCTACAGTTTTGTTACTCTCGGCGGCAGTCACGCACAACGCGATCTCTTCGTCGAAACACTCATAAATGCCGCGCTCAAATCAGAGCAATTTGCGCTCGCACGATCGCTGCTGTCGGAACGCACGGCGCTCAAGGCGAGAAGCCCATCGAGCTGGCGGCAGCTTGCTGCCGCTCACAAAGGCCTCGGGGATAAGCAGCGCGCACGCGCCGCTGAAGTGAAAGCCGCAGAGGTACTATCGGCGTAGTTGAGGTTATATTTTCAGC
>CAVOAK010000013.1:0-32518 GCA_963693665.1 Alphaproteobacteria bacterium | reverse complement strand
ACTGATACACTTGGCTCGCCAACAGCCCAGACCGCACGATAGAAGTGTGCCAAATCGTTTACTGGCTGGCCCGCGACACCTGCAACTATGTCTCCGACCTTTACACCTGCGCGTTCGGCTGGCCCATCGGCTGACACGCTACTGACAAATATTCGGCCGCAGCACTGATTTGTAAAAAGCCCTAGCCATGGATTTTCAGGTTCTGACGATCGACCCTAGTCTATGTGGTCCGCGAGGATATCTTTCAGAGCTTCAATTGGTACGAACATATTGCCTGGACTTGGCGTCCCAGGGCGAGCCGCGTCCTGTAGCATTAATGAACCGACGCCAATCAGGTTTCCCGTTTGGTCAATCAGTGTAGCACCTGCGTAGTCAGAGAAAGGAGGCGCTGTGAAGATGGCGTCGTCCAACAAATATTCCCAGTAACCCGCGAATTCACGTTGCGCTGCAATTCGCACTTGGACAGCACTTCCACCGTGACCAACGGCAAGGACGACGTCGCGGACGTTTGCAGTGCTTGAGTTACCGAATTGAACTGGTTGAATACCCAAGGGTTGCCTTGCGCGAAGCAAACCAAAGCCGTTCTGTAATCGTAGGCAATAATCTCTGCAGGTACGGTATGTCCGCTGTTGTCCGTAAGAGTGATGTCACGCGCTTCGAGAATTAGATAGCCGATCGTCAAAACAAGGCCGGACGAGTCGATGACAATCCCACTGCCTCGCCGCTCAGTACCCAGTGAGTTTGCGGTACGTGCGGTGCCGGGGACAGTTGCGTCAATCTGGATTACCGCATTCAAAATATTTTCGGCGGAAGGTGCGCCGAAGGAAGCAATTGGAATTGTGATAGCGAGGAGCGCGCCTGTCCAAAGAGAGATGGCGTATTTTGACACCAGTCGCTTAAAATAATTCATGGTTTCAATGCCTCGCCAAGCATTGTTGCGGGATTCCTGAACGTTGTCACGTCCATCTGAAATTGCGCGCAGAAAAGTGAACGGATTGGGATCACAATACATGTCGCGTGCTATAGTCGTGGAATGAGCAGTTCATCATCTCCAAACGATTCTCCGCCCGCCGATCCACTGAAATACGAAGAAGCGGATCTGCTGCGTCCGCTAGGACCGGCGCCACCACCACCAGCATCGAGAATGCAGCCAGCCACTTATCTGGATGCGTTGAACGTGACCCAGCGGGAGGCCGCTGAAGCGTTGGACGGTCCGGTTCTCGTGCTTGCGGGTGCTGGAACCGGAAAGACACGTGTGTTGACGACACGCCTTGCCCATTTACTCTTTTCCGGCCGAGCCAGGCCGCACGAAATATTAGCTGTGACGTTTACGAACCGGGCGGCGCGAGAAATGCGGGAACGCGTCGGGTCGCTGATAGGCCCGGCGAGTGAGGGGCTTTGGCTTGGTACTTTTCACTCGCTGGCGGCGCGTATCCTGCGTCGGCACGCAGAACTTGTTGGGCTAAAGTCCAATTTCACAATCCTCGATACCGACGATCAAATTCGCCTCATCAAACAAATTCTCGCCGCCGAGAATATTGACGAAAAGAGATGGCCAGCGCGGGCCCTCTCCGCTGTAATTCAACGGTGGAAAGATAAAGGTCTAACGCCGGATCGCGTGTCCGCTGCAGACTCTGGTGACTTGGCGAACGGTCGGGCAATTGAGATCTATCGCCAATATCAAGATAGGCTCAAGACACTTAACGCTGCCGATTTTGGCGATTTGTTGTTGCATTGTCTGGAACTGTTTACTGCCAACCCAGATGTTGTTGCCAAATATCAGCAGCTCTACCGGTATATTCTTGTAGACGAATATCAGGACACCAACGTTTCGCAGTATCTCTGGCTTCGGCTGCTGGCCCAACTTCACAAGAATATGTGCTGCGTTGGTGACGACGACCAATCGATTTACGGGTGGCGCGGTGCGGAAGTCGGTAACATTCTGCGCTTTGAGAAGGATTTTCCAGGTGCCAAAGTGATCCGACTCGAGCGCAATTATCGCTCGACCGGTCATATTCTTGCCGCCGCATCAGGATTGATTTCGCACAATATGGGGCGGCTCGGAAAGACGCTTTGGACTGAGATTGACCAGGGCGAAAAAGTATCAGTTCGCGGTATATGGGACGGTGAGGCGGAGGCGCGCTACATCGGTGACGAAATAGAGGCGCTGCAGCGCAAAAAACACTCACTCGACGAGATCGCATTATTGGTTCGCGCGGGTTTCCAGACCCGCGAGTTTGAAGAGCGGTTCATCACCCTCGGCATCCCCTATCGTGTGATCGGCGGTCCCCGATTTTATGAACGGGAGGAAATTCGCGATGCGGTCGCCTACCTGAGGGTTATCAATCAACCGGACGACGACCTTGCCCTCGAGCGCGTTATCAACAAGCCAACGCGCGGTATCGGCAAGACCACTATGCAAGCTATTCACGGACTGGCCCGTGCGCTCGACATTCCGCTGCTGGTCGCGGCCGGCCAGATCGTCGAGACCGATGAATTAAAACCGGCGATGAAGCGAAGCCTTGCCGGGTTTCTTGAAGACATCGCGCGATGGTGGAAGTTGGCGGAGACTACCGCACACACCGAACTCGTCCAGATCATACTCGACGAGTCTGGCTATACCGAGATGTGGAAGAAATCAAGCAGACCGGAAGCTCCGGGCAAATTAGAAAATCTGAAAGAGTTCATCACCGCAATCGAAGAATTTGAGAATCTTGGTGGATTTCTTGAACACATTAGCCTGGTTATGGAAAATGACAACCAGTCAAACGTGGAAATGGTCAATCTGATCACTCTTCATAGTGCGAAAGGCCTCGAGTTTGACACAGTATTCTTGCCCGGCTGGGAAGAAGGTTTATTTCCACATCAGCGCGCTATGGACGAGTCGGGGGCGGCTGGACTTGAGGAGGAGAGGCGCCTTGCCTATGTCGGCCTGACCCGCGCGCGCAGGCAAGTTTTTATCAGTTTCGCGGCGAACAGGCGGATTTATAATCAGTGGCAGAGCGCTATACCTTCACGCTTTGTGGACGAACTGCCGACCGAGAATATCGATTATGAGAGTGCGTCAGGGCTTTATAACGGTGGTGGATACACAGAAACACGCGATCGACCGAGCTCCGTTGGGAGCAAGCCTGCCGCGCTTCGCAGCGGTGGTCCTGGTTGGCGTCGCTTGCACGCACATGGAACAGGTAGTTCTCTGGGCGAGAGTTCAGTCGAAGTGTATGACGGCACCGGTGCTAAATTCAGCCGGGGCGAGCGGTGTTTTCATCAAAAGTTTGGTATGGGGACGGTTACGCAGGTTGATGGCGATAAGTTGTCGATAAAGTTTGATAAGGCAGGCGAGAAACGCGTCGTTGCCGCATTTGTTTCTAAACCGTGAGTGCTCAAAACCGCCCTGAACCTGGTTGGCAGATTGGCTTGTCGGTTCCGGCTGGTGCTGTCGAAATTTTCGTTCAGGCACTTGAATCACTGTGCTACGCAACAGCGACATTTGTCGAGGATGAAGCCGCTGACCTGTGGCGTCTGACCGCCTACACCGTTGGGCCACCACCGGCAAATGAGCTTGTTGCTGCAATTGCCATTGCCACATTACGCGCTGAGATAGACGAGCCTGTGGTTAAATGCCTGCCGTTAGCGGAATCCGATTGGGTGGCGGTCTCGCGTAGTGCTGTCGAGCCGGTGTCCGCTGGACGGTATTTTATTCGGCCTTCGCACTTGGAAGAGCCGCCACCTCGTGGGGCGATTGTGTTGACGATCGATGCTAGTACGGCGTTTGGGTCCGGTGACCATGGAACGACGCGAGGATGCCTTCTGGCACTCGATCATCTTGCCAAAGAGCGCAATGTCACCCACCCCCTCGATTTGGGGTGTGGGTCAGGTATTTTGGCACTCGCAATGGCGCGCACTTGGCGTCAGTTGGTTGTTGCATCTGATATTGATGAAGAAGCAGTCCGTGTGACCGATGAGAATGCCCAGATTAATGACGTCGCTGATCTCATTACGACCCATTGCTCGTCTGGATTTAACGCTGCTATCACCGAAGCGGGGCCATATGACCTGGTTGTCGCCAACATTCTTCTCGGTCCGCTCGTAGGTATGGCGGACGATATCGCCCGTCATCTCACGACAGACGGTATCGCCATCATGTCAGGAATACTGGGTTACCAAGAAAAAGACCTGCGTCCAGCTTATGTGGCCGCAGGTCTTCGATTTATTAGCCGTATCGAACTGGACGGATGGCATACGCTGGTATTATCAAAACTGTAAGGCGCGCAGCCTGTTTTGCCGTCTCGTTGGATGAAATATTAGCGCCGTCCTCCAGCGCGAATGTCGAGCTGATTTTGTGACCCAAATCCACGCTTGAATGTCAGCCTGTTGAGATCGCCTCGCGTCAAGCCAATATCATCAAGCATGTGGTTATCCAGCGTGGCCAACTTTTTCAAAGTGGCGCGACGGTTGTAGCTCTCGGAAACGGCGTGAACTGCCCGGCTTACCCAACCGTTGAGGTGCCCACGTGGGAAAAGTGTGTCTTGTAGTGCAATAATGTTGTTCATCTTTCTTTCTCTTTTCTTAATTGGATACAGCAGATGGCCAATGCCAATGCCGTTTCTACCAATGTGGTCGTCTTTTCGCGTCAGGATAAGTTCAATTATTGCAATGCTGTAATGTCAAAATTGCATGAGTGAGGTCATCTTCTGCTGGCAAAAACCTTGCCGTACGACGGTGTGACCCCTAGCTTCGTTGCGTTAAACTCGGTGGTAATGACATGGCACAGACTGCTTCCCAATATGAAGGTGACGAGGCGCTCATTGCGCGACTGCACCGAGCAGGTGTGTCGCTCGATTTGGATCAGTCGCGCGCTCTTGCTGAAGGTGTCGTTGCCGCTCCGAAATCACACGAGAGAGATGCCTGGATTGCATTATTCGCACCGAATGCCGACGAGCCAACGAAGAGCCAACTCCGGTATTTCAAGGAACAGGTAGCAGAACGCTTCAATCCGGGGTTTACAGTTGGCCCGGCGCCTCGCGATCGACTGTCTATGCTCCGTGACGAACTCAAAGAACGTGGCCTCGACGGCTTAATCGTCCCACGCACAGATGAGCACCAAGGCGAATATGTACCGCAACATGCCGAGCGTCTTCGCTGGTTAACAGGGTTTTCCGGTTCGGCTGGTGTCGCTATCGTTCTGGCCGAGAAGGCTGTAATTTTTGTCGATGGCCGATACACGCTGCAAGTACTCGATCAGGTGCACGTGGATCTCGTCGAGCCGATTGGCATCGCTGACTTGTCGCCTGCGAAATGGATTTCGGAGAATTTGCCTGCCGGCACCAAGCTTGGATACGATCCGTGGCTGCTGACCGACGCAGCGGTTACGAACTACAGGAAAAGCGTAACAGATGCCGGAGGTAGCTTAATTGCAGTCGCCAGTAACCCAGTAGATAAAGTTTGGACAGCCCAGCCGGCCGCACCTGTTGCTCCCGTCCTCCCTCATGATCTTGAATACGCGGGCCAAAGTGCTGCCGAGAAGCGCGGCGTCATCGCTAGTTCGCTGACCGAAGACGGCATCGATGCTGCCGTATTGACGCTTTCGGATTCAATTGCCTGGTTGCTCAATATCCGTGGTGGTGATGTTGCTCACACTCCTCTTCCACTGTCCTTTGCGATTGTTTTTCAGAGCGGAGATGTGGATCTGTTTATTGATCAACGGAAGTTGATTCCTGAGACCATCGAACATCTTGGAAATGGAGTATCCGTTTATTCGATTGAAGAATTTTTGGGAAACCTGGAAGCTCTCGCCAATTCGAACGCGGTTGCAAGGGCTGATCCAAGCAGCGCGGCCGCTGTGGTTTTCGAGAAGCTCAAAGGTGCGAGTATCGTGCGCGATATTGACCCTTGCGTTTTACCTAAGGCGTGCAAAAACAGTATTGAAATTGACGGCACACGTGCCGCACATAAACGCGACGGGCGAGCACTCACTCAGTTTCTTGCCTGGTTTTCTAGTGAGGCGCCAAAGGGCGAATTGACGGAATTGGAAGCAGCAGATCGACTAGCTACGTATCGATTTAATAATGAGTTGATCCGCGATTTGAGCTTCGGAACAATATCTGGAACGGGGCCGAATGGCGCAATCGTTCACTACAATGTCAACGCGAAAACCAACCAAAAAATTGAACTGGGCCAGCTTTTCCTAGTGGATTCGGGGGGGCAATATCTCGATGGAACGACGGATGTTACGCGCACGATCGCTGTCGGTGTTCCGTCAGAGGAAATGCGCGATCGTTTCACCCGTGTTTTAAAAGGACACATCGCCCTTGCTATGGCGCGGTTCCCCGAGGGAACGACAGGTGCCCAGCTTGATACACTGGCCCGCATGCCTTTGTGGCAAGCCGGGCTGGATTTCGATCATGGGACAGGCCATGGCGTCGGCTCATACCTAGGCGTACACGAGGGGCCACACGGAATTAGCAAGCGGAGCAACACTGTTGCTCTCAAGCCTGGCATGATCGTGTCCAATGAGCCGGGCTACTATAAGACTGACGCGTTCGGAATTCGTATTGAAAATCTTGTGACAGTAGTTTTCTGCGACGACCTTGACGGGGCGGAGCGAGCGACCCTCGCATTGGAAACGCTGACCTTGGCGCCGATCGATCTTAATCTGGTTGAACCATCGCTGTTGGCAGCTGACGAAATCGACTGGTTGAACGCCTATCACGCCCGTGTCCGTAAGATGCATATTGATGATGTGGACAGAGAGACCGCAGTCTGGCTTGAACAAGCCACAGGCCCGTTGGAGGTCTAAGCAACGGGGGGCACGTTCCGCACTCTCTGTTTGGGACTATCCGTTAATCAATTCCCGCCACTCGCTCTCTTCGAGCACTGTAACTCCAAGCTCTTCAGCCTTTTGCGCTTTTGATCCAGCGTCTGTGCCGGCGACAACATAATCGGTTTTTTTTGAGACCGAGCCTGCCACTTTGGCGCCGAGCGCTTCGGCCCGCGCTTTGGCCTCGTTCCGTGTCATAGTGTCGAGTGTGCCAGTGAAGACAACCGTTTTACCCTTAACCGGCGAGTCGACTGTCAATATCTCGGTGACCTGCTCGATATTCAATACGCGCTCAAGATCGTCCAACACTTTGTGGTTGTGCGGTTCCGAGCAGAAAGCAATGATATCTTCGGCGACTATCGGCCCAATGCCGTCGATATTTACAAGGTCCTCGTAGGCAGGGAATTCGTGGTTTTGTGCTTCATCCATCGCCTTGCGCCATGTGGCCAGCGAACCATAATTTCGCGCTAAAAGGCGTGCGGTTGCTTGCCCCACTTGGCGAATTCCAAGCGAATAGATGAGGCGATCTAGCTGGATCAAGCGCCGTGACTCTATTGAAGCAAGGAGGTTGGTGACAGATTTTTTGCCCCAACCTTCACGTTCGTTGAAGGCTTCCTGTTTTTCCGAAAGTCGGAATATATCGGCCGGCGTTGAGATCAATTTCTCATTCCAAAAGGTCTCGATGTGCTTACCGCCAAGGCCATCAATGTCAAAGGCATTTCGGCTGACAAAATGCTTGAGCCGTTCAACTGCTTGAGCGGGGCAGATAAGTCCTCCTGTACATCGTCGTACCACTTCTCCCTCTTCGCGCAGGGCAAGGCTCCCACACTCCGGGCAATGGTCGGGGAAAACATAGGGCTTGCTGTTTTTCTGGCGCCGGTCAGTAAGCACAGAAACAACCTGCGGAATGACATCGCCTGCGCGCTGCACAACAACGTGGTCGCCAATGCGGATATCTTTGCGACCAAGCTCGTCTTCGTTGTGGAGGGTCGCCCGGCTGACGACAACCCCGCCAACAGTGACCGGCTCAAGTTCAGCGACGGGAGTTAACGCGCCTGTTCGGCCTACTTGAATCGAAATGTCTTTAAGTATTGTTTGAGCCTGTTCGGCGGGGAACTTATGGGCGATCGCCCAACGTGGCGCTCGACTTACCATTCCAAGACGCTCTTGCAAGTCGACGCGATTTACCTTGTAGACAACTCCATCGATGTCATACTGCAGTGTTGCGCGCTGCTCAGCGATCAATGCGTAGAGTGCCAGAATGTCCTCAAGCGAGTGGCAGAGCCGGGCGAGGGGGTTTACCTGGAATCCCCAATTCTGGATTGTTTGTAGAAACTCCCAGTGTGTTGTCCAGTCGGCGGAGTTTGGATTTACGCTGCTTGATTCACTGACTTCGGCCCAGGTATAGGCGAAGAAGCGTAACGGTCTTGATGCTGTAACAGCGGGATCAATTTGGCGGAGTGAACCAGCCGCAGAGTTGCGAGGGTTTGCGAAGATTTTCTCTCCTGCCGCTTCCTGCCGTTTGTTCAGTGCAAGGAAATCTGGCTTGGTTATATAAACTTCACCGCGAATTTCTATTTTGTCGGGCACGCTCCCCTTCAGCGATTTTGGGAGGTCATGGATCGTCTTAAGATTTGCCGTAATATCTTCGCCAACCGTACCGTCACCACGGGTCGCCCCTCGCACAAAGGCTCCAGAGTCGTATCTCAGCGATGCCGAGACGCCATCAATCTTAGGTTCGCCGACGATCTCAACAAGTGCATTCGCGGGCAAACCCAGAAAGCGATTTATACGTAGAAGAAACTCGCCGACATTCGCGTCTTCAAATGCGTTCGCCAGTGACAACATAGGTCTCGAATGGGTGGCTTTTGAAAAGCCCGTCGCTGGGGCAACACCAACGCGCAGGCTTGGACTATCGGAACGGCGCAGCGCTGGAAATGCCGTTTCGATCGCCGTATTGCGAATACGCAAGGCATCATAGTCGCCGTCACTGATCTCAGGAGATGCTTCCTGGTAGTAAAGGACATCATGGTTAGAGATCTCTTTGGCAAGACGCATAAGTTCTGATTTCGCCTGTTGCTCCGTCAGTTCAGAGGCAACGATGGCATATAATTCCTCTTTAGGGGTCATGCCTCGTCGCCCGAAATCAAACGCATTGCCGCTGCGCGTGCTTCCGATGTAACCCGCGCCCCGGAAAGCATACGGGCGACTTCCTCGCAACGATCCACGTCGTTAAGGCGGTCAACGCCCGTAACTGCTTCCTCGCCGAAAGCGGTTTTTGCGACACGTAGATGATCTGTTCCACGAGCGGCCACCTGTGGAGAATGGGTGACGACCAAGACCTGTGTCCGTTCAGAAAGACGCGCCAGTCGCTCGCCGACAGCATTTGCAGTGGCTCCGCCGATCGCACTGTCTACTTCGTCAAATATTAGTGTGGGAACTTGCTCCACCTCGATGAGTGAAAGCTTCAATGCCAGCATCAGTCGGGACAGCTCGCCGCCTGAAGCGACCTTGGAAAGAGTGCCTGCTGGCGCGCCAGGATTTGTTGCGACCAAGAACTCAACCCGATCCATCCCATTAGCGGACCACCGCTGCTCATCTAGTTCCGTGATTGAGACGGCCAGCCGCGCTTTTTCGAGTTTGAGGGCTGGAAGCTCGCTGCCTACCGTCTTTTCTAGACGGGTCGCGGATGCAATGCGGAGTTGGCTCAAGACATTGGCTGCGGTCACATAACTTGCGCGCGATACACCTTCTGCTTTCTCAAGTTGAGCCAGTGTATCCGATTGATTTTCGATCAATGCTAGGCGCTGTCGGAGGCTTTCGGTCAGCGCCGTCAGCCCATTGGTTTTGACATCATGCTTACGCGCGGCTTCGCGCAATGCGTGCAAGCGATCGTCCACTTTTTCCAACCGGCTACTGCTGTGCTCGATAATATTTGCGGCAGAACCCAATTCGCGCAACGCGTCTTCAACATTCGCAACTGCTCCTTCAAGTGCCGTGATGGTGTTGTTGAGCCGTCCGCCAGCCTTGTCGGCAACTCGTGCGAGTTGCCGATGTGCTGTCGCAAGCGAGTTTTCGGTGCCGTCAGTTCCAGAGAGATTGGATAGCGCACCATTCATAGCTTCAACCAATTGCTCTGCGTTCATTAAGACCATGCGCATATCGGATAGTTGGGATTCTTCTCCATCTTGAGGGTCTAGTTGGTCAAGCTCTGCCACTGAGTGTCGCAAGAACTCTTCATCCGCACGCGCTTGGGCTGCCAGCTCCGTTGCGTCGGAAAAAGATTTTGCAGCTGTTTTCCAGGATGTAAACGCCTTTGCAACTTTGTCTCTGTCGGTGTTGCATGCGCCAAATGCATCAAGTAGTTCACAATGGGTGCCGACGTCGGAAAGACGGTGTTGAGCGAATTGGCCCTGAATCTCCACCAGGCGCTCGCCAATACTGCGCAACAGGTTTATGCCTGCTGGTTGATCGTTTACGAATGCGCGGCTACGCCCGTCAGCGCCGAGAATGCGTCGCAGTACAAGCGATCCATCGCCTTCGAAGCCGTGTTCGCCAAGATACACATTTAAATGATCATCTGTCGGTTCGAAAACAGCAGTGATAACAGCGCGCTCCGCGCCGTGGCGCACCAACGCTGCATCGCCACGTGCGCCTAGAGCAAGACCGAGTGCGTCGAGTAGAATCGATTTTCCTGCACCGGTTTCACCCGTCAGAACACATAGGCCACCAGAGAATGTAAGGTCCAGTTGGTCAATGAGAACGACATCGCGAATCGACAAAGCCGTTAGCATGATGTTGTCAGAATACCCAATTCCAAGTGCGGCTGAGCCAAGAGCTTTTTTTGGCTTCCGGCTGCAGATCGCGTCCTCCAAGCAGGATGTAACTATCTTTGTACCAATCACTTCCCGGATAGTTGTGTCCCAATACAGCTGCTGCGGTCTGCGCTTCGTCCGTGATACCTAATGCCAAGTAGGCCTCTGTAAGTCGATGGAGCGCTTCTGGAACATGCGTCGTGGTTTGATACTTCTCGATGACCTCGCGGAATCGATTGATTGCAGCCAGATAATGACCCTGTCTCAGATAATACCGCCCAATCTCCATACCCTTGCCGGCCAAATGATCGCGCGTCAGGTCTATCTTGAGTGTGGCATCCCGCGCATACGTGGTTTCAGAAAACCGCCGCACGACATCCCGGAGCGACCTTAAGGCCAGCTCAGTCATTTTTTGATCCCGACCGACGTCGGATATCTGTTCGTAATACGAAAGTGCTTTCAAATAGTAGGCGTAGGCGATGTCACGATTGCCCGGGTGAAGTTCTATGAAGCGATCAAGGGCAATGATGGCTTCGTCATATGCATCCCTTAGATAACTGGCATAGGCCGACATTAATTGCGCTTTTGTAGCCCATGCAGAATAGGGGTGTTGACGCTCAACTTCATCGAACAGGCGGGTGGCGGCGTTAAGCCGCCCGGACTGCATTGCATCCATACCTTCGTTGTAAAGCTGTTCAACCGGCTGCTCCTTATAAGCAACCTCATTGGTATTGCTACATGCAGAAAGCAATATGAGGAGGACGTACGCTGCCATCCTGCCGGCACGAAATGTGCTCGGTCGGAACAGTGCTGCGGTGACAGAAATATGCCACCGCATACGCTGGTTGCTCGCTGCGCGACGGATTCGGATCATGTGTGAAATATACATGGGGACGGACCCAGACCCAAGCGAGTCGAGACCGAAAGTGATAAACTGGTTAACGGGGGCCGGTGTGACTAAGCGAGCGCGGCGAGCGGTTGCTCCTGCCAGTCAACCTGTTTGGTATGGGGGGGGGGGGTCTGAGCTCCAAGCTTGTCCAGCGCAACCAATCGCCAGGCGTTCCGATCGGCGATAAGCGTGCGGAGCAGCAAATTATTAAGCGAGTGGCCATTCCGACGTCCACGAACACGGCCCTGTATCGGCGCGCCAAGGAGATAAAGATCGCCAATGCAATCGAGAACCTTGTGACGCACAAATTCGTCTGCGAAGCGCAAGCCCTCCTCATTCATAACGCCGTCTGCGCTGATGACAACTGCGTTATCCAGTGATCCACCAAGGCCGAACCCCGCGGTTCGCAATGACTCGACCTCGTGCAAAAATCCAAACGTCCGCGCGCGACAAATCTGTGACTTAAATGCTGCGGAAGTCATATCGAGAACAATATTTTGCTGACCAATTGACGGATGGGCGAAGTCGATCCCGAGATTGATCGAAAAGCCACTTGAAGGTTCAAGGGAAATCTCTGCGTTTCCGTTGGCTACATGAACCCGGCGGAGAATTTCGATTGCACGGCGAGGTGCGGCTTGCTCAACAATACCTGCGCTTTCAATGAGACATACAAACGGCCCAGCACTACCATCCATAATCGGAACTTCGGGGCCATTTAATTCGACGACGGCGTTGTCAATTTCGCAACCCGCGAGCGCGGCCATAAGGTGCTCGACTGTCCCAATCGTAACACCATCTTCGTTGATCAGTGTCGTACAAAGCCGTATGTCGCCGACATTGTCGAATCTTGCGGTGATTTCATTACAGCCGTCTTGGACGTCCGTGCGGCGGAAAACAATGCCCGTGTCCACCCCAGCAGCATAAAGCGACATCGTCAGTTTTTGTCCGCTGTGCAGACCGACACCGCTACAATGTATGTTGCTCTTTAGGGTGTGTTGGCGCAGAGATGAAAATGATTCTGATTTTCGCTTCATTAGTCGGGGTCTTCCCCTCCGTATTACCAACATGACTTTGCACGTGGCCTTACATATGAACCCCTTTCCCGGGTGCCGCCTGATACAGGTATCGACTGAGAAGCCCTACCAATATGACCTGTGAACTACAAATCACACTTTGTTACGGATTGTTACGCGGCTGAACGTGACGCGACAGCCGCGTACCCCATTGAAATAGAACGTTTTTTTGTGCGTCTAGTTTGCCTGCCTACGAAGGAATGCGGGGATTTCCAACATCTCTTCTTCGGCTGGAGACGAAGGTTCACGTTTTTCGCCATCGAGTCCCCCGAATGCAGGTTGAGTTGCTACAGAAGCTTCACGTTGTTGCGTGGCAACTATCCGCTGCGCTGGCTCGTGCGATTGATCAGTTGACGACGTTTCAACGCCTGATGCAGGCTCTTGAAGAGAACTTGATGCTGCCGAGCTTTCTGCATCTTCGCCAGCAATGTTCTGTTGGTCGTTGCGATTTTTACCTGCACCAGTCATCCGTTCGAACAATGTGC
This sequence comes from Alphaproteobacteria bacterium, assembly GCA_963693665.1. Classification (GTDB taxonomy): domain Bacteria; phylum Pseudomonadota; class Alphaproteobacteria; order UBA8366; family CAVOAK01; genus CAVOAK01. Next base: position 19,436 of record CAVOAK010000013.1, on the reverse strand, counting down.
GGCCGCGGCGGCGTTTCGGATGGTTATCCGCACTCGCGTTTTCGATTGCCGCTGCCGCAAAGGGCTCCGCTTGATGCTCCCCTTCGTCGTGGGCACCAATTACGGTTGGTCGTGGCGGAATAAATGGTTCGCGCTTGTCCATTGTGCGAAGAGCATCATTGGTGTCCGGAACAAACGCATCTGTTGGTGCCTCATTCTCGATTGCGTCTTCTGCTTGCGGAATTTCAAACGGGGTATCAATTGTGTAGTCGCCATTTATCGGAGGCAGATGGGCCTCAAATTCATTTGCCTCTTGCCCTTCCGTGAGGTCGATACAGTCGCCTGACTGCCCTTCAATCTCAGCGTCTCCTGCAGCCACTGGGTCTTGTTCAACGCCTTCGTTCGGCACCTTTTCTGTGTTGTCCGTAATCGGCGGCAAATGCGTTACCGAAGGTATCGGACCTGTAAGACCGTGTGGTTCTGACCAAGTCTTCTCCGACTCGTCGACGTCAATTCCCGTTGCCACCATGGAAACGCGAATTTTGCCGCTTAGTGACTCGTCAAATGTCGAGCCGAAGATGATGAGTGCTTCAGAAAACACTTCCTCGCGAATTCTGTTTGCAGCTTCATCCACCTCGAACAAGGTCATGTCGTTGCCGCCGGTAATATTTATCAATACACCGCGAGCCCCCTTCATTGTGACATCGTCGAGCAGCGGGTTTGAGATTGCTGCTTCCGCGGCATCTATAGCGCGCTTGTCGCCTTCGGCTTCGCCGGTACCCATCATGGCTTTACCCATCTCGCTCATCACTGTGCGGATGTCGGCAAAATCCAAATTGATGAGACCAGGCATAATCATCAAGTCGGTGACTCCGCGAACGCCGGAATGCAAAACGTCGTCCGCCATCTTGAATGCATCTGCGAACGTCGTCTTCTCATTGGCTACGCGGAATAAATTTTGGTTGGGGATGATGAGCAGCGTGTCGACATACTGTTGCAGTTCCTCAATGCCCGCATCCGCAATCTGCATACGCTGCGTACCTTCAAACTGGAACGGTTTGGTGACAACACCAACAGTCAGTATGCCTTGTTCGCGTGCTGCCTGCGCAATGACCGGTGCCGCACCAGTGCCAGTGCCGCCGCCCATCCCAGCCGTGATAAACACCATGTGACTGGAGCTAATGTGATCGAGGATTTCGTCCAGCGCTTCCTCGGCCGCCGCGCGGCCCACGTCCGGTCGCGAGCCAGCGCCCAATCCGCGCGTTATTCCAACGCCCAGTTGGATTTTGCGCTCGACTAATGACTGTTCGAGCGCCTGTGCGTCGGTATTACAAACGACAAAATTTACACCTTCGAGGTCGGCTCGAATCATATTGTTGACGGCGTTGCCGCCAGCGCCACCGACGCCAACCACCGTTATACGCGGTCTTAAGTCATGATCAGATTTGGGCATCGAGATATTAATAGTCATCACAGCCTCCGCTGTTGCGTAACATTAGGATGGGATTCCGGCAAGTGTTGCCGGCGTGGTGCCGTCGCAAATCAACATGCGGCGGTAGATCAAAAGGATGGTTGCTAGAAGTTCTCACGGAACCACCCTCCCAAGCGGCCAACAACGCCGCCAGATAATGCGTTTTGACGCGCGAGAATTGCCGGCGATTCGTTCCGGTTGTCTGCTGCGTATGTAAGTAGACCAGCAGCAGTTGAAAACGCTGGTCCCCCAGTCGCGCCGGCCAAACCATTAGCTCGAATCGGCTTGCCCAGACGGACTTGTTTGTCGAGAATTTGGGATGCCAATTCGCGCATGCCGGGCAACTGACTGCCACCGCCAGTCAAGACAACACGACGGCCAGCAATCTTTTCAAAGCCACTTGATGTAAGGCGCGCTCGGACAAGCTCAAGTATTTCCTCAATCCTCGGTGCAATAATTCCAACTAGTAGAGATTTGGGAACGCGACCTGCGTGACTATCGGTATCGTCGCCAACCTGTGGTGCGTTGACAATCTCTCGTTCGTCTGCGTGTGAGGGAAGTGCATTGCCATGCAAGGTCTTCAGTCTTTCTGCGTCGGCGACAGATGTTGATAGCCCCCGAGCGATGTCGTTCGTGACATTGATACCACCGACTGAAACTGCATCGGTGAATACAGCTGTACCGTCATAGAAGACAGCGATAGTCGTCGTTCCGCCGCCCATATCTATAATCGTGACGCCAAGGTCCATTTCGTCTTCAACGAGGCAGGCCAACCCAGAGGCATACGGGCTAAGGACAAACTCAGAGAGATCTAAATGGCATCTGCGGATACCGGTCTCGAGATTTCGTGCAGTGCTCTCGTCGATGGTCACGAGGTGCACGTTTACGCCGAGTGTGGTGCCGTGGAGTCCACGAGGATCACGGATACCGTTTGAGCCATCAATGGCATATCCGGTTGGAATTGCATGGACCAGCAACCGATGAGGTTCATGTTGCAATGTCCGGATGTCATTGGAAAGGCGGCGCATATCGGTATCACCGACTGCTCCATTACCGATCAACAGATTGCGAACAACCACATCACTCGAAGGTCGCCCACCGCCGATGCTGGCAACGACTTCGCGAATCGTCGTCCCGGCCATTTTCTCCGCGGCATGAACCGCCGCGCGAATTGACGTCTCTGCAGCCTCCATGTCGACGATCGAGCCGGCTTTTAGGCCGTCACTCACGTGATGACCGATGCCTATAACCCGGGCTTGCCCGCTATCGTCAAGCGCGGCGATAAAGCAGCACACTTTTGTTGTGCCGACATCTAGCACTGCAATAATTCCGTCTCGAACCACGTTTCTTATCCCTTTATCCGTACAGGCGAAGTAACTGGCCAACCATTCCATTGCATCACGTGTGTTCTCCTGGTGCCCGTGGGCGTCTGCCCTCCAAAGGCCGCATCCGCACAACGAGTCGCTCCGGTAGGCGAAGGTCGATGAGGATTATGTCGCGCTCCAGAAGTTTGTGTTCTGCCTCCAGCTCAGCGAGATGATCCCATGCTGCTTGTGGGTTTATTTCGGGTAACCGGACATCAATTCCGTTGTTTAATCGGAGATTCCATCGCCGATCAGCGACGCGAACAGCAGCGACGACCCTTTCCATTAATTGCGGTTGTGTGTCGAGCATGACGAGGAGGGTCGACGCATGTCGTGGTGCCTCCGCGCCGACGATAAGGGTTAGGTCACGACGTTGTCCGGCACTGCTCTCGCCGATCACTACACCCTCTGCATCAACGAGTGAAAATTCACCGTTGCGCTGCCAAACTGCGACTGGTGAGCGCTCAGAGAGCCGAACGTAAATTGTATTCGGGAGACGGCGTTCAACTTTAGCGTCGGCAACCCAACCAAGGTTCATTACGCGCTGTCGTGCGGCAGTTGGATCGAAAACAATTATGGGATCTCCACGTTGTGCGTCAATTGCCGAAAGAAGATCGCTTCGCTTGGTCTCCCGCCGCCCAGCGACCAGCACATCATCAACCGTTAATCCGGCTCTAATTGTGACAGCAACCATAGTGACCTTCAGCAATCCGACTGCTTCACCAAGAGCACCGGTACGCACGGTCCACACACCGCCTGCTGTCGCTATCAAGAAGAGAATGGAAACGCAGCTAATTACGACGCCGGCCCTCGTTCGAAACCGTTTCGTCCGAGTCCTAGCGGTGGTGCGCCGTGGCCTTCTGTTTACAGCGATTGCTTGTGCTTTCGCTCCTAGGCGTCGCATGTTGCCGCCTCCACCATAACGGTCACCAACTCGGAAAATGATTGGCCGTGGAGTGCTGCTTGTTCTGGAACAAGCGAAAGCGGCGTCATGCCGGGTTGAGTGTTGATTTCCAGCAAATAAAGGCATCCGCATTTGGACTCAGTGTCGTCGTAGCGGAAGTCCGCGCGGGTCACGCCGTGACAACCCAATAAATTGTGCGCGCGCACTGCGTAATCCTTTGCTTTGGCCTCGGTGTCTGCCGGAATTTGTGCCGGACAAAGGTGCTCTGTTTCGCCCTCTGAGTACTTAGCCTTGTAGTCGTAGAATCCCTCCCGAGGCAGAAGCTCGGTCACACCGAGTGGGTTGCCATCCACAACCGCAACAGTAAGTTCCCGTCCCGGGATGTAGCGTTCAAGTAAAACCTTGTCGCCGAAATTCCAATCGTCGACCGGGAGACTATTGTCTCCGACGCGAACTATATGCACGCCAACACTCGAACCCTCGTTCAGAGGTTTGATGACATATGGCGGCGTAATCGCTGTTACTTTTTTAAGGTCCCCGATGTCAATAACCTGGCCCTCGGGGCACGGGATTCCGGCGGCGGTGAAAAGCATCTTTGCCATTGGCTTGTTCATCGCCAGCGCGGAGGCAAGAAGTCCGGAATGGGTGTAGGGAATTTCCAAGATGTTGAGTACGGCCTGGACAGTACCATCTTCGCCGACGCGACCATGAAGCGCATTGAACACAACGTCCGGGCGTGGTTCGAGCGCATTCAAGAGTGCTTTCAAGTCTTGCTTTACGTCGATTTGAGAAACCCGATATCCAGCATCTTCAAGTGCATTTGCGCACAGCGCGCCGCTCACTAAAGATACGTCTCGTTCGCTCGACCACCCTCCTTTTAAAACTGCAACGTGTTTTGAAACAGCGCCGGTCATTGGAGAACCTCGGCGTTGCCGATTCGCTGTATTTCCCACTCGAGCATGATGCCGCACTTGTCGAATACGCGCTGGCGTACCTCTTCTGCGAGCGCCTCCACGTCAGATGCCGTTGCTTGATCGTAATTTATGAGGAAATTACAGTGCTTTTCGGACACCATTGCTCCGCCTCGTCTTAGGCCGCGACAACCAGCGTCGTCTATTACCTTCCAGGCTTTTAGGCCGGGTGGGTTTTTGAATGTCGATCCGCCGGTAGCGCCCCGTGTAGGCTGGCTTTCGAGCCTTGTTTGGGCGATCTCATCCATTAGTGCAGATATTTCCTGACACGTGCCCTGGACTCCGTTGAGTTCAACCGCGAGGAATATGTGATCCGCTGGTACACCACAGTGGCGATACGAAAAATCAAGGTCAGTATGTTTGAGAATCGATAGATTGCCTCGTCGGTCGATGACAGTCGCAGTGACGGTGATATCGCTGATTTCGCGCCCGTAGGCACCGCCGTTCATTTTGAGCGTGCCGCCAATAGATCCTGGGATGCCCGATAGGAATTCCAGACCGGCGACGACGTGACGCTGTGCAAAGCGCGCGACGTTGAGGTCCAGCGCGCCTGCGCCTGCTCGAATTCTGGTGTCATCTACAGTGATATCCGAGAAGCCGCGGCTCAGTCGAACGACGACTCCTGTGACACCACCATCCCGAATCAGAATATTGGAGCCGACACCGATTACAGTAATCGGTATCGTCGGGGATGTGGCCGCCATGAATAGTTGGAGATCGTCTGCGTCGGCAGGCCTGAACAGTATTTCTGCGGCTCCTCCAACGCGAAAACGCGAGTATCGCGAAAGGTCGGCAAGCTCGATATAGCGTCCTCGCACCGACGGCAAACGACTAATGAGGTTGTCGGTTGTCTGGCGTGCGGACTGCGCCATCATGCCAAACCTGCCTGAGAGGCACCTAATGCGGCCAATTCAGCGGGCAATGCATTTGCCCAATTTGTAATTGATCCGGCACCTAGACAAACAACCAAGTCGCCGGAATCCGTCAGTTGAGCTATGAGTGTTGCGAGATCAGCCGGATCGTCGAGCGTGTGCACGTTTCGGTGGCCGCGGGCTCGCACACCCAGCGCAAGGGCATCACGGTCGACGCCTTTGATTGGGTTCTCACCTGCCGCATAAACGTCAGCAACGATCACATGATCCGCATCGTTGAAACAAAGGCAGAATTCTTCAAACAACATTTGAAGGCGTGTAAATCTGTGAGGTTGGACGACAGCGACAACTTTGTGCTGTGTTGCCGCGCGTGCAGCCTTTAGGACAGCCGTAATTTCCACGGGGTGGTGACCATAATCATCAATGATTGTTACGCCGTTTGCTTCGCCCGTTTTGGTAAAGCGACGTTTGACACCGGCGAATGACGCAAGTGTACGGACGATCTTTTCATCGTCGATACTCATTTCGTTGGCGACGGCAATCGCTGCAAGTGCATTTTGCACGTTGTGTTGGCCGAACATCGGGAGACTAACACCTGTGAGTCTCCGCACAGATTCGCCACGGACGCCGATGGTTACATCAAAACGCATACCTCCTGGACCAGCAGCCAAATTATCTGCTCTGATTTCCGCCTGTGGGCTAAAGCCATAAGTGATCAATCGGCGATCTGTTACGCGGCCGATTAGAGCCTGCACTTCCGGATTGTCGAGGCAAACTGCAGCAAATCCGTAGAATGGAATGCTCTGCACGAACGTCCGGAACGCGTTCTTTAATTCGTCGAACGAGCCGTAAAAATCTAGATGTTCGGGATTAATGTTCGTGACAATGGCGATCGTTGCGGGAAGTTTGACGAATGTACCGTCGGACTCGTCTGCTTCGGCTACAAGCCATTCGCCCTCGCCTAGGCGAGCGTTTGTCCCGTAGGCGTTAATAATGCCGCCGTTAATTACCGTTGGATCGAACCCGGCAGCATCTAGAAGTGCAGCAATTAAAGACGTTGTTGTTGTCTTCCCATGAGTGCCACCTACAGCAATCGACCATGAAAGGCGCATCAATTCGGCAAGCATTTCGGCTCGCTGGACGACTGGAATTAGGTTGGCATTGGCGGCATCAACTTCTGGATTCCCAGCTTGAATTGCCGAAGACACCACGACGACTTGTGCGTCGCCCACATTCTCAGCCCCATGACCGACTACGATCTGAATGCCAAGTGCACGCAGTCGGCGCACATTCGGGCTTTCGGCGATGTCGCTGCCGTGAACCGTATAGCCGAGATTGTGCAGTATCTCGGCGATCCCCGACATACCGATTCCACCGATGCCAACGAAGTGGATTGTACCAATGGTGAGCGGCATAGCTCTCATCCCATGGCCTCCATAGCTGGCTTGGAGGATCGGACGTTTGCGCCATTAGTTCCGATTAAACCGGTGACCAGTTCGGCAAGTCGCGTTGCTGCGTCAGGCATGCCAATCTTTGCAGCGCAACGCGCAGCAATATCCAGTTTGGCCGGAGGCGAGAGAAGGGAGTTTAGCCGATTACTCAATACTTCTGGCGTGAACGCCTCTTCTTGAATCATCCAGCCTCCGCCAGCATCGCATAGGCGAGCAGCATTTTCGGACTGGTGGTTGTCAATTGCGTGCGGATAGGGGACCAGAATTGCCGGTCGACCAGCGGTCGTTAGCTCTGCCATCGTCGAGGCGCCAGCTCGGCAAATCAACAGGTGGGTGGCGGCGAAACGCTCAGCCATGTCGTCGAAGAACGTCGAGACATCACAATCAATTCCAGCGTCGCGGTAACCTTTTGAAACCGTCGCTTGATCTTCTGGGCGACAGTGCTGGCTGACACGTAAGCGCGCGCGCAAAGGAGCGTTGAGTGTCGCTAACGCAGCCGGCACGACAGTAGAAAAAACATGCGCGCCCTGACTTCCTCCAGTTACCAGGAGACGGAGTGGACCCTCTTTGCCGGGTGAGGGGTAGGGGGAATTGCGCACGCTGACAATATCAGGACGAACCGGATTGCCGGTCCAAGTCGCCTTCTCCAGTTGCGTTTCTCCGAGTTCTGAAACGCTCTCGAATGCAGTTGCAACGCGGGTCGCGCGGCGTGCAAGAAAGCGGTTGGCACGGCCAAGGACAGCATTTTGCTCGTGTATGACAGTTGGTATGGAAAGAAATGATGCGGCAAGCACGCTCGGGACCGAGGCATAGCTACCGAAGCCGACCACAGCCGATGGCCGAAGGCGCCGCAAAATCATATGGGCCTGAGCTAACCCGATTCCAAGCTGCGCTGTCGCAGAAAGACGGCCAGCTAAGCCGCGTCCACTGACCCCTGCAGCCTGAACGCGGTATGTTTCTATCTGGTCGATCGAACTGCCAACATTGAAGCCGCGCCGGTCGGTGATAAGAACCAAGCCGTAATCGCGTTGCCGTAATTCTACCGCCAAAGCTTGGGCAGGAAATATGTGGCCGCCAGTACCGCCCGTAGCAAGCACGACTGGGTTGCGCCCGGCGTTCACGAGTTTGCCCCGACACGTCGACGTGTCAATCCGAGAACCATACCCATTCCAATCGCTAGCGCCATCATTGATGAGCCGCCGTAAGATACGAAGGGCAGCGTCATACCCTTTGTTGGCATAAGGCTTAGTGCTGAGGCCATGTTGATAAGGGCTTGAAGGCCGAACTGAGCTAAAAGTCCAGAAACAGCAAGAATAACAAATAGATTTTCGTCTCGAAGTGCGAGCACAAATCCACGTAGGACAATGAAGGCGAACATCGCAACAATGATCATGCAGGCAAGTAAGCCAAACTCTTCACCAACAACCGCAAATATAAAATCGGCGTGGGCGTCTGGCAGAAGTGCCTTGACTGTTCCCTCTCCCGGTCCGCGACCTAACAAGCCACCGTTTGTGAACGCCTCGAAGGCACGGTCAATTTGATAGTTGTCACCTACGGCCGGATCCAGGAAGCGGTCTATTCGGCTAGTGACGTGAGGAAAGATAAAGTACGAGGAAGTCAATCCGGCGACGCCAACTGCGCCTAGTGCGGCTACCCATATCATTGGCAGACCGGCCAAAAACCATTGGCCAAACCAGACAATGGCAATGAGCCCCGATTGACCTATGTCCGGTTGCGCAATCAAAAACGTCAGTATGAGCGCAAGCAGGATCGATGAAATCAGATTGCCGGGAATGCCCTCATCCTGGCGTTGCGCAGCGAACATCCATGCCGCTACGATGGCGAAAGCGGGCTTTATGAATTCTGACGGCTGTATGGAAATGCCGGCCAGCGTTATCCAGCGCGTCGCGCCTTTGATTTCGACACCGAAGACAGCAGTTGCCGATAACAAAAGCAAAGAAACGGCGAACAGGATGACACCCGCCCGGCGAATTTGCCGCGGTTGCTGCAATGACATGACAATCATAATTGCCATTGCTGCAGGCAAGTAAGTCGCGTGACGACGGACGAAGTATAGTGGCTCAAGGCCAATTCGCTCGGCCACTGGTGGACTTGCCGCAAAGCTTAGCAACAGGCCAAAGGTTGCCAGCAGAAAGAGGCAGACGAGCGTCCAGCGATCGACTGTCCACCACCAGCGGCCCAAAACCGATCTGTCTGTACGAGCGATGAATGCCATTACGCAGTCTCGCCTGTATTGAGGACAAGCCGCTTTGCACCCGGAAGCGCTGCAACGAGGCGGCAGAATTCCCGGCCGCGAGCCTCGAAGTTTGCGAATTGATCGAACGACGCACATGCAGGCGACAGAAGCACAACTGCCTCAGGACACTGGTCCTCGCTGGCCTGTGCGTGAGCAGCAGTAACGGCGCTGGCGAGATCGCGGCTAAGACTTGAACTAAGATGCTCGCCAAACTCCGACGCAATTCGTTCTGCTGATTCGCCGATTAGAAAGGCGCGACGGATGTTTGGGAGATGCGGCTCGATTGGCTTCAGGCCGCCTTCCTTTGCAAGCCCGCCAGCGATCCAATAAATCGATTTGTAACAAGCCAACGCGCGTGCCGTTGCATCGGGGTTGGTCGCTTTTGAATCATTTATGTAGCGAACGTCATCGATAATTGCAGCGATTTGCTGCCGGTGTGCGAGACCTTGAAAATTGCTCATGGCTCCGGAGATTTCACTGGCAGCGAGACCGACAGAACGGGCCGCGCAATACGCTGCGGCGGCGTTCTGCGCGTTATGCGCGCCGGGCAGGGCCGGCACGTTGTCGAGAGATAAAATGGGGGTGCGAAGGCCCTCAAGGTCGTCGTAGAGAACACCGTCGATCGCATAGACGCCGGCAGCAACTTCCTGTTGTCCGGAAATGGGAATAACTCGGAGATGCCCGGCAGTCTTGAGGTCATGAAATATCTTTGCGCATCGCTCGTCATCCACGCCGATGACCGCGATGGCGCCTGCACGCTGACTTTGGAATATCATCTTTTTTGCAGCGATATAGCCATCTAGTCCGCCGTGGCGATCGAGATGATCAGCACTGATATTGCCGAGGACTGCGACATCGAATTCGGCGGAGCGAGTCAATTCGAGCTGATATGAAGACATCTCGAGAATATAAAAACCCGGTTGTTCGATCGCTTCGAGTTCGAGCGCTGGTATGCCGAGATTTCCGCCAGCTTGGACACGCATGCCGTTTGCTTCGAGAATATGGCTTATCAGGGCCGTCGTCGTCGATTTGCCGTTCGTTCCGGTGACGCCGACATAACCGGTATCTCGCTGCGCTCGTACTAAGACTTCTACATCACTGATTATGTCTACGCCGGCAGCGCGCGCGCGGGCTGCCACCGGATGCGGCGCGGGATAAGTGTGTGGAATGCCCGGGCTCAGGATCAATGTCTCAATACGGCTCCAGTCGGCGTCCGCGAGGTCTGTGATGGTGAGATCGTTTTCGATCTCACGGTTCGCTTCATCATCGTCCCATGCCCAAACATAGGCACCGCTGCGTTGGAGTGCATGTGCCGCGGCCAACCCAGAGCGTCCAAGGCCCATGACAGCAACTGTCTTTCCTGAGAATTCGGGAGTTTCGATCACCGTCGCCTCATCTCAGTTTCAGTGTCGAAAGCCCAATCAACGCGAGAATTAGGGCAATAATCCAAAATCGGATGACGATCGTTGACTCTGCCCAACCCTTTTTCTCGAAATGATGATGCAGGGGCGCCATGGCAAAAACTCGCTTGCCCGTCAGGCGAAACGAAACCACTTGAACGATGACCGAGACAGTTTCGAGTACGAAGACACCACCGATAATCACCAGCACCAACTCATGCTTTGTGATCACACTGATCGCGCCCAATGCGCCACCGACGGCCAGTGACCCCGTATCGCCCATGAACACCATCGCCGGCGGCGCGTTGAACCATAAAAAGCCAAGACTCGCCCCAACCAACGCACCACAAAACACGGCAAGTTCGCCGGTTCCAGGGACGTGTAAAACTTGTAGATAGTTTGCAAAAACTGCGTTGCCTACAAAGTAGGCGATGAAACCAAAACAACCGGCACCGATCATGACTGGGACGATTGCAAGCCCATCGAGACCATCGGTGAGATTAACTGCATTTGACGCCCCTACCATTACGATGACGGCAAAGGGAATAAAGAACCAACCGAGGTCAATGAGGACCGATTTGAAGAATGGCAATGCGAGCCCAGATGCGAGTGGCTCGCTACTGATAGATACGAGCCATAAGGCAGCTGCGACGGCGATGCCTACTTCAATCAGGAGTTTCAGCTTGCCAGGCAAGCCCCGTGTATTTTGGTGTAAAATCTTCAGATAATCGTCGGCAAACCCGACGAGGCCAAAGCCGATGGTGACGAGTAGGACCAACCAAACATAGGCGCTCGTAATGTCGGCCCAAAGCAAAGTGCTGACAATGATCGCCAGCAGTATAAGGAACCCGCCCATCGTCGGCGTTCCTGCTTTCGCGAAATGGCTCTCCGGCCCATCTTCACGAATTGGTTGGCCAGATCCTTGTTGTGATTTAAGCCATGAGATAATTGCCGGGCCAGCGAGGAAACTCAGCAGCAACGCTGTCATGATGGCGCCACCCGTCCGAAACGTAATGTATCGGAACAGGTTGAAAGCCTGGAGATCGTCTGCGAGAGGTGCGAGTAAATTAAACAGCATGATAAATCTCTACGCCCCAGAACCGGTGGGGTGCTGACGATTTAACGGCAAATCGATGGCCAGTAATGCATCGATGATGCGAGTCATTTTGCTTCCCAATGATCCCTTAACCAACACCACGTCGCCTGGTGATACGGCGACTTTGATGGAGTCGATCAGTTGATCAGAAGTAGCCTCGTAGGTGCCGATTGTTTGTGCGGGCACTGCGTTGGCGAGCATCGCCATATGCTCTCCGGCCAGAAATACGATATCGACGTCGTTATTTGCGAGGTCCTCGGCAAGGCTTCTATGAAGCGCTGGCGCGTCGGGGCCCAGTTCGAGCATATCTCCTAGTACTGCAATGCGCCGACCTCCCGGTCCTGGGTGTGCTTTCGCCAGCACTTCAATCGCTGCGCGCATGGAAGCCGGATTAGCGTTGTAGCTCTCGTCGATGAGTTCGAAATCACCGCCCGCAATAGTGACTGTGTGATGGAGGCCGCGCCCTTTTGCTGGCTGCACGTCGGCCAGCGCGGAGGCTGTTGCCTGCAGGTCGGCGCCGAGCAAATACGACACACCAATGACGGCAAGGCTATTTTGCACCAAATGCCGACCCGGCAGTCCGACATTATACTCGACGATTTCACCTAAGATTGATGCGCGGACGTTGCTGCCCAGTGAAGTAGTAACACAATCTAACAGGCGGAACTCCGCATCGACATGTGCGCCAAAGCTGAATATCTGCTCAACGCGATTGCGTTCGGCATGGTCGCGAAGTCGCTGGAAATGCCTGTTGTCCCTGTTGAGAAGTGCTGCGCCTGTGGCATCCATATTCTGAAATATCTCTGCCTTGGCGTCGGCTATTTCTTGCTCGGATTCGAAGAACGCCAGATGAGCCGCTTCGACATTGGTGATAACTGCCACATGTGGCTGAGCAAGGTTGGCGAGATGACCAATTTCGCCGGAGTGACTCATGCCTAATTCGAACACGCCAAATTCACTGTCTGCCGGCATGCGCGCCAGGCTCAAAGGAAGCCCCAGGTGATTATTCAGATTGCCTCGCGTTGAGGTAGCCCGACCTTGCGACGCCAGCGCTTTGGCCAACATATCCTTGGTGCCGGTTTTTCCCGCGCTTCCAGTAATTGCCGCGATACGGGCAGTGCAACGTTTACGAGCGGCTTGCGCTAGATTCTCAAGCCCTTCCAATGTATCTGCGACCGGCAATAGTGGGTTTTCCGCGCCACATCCGTCTTGCCCTGCCGCCCACTTTGTTGTGACGAGCGCTGCCACGGCACCACCGGCAAATGCATTCTCGACATACTGATGACCATCGAAAGTTGGGCCAGCGATGGCGATGAATAGATCTCCTGCCTCGACCGACCGACTGTCGATTGAGACGCCGCTTGCCTGCCAGGCTGCAGTACTTTGTCCGCTGGTGGCGATATCAGCGTCTATGCTTGTCCACAACGGGGTCATGAGGGCACTCTCTCATGTACGCGTACGGCATCGCGTATGACGTTCATATCATTGAAAAGTAATGTTTTTTGGTCAATGATTTGCCCCGTTTCATGACCTTTTCCGGCGACAAAGAGAACATCGCCTGGATGCAGTAATTCAACGCCGGTGAGAATGGCCGTCGAGCGGTCGCCAATTTCGCGTGCCGTTGGGCAGGCGCGAAGTATATCTTGCCTAATCGCAGTCGCATCTTCACTGCGTGGATTGTCGTCGGTGACGATGACTGTATCGGCGAGCGAACAGGCGATTTCTCCCATCTCCGGTCGCTTTCCTTTGTCGCGGTCGCCACCGCAGCCAAAGACAACGACGATGCGGCCGCTGATATGCGCGCGCAGGGATTTCAATGCTGTCCTGAGCGCCTCTGGCGTATGGGCGTAGTCGACAAATATTTGCGCACCGCCTTCAAGAAAGGCCGCTCGCTCCATGCGTCCTGGTACTACTTTCAGGTCAGCGAGGAGAGGGATCACATCTCCAGGGTTGATACCGCAGGCAATGACCAATCCGGCCGCGCAAAGCGCATTGGCGATTTGAAAACGTCCGTGTAGCGGAAACTCGATCCCATAAACCGTGCCGAGAACATTGAGCTTGATGTGCCAACCGCCCTCGCTTGGTATCGCCTCAAAGCAATGAAGATCGCTGGCTTCGAACCCGTAGGTGATCCGTTGTAGCGAGCGCTCGTTGGCGATCTCAGCTATTGCGGCATACATATCGGAGTCAATGTTGACGACAATCGTCCCATCGTCCGGAACGAGCTCGTTGAAAAGTCGAAGTTTGGCGGTGCGATATGCTCCTGTGGTTTGATGGTAGTCTAGATGGTCACGGGATAGATTGGTAAATGCGCCGGCCTTGATTTTCAGGCCATCAAGGCGATACTGGGCGAGCCCATGACTGGATGCTTCACAGGCGACGTAATCGATACCTAATTTCTGCAACTCAAACAGCGTTTGATGAAGCTTGACTGGATCGGGAGTTGTTAGTTTGAAGTCATCGGTCAAGTCGGTGCCGATTACGCCAAGAGTACCGAGTGCAGCTGCCTTGCAACCAAGCGAAGCCCACAATTGCTGGGCAAAGTGTACAACGGACGTCTTGCCATTCGTTCCGGTAACGGCGGCAATCGTTGACGGCTGTGAATTGTAGAAACGGGCAGCCATACGGGCGAAGCGTTGGCGTGGATTGGCATCAGTAATTACCGGGATATTGGTGTCGATGTTTTCATGGACCCCGCCTGCCTGGGTTAGAATTGCAACAGCACCGGCGCTAATCGCGTCACCGATATATGATCGGCCATCGGCCTGCGTGCCCTGAATGGCAGCGAATAAAAACCCTTTCCGGACATCTCGACTATCTGCGGTGAGTCCGGCGACTTCGGTATCGTCGGGAATGCCCGGATTTGGCACTGTGTTGCCTTCAGCGATGAGTTCAGTAAGTAGCAAGGCGTAGCCTCTTGGGGGTGATCTCGATCGCAAGTTCGCGCCGCACCTCAGGCGCACCTTCATCTATTGGTACAATTGCCACAAAGGGCGCCATTCTCTGAACAACCCGACTTACCACTGGTGCGGCTGTCCAGCCGCCGGTCGCAAAGCCTTTTGTCTTCGTGTTGCCTTTTGGGCTGTCCAGCATGACCAGGACGAGGTAGCGAGGATCGTTCATCGGGAATGCGCCGACGAACGACGATAAAAGCCTATCGCTGCTGTAATTGCCGGCGGAAAGAGTCTCTGCCGTTCCAGTTTTGCCACCGACGAGATAGCCTGGTGCCGCACCCTTGCGGCCAGTTCCCTTTTCGACGACCAATCTCATCAACTTTCGCATTTTTAGGGACGTCGCTTCAGAAAATACCCGCCGCCCTGCCGGTGACGTCTCAGACGCGTTATGAGGTCCCATCACAAAAGTGGGGGGATTATAGAGACCGCCGTTTATCGTCGCCGCTGCACCGGCCGCTAGATGCAATGCGCTAATTGCAATGCCGTGACCAAAGCCAATAGTCATCGTGTTGATTGAACGCCACGGGCGCGGGATCATGGGAGCGCCAGTCTCGGCAAGCGCAATTGGTAAGCTGTCCAACAATCCGAGCTGACTCAGATAGGCTCGCTGAGTTTCTCCACCAAAGTCGAGAGCCATCTTTGCGGCCCCAATGTTGGACGAATGCATAAATATTTCCGGAACCGATAACCATCGAGCCTCTGGGTGGAAATCGCGAATGGTGAAACGTGAAATGCGGATCGGTTGTGTCGCATCGTACCCGCCAGATAGATCGACAACGCCAGTATCTAACGCGATAGCGGTTGTGAAAATTTTGAATGTGGAACCGACTTCATAGACACCGAGGGT
Organism: Alphaproteobacteria bacterium; assembly: GCA_963693665.1. Lineage (GTDB taxonomy): Bacteria > Pseudomonadota > Alphaproteobacteria > UBA8366 > CAVOAK01 > CAVOAK01. The sequence continues at coordinate 3,870 of CAVOAK010000013.1, read as the reverse complement.
GGCCCGGTTGAAACGCTGGTTGTCCGCCGCGTCGGACGGATGATTGGGGTCAAAATCGGGGAGTGAAACCAATGCAATGACTTCGCTATTTTTCACATTTAGGATAATTCCAGCTGCGCCGACTGCTGCGAATTCGGCAACGGCGCGACTGAGTTCATCGCGTAGGACATGTTGAACGCGAATATCGAGCGAAACCTGAACCGGGTCTCGATTGGTGCGAAGGGATTCGTCGTACGCCTTCTCAATGCCAGCAAGCCCTTTATTGTCGATGTCTGCGTAGCCAAGTAAATGGGCACCGAGGGCCCCTTGTGGGTAGACCCGTGCTTCCTCAGTTTGGAAATCGAGTCCGGGTTGACCCAACCGATTGACCCGCCATTGCTGGCGCGGAGTGAGGTTGCGTCGAATCCACATGAACCGACCGTCACCGTTTAACTTTGCAGCAACGCTTTGTACGTCGAGGTCGGGCAGCACCGTCGCTAGTTGGTTAGCGATTTCGTCGCCGTTGGAAATTTCATTTGGCTTTGCGTACAAGGACGCAGTGGTAAGATTCGTCGCAAGGAGCACACCGTTTCGGTCGACGATGTCGCCGCGTTGGGTCGTGACTCCTGCTTTATAGGCCGCTCTTGCAGTTGCCGGCTCTTCGGCGACTTGAAACATTGCAAGGTCAACCAGGCGTACACAAATCGAGGTAAACGCAAAGACGGCGAGGCCGACCATCATGAGAATTCGTGTGCGCCCGGTTTCAATGGCCGGCGCAGATCGGCCGCCAGTACGCGGAACAGAATGCTCCGGTGAACTAGGCACTCCATAACTTTTGCGAATGGTGCGATGTATTGCAAACGCGATCATTGTCGCTTACCGATCGTTGTCTTCGCGTCACTTGCTGAAAGCGCTGCACTAGGGACGTACGCTTCTTTGGCATTACGCGTTGGCAGCAGCTCTATTCTAATTGAAACCGGGGCGCGGTCTGTTTTGAACTCTGGCAAATAACTGTCGGCCAGAGTTTCAAGGCGTTCGGGGCGATCGAGGTAACTCCATTCAGCTTTTAAGATGTGGATAGATTGTTGGTCGTCGAGTATTTGTCGATTGAGTTCGCCTAATTCAGCCTCAAGTTTTTCGACCTTGAAGGTCACGTTGAACAAGGCGAACCCGGCGGCACATGCCAGCCCAAACCAAACGACGACTGCAAATGTTTTCATGCTGCAGCCTCGTTGGACCAAGCTTGTGCAGCTGTTCGCGTCGCTGCGCGAAGACCGGCGGACCGGGCGCGCGGATTAGCAGTTATTTCGCGGTTGTTTGGTCTAACGAGGCCTCGACCAAGAAGTCTAAATGTTGGGGGTTTTGTGGTTTCTTGCGGAGGTAAGTGGCGTGATGTGCCTGCATTTCTGCCACTGCGGGAGCGAAGAAATTGCTTTACCGCCCGATCTTCTAACGAATGAAATGACACGACAACCAGCCGGCCGTCCACCGCAAGCATCTCTTCAGCCGCCAAGAGTCCGCGTTCTAGCTCGCCAAGTTCGTCGTTCACGTAAATTCTTAGAGCCTGGAATGTTCGTGTCGCCGGATCGATGCGATCCTTCGCATGTGGAACCATGCTGCGAACAATCTCTGCTAGTTGGCTCGTCCGTGTAATGGGGTCGATTTGGCGGTGCTGGACGATCGCTCGCGCAATCCGTCGCGAGTGTCGCTCCTCTCCGAGACGCCAAATAATGTCGGCAAGAACCTTTTCGTCTGCCGTATTGAGTAAATCCGCAGCGCTTGGAGTGCCGCTGTCGCGGTCCATTCGCATGTCCAGAGGACCGTCAGCACGAAATGAGAAACCGCGTTTTGCGTCATCTAGTTGCACTGAGGATAGACCAAGATCTAACGCAATACCGTCTACTGCGTCCACGTTGGACTGCCGGAGTAGCTGGGTCATGTCACCGAAGCAGCCATGTATGGCGTTGAAGCGGCCTTGATGACGCTTGGAAAGCGCGTGTCCAGCCGAAACGGCGGTGCTGTCACGATCAATCCCCCAAACCGTGCAGTCAGCCTTTTCAAGAATCGCCTCAGAATAACCGCCGCCGCCAAAGGTGCCATCCACATATCGGCCACCATTACGCGGTGCCAAGGATTCGATCACCTCGGCCAACATGACCGGAACATGATGCGTTTGTGGGCGCGCCGCAGTCATTTGCCGCTGTCCGGGCTGCCGCCGTCCAGGTTACCCGTGTCCGGGCGCGAAAGGTTAATCGTGCGCCCGCGTGCCCGTTCGCGGGCGGCAGTTGAATAGTTAGCAAAGGCAACCGGCGCCCAAATCTGAAACCTAGACCCGCGGCCAACGAAAACGGCGCGGTCGTTAAGGTCGGCGAAATCAATAAAAAGAGATGGCAGAATGAAACGACCTTCGCCGTCAAGAATGATACGCCGCGCATCTGCAACAAGCGTCGCACCCAGATCATCTTCCTCGTCGGAAAACATGTTGAGTTGGTCGAGGCTGTCTGCGAGCCGTTGCATGAAATTTTTGTCACATGCCTCCAACGCAGCCCATTTTGGCGATCGATAGACATAGACGACTCGGTCGTCGCCGTCGGGCAACTCCGTGCGGAAGTCGGCCGGAAGAGACACCCGTCCCTTGCGGTCGATTTTGTTTTCAAAAGTTCCCGTAAACAGCGCCATACCGGGACCCGCTCAACCCTATTTCTAAATTCCGTTCCCTGTCCCGGAGCAACCTCGTGTCGACAAAAAATGACACGCCGCCATAACTGCCGTATAAGTTACCTATATTGGGACAATTTGGGATATCATGGGAATAAAGTAAAAGTCAATGGGATCAAGTAGTAATACACTAAAGAACTTATAGTGCTGAGCGCGCCCCTCAAGTACAAATTACGCTAAAGAAAATATTTTAAAAACAAAATTTGAATTTGACCATCGAGGCAACAATATTCAATGTCCCATTTGTTCACTTTATGTTCGAATTATATTCTTTAAAAGGCAACGGAAGGCAAGCAGTGACACGATCGGGGCGACATGTCATTTTTCGAACAGGGAAAACCGCACTAACCCGAACGCATGCAGTGAATACAGGCCTTCACCTGCAATTAACTTGAACAAAAAAATACCAGACGGTCTGTAAGCCGGGTTCTGTCCACGTCGTCGACTGCCGAAGCTACCAACAACGTGGGATGGCCATTCATCTGGGACGCCCGTTACCGGACGCCTCGCGCGACCGACCCGGGCAGCGGTTCGGAAACCCACTTGCCAGTATGTTCAGCAAGGTTACCCCCGCGTCGATACCAACCTGCCGCCCCTACTTGGTCTTGCTCCTGGTGGGGTTTGCCGTGCCGCTGACGTTGCCGTCTGCGCGGTGCGCTCTTACCGCACCCTTTCACCCTTACCTGCTCACAGATCTGTGAGCAGGCGGTTTGCTTTCTGTGGCACTTTCCCTAGGGTTACCCCCGCCGGGTGTTACCCGGCACCGTGTTTCCGTGGAGCCCGGACTTTCCTCCCTTGCTGCGGTTGCCCACAGCAAGAGCGGCCATCCGACCGTCTGGCAGACAAAATGTACGCATTATCGGCGCGTCATTCAATCAGTCGCAGAAGGCTGACGGCGAGCGCATTCGTCTCGTCGTCTGCAATTCCAGTTATGTTGCTCTGTTGGAAATGACGTTGGAAAGCTGTGATTGAATCCATCGAGGATATGTCGTAGCCGAATTTGGCTAGCATTTCAGCCGTTTCCCCCACAATTTTCGTTGCCGGTTTTGGCCATAAGCCAGCACCTGCGGCCGCCAACCGTCGCCAATCGAATAGCTCACCCGGGTCTTGTTTTCGCGATGGAGCGACATCTGAGTGCCCAACAACATTGCGTGGTGGGATTGGATGACGCGT
>CAVOAK010000012.1:0-33003 GCA_963693665.1 Alphaproteobacteria bacterium | reverse complement strand
GGCAACCTTAATGAACTTCGTGCAGCGATAACCGGCGAAACAGCGGCGATCCTTATCGAACCGGTTCAAGGCGAGGGTGGAATGAATGTTCCCGACGCGCAGTTTCTGCAGGGCCTGCGCGCGACGGCAGACGAGTTCAATCTTTTGCTGTTTCTCGATGAAGTGCAGAGCGGTATGGGGCGAACCGGAAAACTTTGGGCCTATGAGTGGGACAGTATCAAGCCAGACGTCATTGCGACTGCAAAAGGAATTGGTGGTGGTTTCCCGATGGGCGCCGTGCTCGCCACGGAAGATGCAGCGCGCGGTATGACCGCCGGTCTGCACGGCAGCACATTTGGCGGCAACCAGCTCGCGATGGCGGTTAGCAATGCGGTACTCGACGTCATCTTGGGCGACGGCTTTCTTGGAAAAGTTCACACTGTTGCCCGATCTTTTCAGGCGAAGCTCAGCGGCCTTGTGGACGCGTACCCAAATATATTTGAATCTTGGCGCGGAATGGGGCTCATGCTGGGCCTAAAATGCATTGTCCCCAACGGCGATATGATGACGCGGCTCCGCGAGGCGGGTTTGCTGACGGTCGTTGCTGCCGACAATGTCGTGCGCTTGCTTCCACCGTTGACGGTCGAGGAACAACACGTGGATGAAGCGGTCGCAATTCTCGGTCAAGTGGCAAGTGAATGGACCTCTGAAGGTGGCTGAGCCCAGACATTTCCTCGATATCGACCAGTTCGACGAGGCGACGCTACGCGATATTTTGGCGCGCGGAGTAGCGTTCAAGGACGGTTCGACCGATAACCCACGCCCGCTAGAAGGCAAGATGTTGGCAATGGTTTTCGAGAAGCCATCGACCCGGACTCGGGTCAGCTTCCATGTCGGTATGCGCCAGCTGGGCGGTGATGCGGTCGTTCTCTCGCCCGATGAAACTCATTTGGGCCGGGGTGAGAGCATCGCCGATACGGCTCGTGTTCTCTCACGCTATGTTGATGCCATCATGATTCGCACCAGCGCGCACGAGAAGCTGGAAGAACTCGCGGCGCACGCTAGTGTGCCCGTCATCAATGGGTTGACAGACAAGACGCATCCCTGCCAGGTCATGGCCGACGTGATGACGTTTGAGGAGCGCCGCGGATCGGTCCGCGACCAGATCGTCGCCTGGAGCGGTGACGGCAATAACGTGGTGACAAGCTGGATTCACGCTGCCGTCGCCTTTGGCTTCGAGCTGCGTATCGCTTGTCCAGACACGTTGTCTCCGTCTGAAGAGGTGTTGGTCTGGGCAAAGCAGAACGGCGGCAACGTGCATCTGACTAGGGATGTCGCTGAAGCAGTGGCGGGGGCCGACTGTGTCGTTACCGACGTATGGCTTTCGATGGGTGACGAATCGGAGAGCCGGAACAGTTTGCTGCGGCCTTTTCAGGTGGATGACCAACAAATGGCGCGTGCTAAATCCGACGCCCTGTTCATGCACTGCCTGCCAGCTCATCGCGGCGAAGAAGTAACGGCAAGCGTGATCGATGGGCAGCAGTCTGTCGTGTGGGATGAAGCCGAGAACCGTCTTCATGCCCAAAAGGGAATTTTGTCGTGGTGTTTTGCTTGACCACACTTGTCGACGATTTGGTTCAACCTTTTCAGATTGAAGCTTCCGCGTTGCATGGCAGGCTGGTGCGCCTTGGACCCACGGTTGACGAAATTCTGAAGCGACACGACTATCCGCCGCCAGTTGCGCGCTTGCTCGGCGAGTGCTTGGCGATGACCGCTGCACTAGCGGCGGCGCTCAAATACGACAGCGTATTTTCTCTCCAGATAAAGGGGGACGGGCCTGTCCGAATGTTAGTGGCGGATGTCACCTCTGAGGGTGGCATGCGTGGTTATGCTAATGTTGAGGGGACCGTGCCGGATGATGAAGCTGTTGCCGCCGCGCCGGTGCAGCGGCTTATTGGCGCCGGCTACATTGCCTTCACTGTGGACGTTGGTGATCCCGAGCGGCAATACCAAGGTATGGTAGAGCTGCAAGGCCGCACGATTGGCGACTGTGTTCACCATTATTTCCAGCAATCCCAGCAATTTTCTGCAGCGGTTCTGGTTGGCGCCGACAAGACCTTTGACGGATGTTGGCGCGCCGGGGCGCTCATGGTTCAGCGCGAACCGGAGGACGAGTTGAGTGCGGAACATGAGTTTACGGAGGACGCTTGGCACCGCGCGCTCGCATTTATGGCAACGATAAAATCTAACGATTTACTTTCGCCCGATCTTGCCCCTGAAACTATACTCTTTCGGCTCTTTCACGAGGACGGTGTCCGCGTATACCGAACGCGGCCACTTGCTTTCTCGTGCCGCTGTTCACGGGATCGCGCCGCGTCAATTTTGGCTGCGTTGCCGCCTGATGAAATTGACGATCTTACTATCGAGGGCAAAATTGTCGTCACTTGTCAGTTTTGTAGTAGCAGTCAAAGTTTTGACGATGCTGAATTAGCGAGCCTAAAGGAATCTTGACCTTGAGTACGTGCAACACTGATTACCTCATGACGCCAAATCGTGCGAACCGCGTTTGGCGTGGGCTGATATCTCTTCTATTCTTGACCGTCGCTGCCTGTGAAACACCTATTGAGCGTCGCGCATTTTCGGAAATCACATTCTCCCATTTACCGCCAATCTTGCTGGATGTCGCTGCGATCGATGTCATTGTTGCCTATGAGCCGTCCTTGCAGGCACCCAATGTTGAACATGAATTTCCAGTGCCGCCGGCAATAGCAGCAGAGCGATGGGCCGCAGATCGTCTTCAGGCTGCCGGCGCTTCTGGTAGAGCAGTTGTAACCATCATCGAAGCGTCTGTCGTTGAAGTTTCACTCAAGAAAAGTACTGGATTGAAGGGGCTGTTCACGACTGATCAGTCGGAGCGCTATGACGCTCGGATTAGGCTTGCCGTGGAGGCGGTCGACTCCAATCGGCAACTGAAATCTCGGGCTGAAGCCAAGGCACAACGCAGTCTGACTGTTGCCGAAAACATTACGCTCTCTGCGCGCGAAAAGACGTGGTTTACGCTGACTGAAGCGCTAATGACCGATTTCGACGGTGTCATGGAAGAGCAGATCCGCAAACATCTCGCTGGGTTTTTGAAATAGAAGCAGGTGCCTTACCGCAAACTTTCGATGAGCTTGTGCATGAAGCCGGTGCAAGCTTCGATCTGCTCAAGCGAAATCCATTCGTTGGGCTGGTGGGCCTGATCGATGGATCCGGGACCACAGACAATCGCTGCCATCCCGGCGCGCTGGAATAGGCCGGCCTCAGTCAAATACGCGACGGTGTAGCTGCGGTTTGCGCCGCTAAGCGTTTTAGCCAAGGCTTCCGCTTCGGAGTTCTCCACAGCCGCAAGCCCGGACACACCCGCTATGCTCCGTGATGCAATTCCGGTCTCCGGCGCTATCACGTGCATGGCGGGCTCGATCTCGTCCGTGCATAGCCGTTTGAAGCGTTGGAAAACTGCGTCCGGATCATCCCCGGGGATATTACGCATCTCCCATTCAAATTCGCAGTGACGTGAGACGATGTTGAATGCGGTTCCGCCCTGCACCGTACCGACATGAATTGTCGAATAAGGCGGATCAAAGCCACATGTCGGATCGGCAGTCGCGCGTTTTTCAGCGGCAATATCGTCGAGGAATGAGATCAGACGAGCGCCGGTCATGACGGCGCTTACACCACGATGCGGTTGGCTTGAATGTACTTCGTGTCCGGTCACTTCAGTAGAGTAGGTGCTCGCCCCTTTATGGGCATTAACGACGCGCATATCCGTCGGTTCGCCAACGATTACCGCTCTTGGCCGCGGTAAGCCCTCGACCATTGCTGCGATGAGATGAGGTGCGCCACGACAGCCGATTTCCTCGTCGTAGGAGAGCGCGAGATGAATGGGGTGCTTGAGTGGTTGCGCCAGCATTTCTGGAACCAACGCCAGTGCGATGGCGATATAGCTTTTCATGTCCGCAGTTCCGCGGCCAAAGAGCTTACCTTCACGTTTAACCACTGTAAAAGGGTCGGTGTCCCATGGTTGGCCGACCACAGGGACTACATCGGTGTGGCCCGAAAGCGCGACGCCACCTGCAATCGATGGGCCGATCGTTGCCAGCAGGTTCGCCTTGGTCTTTTCGTCGTTGAGCAGAACCCGAGCTTCAACGCCTTGCTCTGCCAAATAGTCCCTGACGAAGTCAATCAGCTCAAGGTTGGAATTTGCGGACACAGTGTCGAAAGCAACTAGTTTCTCGATGAGTTCAATCGGTGTCATGCGCGTTTTCCGTCTTGATGTTCGGCTTGCCTAGCGCCGCCAGAAGGCCGGTGCCAGTAATACCAAAACTGTAAGCAGTTCCAAACGACCGAGGAGCATGCCAGCGGCCAGTATCCATTTGGCGGCGTCACTAAGCGGGGCAAACGTCCCAGCAGGGCCGATGATCGGCCCCAATCCAGGACCGACATTGGCGATCGCCGAAGCGGCCCCAGATGCGGCGGTCAGAAAGTCCAAGCCGGTCAACCCAAGGGCGACAGCCAGTATCGTGAAACACGCGACGTAGAGGAAGAAAAAACTCATCACCGAATCGATTGCTGATTTGGGAACCGGCTTGCCGTTGTAGTAGGTGATGAACACGCCGTGTGGCTGAGTTAGCTGTCGAATTTGGGTTATCGCTGTGCCGGCAAGAACCTGAAGGCGAAATACCTTCAGACCACATGTCGTCGACCCTGCACAGCCGCCGGTAAACATAACGAAAAATAGTAACACGATTGCAAAGCTGCCCCATTGGCTAAAGTCGGCGGTAGCATATCCGGTGCCCGTCATCATCGAGACGACGTTAAAAGCCGCATAACGGACGGCGAATATTGGGCCCATATCCAAAGTGGTGATGAGGAAGAGAGATGTAGCTCCGACTGCAACCAATACCAACAGCGCGAACAGCTTGACTTGGCTATCGGAAAAAAGGGCTCGGCGTTGACCGCGAATGAAGCGAAGATAAAGCACAAATGGAAGAGCGCCGGCCAACATGAAGGTCGTGGCGATGGCATCAATTGTCGGGCTTGCAAAGTACCCGATCGATCCATCATGTGTGGAGAAACCGCCTGTCGCGATCGTCGTCATGGCGTGCGTCCAAGCATCAAATCCATTCATTCCGGCAAGCCAGTACGCGAGAGCACAAAGCAACGTCAGTGCGAGATATATTACGGCAATCCAGGCAGTGATTTGGGCCGTGCGCGGCAATACTTTTTCCGAAGTATCAGATGATTCCATGTGAAAGAGCTGCATACCGCCGACGCGCAACATAGGCAGGACGGCGATTGCCATTGCGATAATACCGATACCACCGAGCCATTGCAGAATTGCGCGCCACAGGAGGATACCTGGTGGCGCTGAATCGAGTCCCGTTATTACGGTAGCTCCGGTCGTCGTAACACCCGACATCGCCTCGAAGAACGCATCGGTATAGCCCAACCCTAGATCCGAGAATGAAAATGGCAGCGCTGCGAATGTGGGAGTTATGACCCAACAGAGTGTCGTCAGCACGAAGGCCTGATGCAACGATATGTGCCGTATCGTCGAGCGAGTCGTCAGCATTAACATAACGCCGATAAAGAGTGTCAGCATCGCTGAACCGGCGAACACCCGCCAGTCTGCGTTTCCTGACGTGACATCGGCGATTGCCGGAATGCACATGGCGACCGCTAAGGTCGACATGAGAATGCCGGTTATGAAAAGTATGGGCCGAAAATCGAACACGGGCTCAGAGTTGCCTTCCCAAACAGGCGGCGTCAGCTTGCCAGAGCAGGTTTTTTGTTCCTAGCCACCAACGCCAATACGGTGAGTGCCGATCATCGCCAGAAACTCGCGACGGGTCTTAGCATCGTCGCGGAAAGCCCCAAGCATACGGCTCGTCACCATGGTCACACCCGGTTTATGTATTCCGCGGGTTGTCATGCATTGGTGGGCCGCCTCAATGACGACGGCAACGCCTTTCGGTTGCAGCACTTCGTCGATGGTATTGGCAATCTGCGCCGTCATCTTTTCCTGAATTTGGAGCCGTTTCGCGAAGACTTCAACGAGCCGCGCCAGTTTGCTGATGCCAACAACTCGGCTGGCCGGCAGATAGGCGATGTGCGCCTTGCCGATTATCGGCAGGATGTGATGCTCGCAATGAGACTCGAAGAGAATGTCGCGCAGCATGACAATTTCGTCATATCCTTCGGTCTCCTCGAAAGTGCGATTCAACAGAGAAACGGGATCGACAGCGTATCCACTGAAAAACTCTTCAAAAGACCGAGCGACCCGATCAGGCGTGTCATGAAGCCCGTCACGGGTCGGGTCATCGCCCGCCCACCTGATTAAGGTGCGTACAGCCTCTTCAACTTCACTTCGGTCGGGTCGCTTATCTGTGGGCAAGCGTCCCCCGTCGACCTTAGCCAAATGGCTTCGACCTGATGCATCGTGCGTCGTCACGTCATCCATCCTTCATCCCTGCTTAATCGAGGGGTTTGTTTCTATTTTGATCAAATTTGCCGGCTTTGTGCGCTTCCAGCGTACCTCCGTCAAGCCGTTCTTCCTGATCAGCAGTCTAATAATTCTTAGGACTGAACGACTATCTAGTGGAGCTGGACTGGCTGGTATGGGCTATCGAGTGAAAACGCAGGTATGTCAATATCGAAACAGTTTCCGTCGCTACTCTCCATTTGGTAGTGGCCAACCATAATTCCCGATGGCGTCGGTAGCGGTGTACCACTGGTATATTCGAAGGTTTCACCTGGCTCCAACACCGGCTGTTCGCCAACCACACCGGGCCCACGTACTTCTTGGATGCGACCGAGCGAATCGGTGATGTTCCAATAGCGGTTGCGAAGCTGCACGGTCGTGTTGCCATTATTCTCAATGCGCACGTGGTAAGCCCAGACGAAATGATTTTCGCCGGGGGATGACTGATCCTCCAAATAGAACGGCTTCACCACGACCTTAATGTCTTGCGTGACCGCCTGATAAAGGTGGCTCTCGGTTCCTAGAGAATTCACCTGTGCATCTCCTTCTCACAACAGTCGATCATTCTAAATTAAGTGTGCATCTTGTCTAGTATGGGATGAGATATGCATCGAATCCCACTAAAATTGGCATTTATCGCAACATTATTCCACTTGGGGGGTGAGCCCACCGTGACTTTGATCCTGGGGTAGATGGGCTCCGCCTTCGGAAATTCCACTCGCCACCGTTGGGCCAATCTCAATCACTGACCCGCCGGCCGCCGCCGCATCGGCAGGATCATGGGTCACAAGGAGAGTTGGAAGCGACTGTTCTGTGGCGTGTTGAAAGACGAAACGTCTAAACCGTTCTCGCAACCTGGCATCCAGTTTCGAGAACGGTTCGTCGAGTAGAAGCGCCCGCGGTTCTGCCGCGAGTGTACGCAGAAGGGCTATTCGGGCTCTTTGCCCGCCGGATAGTGTCGCTGGATCACGTTCGGCAAAAGTTTCCATATCTGCATCCGCTAGGGCGGCCTCGATACGTGCGCGGCGTTCATCCGACGAAAGCCCTCGCGGAAGCCCAAAGGCAAGATTCTCTCCAACTGAGAGGTGAGGGAACAATAAATCGTCTTGGAATAGAATCCCCATTCGACGTTCTTCAGGTGGTAAGTGCGTAACATCGATACCGTTGAGAATTACCCGCCCTTTCTCAGTGAATGCCGGATCGAGAGTTCCGCAGGCGAATGCCAGTAATGTCGACTTTCCGGAACCGCTTGGGCCCATGACGGTCGTGATCTCGCCAGGCCCGACGGTCAGCGAGAGGTTCTCAATGAGCCGCTCGCCTCGCAGCGTGACGCTTACGTCGTCAAATTGCAGTTTGTTTTCTTCTTGAGCCACGCGATACCAAGTCTGTTGTCTTTACGGGGCTACCCTAAGGGCGCGGCGATCCCGATACAACCAAGCGGGCAAGCCCAAGGCGATCACAAAAGCGACAAATGGCAACGCAGCCTGGAGGAACACGTAGACGCCAACAACGCGGCGATCTGCACCTGCTGCGAGGGTTACGGCTTCCGTTGTCAGAGTGACATAGCGGCCACCGCCCGCAAACACCGTCGGCAAATATTGGCTGACGCTAACGGCAAATCCGACGGCAAGCGAGACAAGCACCGGTCTTAAAAGCATTGGCATCTTAACTTGCCAAAACGTGCGTGTCGGACTGGCTCCAAGACAGAGCGCGCTACGGATATAGCGCTCGTCAAGTTTACGGAATGGATCCGTGAGTGACAGAAAAATGTACGGCAAAACGAAAAGGAGGTGGCTCCACACCAGCGCCGGCCAGGTGCCGGCAAAGCCGACCCAGGAAAGCAAGACCTGACCGCCGAAGAGGAAGGCGACTTGTGGAACCAGAAGCGGCGTATAGAGCAGCCATAGCATCCGCGTTGTCGGCTGTAGTCCGTACCGCTTTTCATTTTCAAGGCACCCAAGTACAAGCGCGAGCGCGATGAGGGCTGCTGCAACCCCCACGGATACAGTTGTCCATACCGGCCAAGCGAGGCTGTCAGCTTGTCGCGCCCAGTTTCCAAGTGTCCACTCACTAGGCAAGACATCGGGATACCGCCAGCGACGGGCCAGCGACCAAATTGCCATGCCATGAAGACTCATGAAGCCCATGAAAATCACGATGGTCGTGGCACCGATTGAAGTCCTACGACCGATGCCGCCCCAACGACCTCGATCGCCGCCGGTTGCCCAACGTCGACCTGCCCTGACAACAACCCGTTCAAGCAGATACCAAATCGCAACGGCAACAATAACGACCGCTAGTTGCAAGCTGGCTCCCGCGGCAGCAAGAAAATGTCTGGTCAGATCAGGATCGTTGAACCAACGCAATACCAGTGGTGCAAGTGGAGGCGGATTGCTTGGTGCCAGAATGAGCGCAACATCGACTGCTGATGTCGAGAAGGCGAGGACCGCCAAGACAGGAAGGCGAATTTGCGGATAGACAAGCGGCAAGACTGTCTTGAGCCACGCTGTTGCGGGTCCGTATCCAAGAGAGCGGCTGACTGAAAGAGTTTCGGCAGCGCGAGTTTGGCCGAGTGCCGCGATCGTCATTAACAAGAGAAACGGCACCTCTTTCACGACAAGCGCGGCGATGTAGGTCAGCCCGTATTGATCCGGTGCAGTCGCCAGATCCGGCGGTAAATCCCATCCGGTCGCCCAAGGTGAAATCGTGCGAACGATCCAACCGGAAGGCGAGATGAGATACGCGAATCCAATCGCGACTGCGACATGGGGAACAGATAGAAGTGGCGAGATGAGGCGACGTAGTGTGCCGAACAATCGCGTTCCATGGCACGTCGCGCAGCAAGCGAAGACGATTATCAGAGATATCGCCGTCGCTGCGAGACCGGTTGTAAGTGACAATCGAATGGATGTGCCAATACCCGGCCATTCTGCAAGCTCGCGCCAAGCGGCAAGAGTTAAGGTTGTGCCGCCTAGTACGGGCATCAATCCGACGGACGGCAGGAGTGTCCCGATGAGGCCCGCTGCGACAGGCGCCAGAAACAGTGTTAAGGTAAGCGCGGGAATCCAGCGCAGCATTGGCGCTTTTCGTATCCTACTGGCCGTATTGCTGCAACCATGATTTTTCGATACGCGTCATCCAGGACGGGTGCGGTTCCGGAAGTGTTGCGCCAAGCTTGTCTGGCGGCAATGTCGCAACACCCCGTGGCAGACTATCAAACAGTTCGCGATCTTTAGGGCTCAGACGGCCCATTGCCAGGACCGTGTCGTCGCCCCAAATTTGAGGGTTTTGCTTATGGGCCTGGGCTTCAGGCGAAAGCAGAAAATTGGCGACGACCGTCGCACCCTCTTTCGAACGGGCGTTGAACGGAATGGCGACGAAATGCGTGTTGCCGATGGTTCCGCGATCGAGAACGAAGGTTCGTGCGGTTTTTGGGAGAAGGCCGTTGGCGATTGCTGAAGATGCATCGGCGGGATGAAATGAAATTGCAATTTCGACCTCGCCGTCATCGAGCAATTGGCGCTGCGCGGGGCCGTTCTTGGGGAAGCTTCTGCCACTCCGCCATTGGTGAGGACGCATGTCTTCCAGAAATTTCCACAGGGGTGCGGTTACAGCGTCGAAGTTGTCTCCGGCCGGTTTCTGCAAAACATCTGGCGTCGGCGTCAATTCGTAGAGTGCCTGTTTAAGAAATGTTGTTCCGATAAAGTCGGGCGGGGCTGGGTAAGTGAATCGGCTTGGGTTTGATTTTGCGAATTCGAGGAATCCGGTGATCGACTGCGGTGGGGTCTTCAGTCGTGCTGTGTCATACATGAAAACCAATTTGGCCATGCCCCACGGCGACTCGTACCCGTCAACGGGAACTGTGAAATCGAGAATCGTTGTTGGTTTATCTTCGACATCGACAAACGAGAAATTAGGTAGAGTCTTGGCGAACGGACCATGAAGAAGCTTCTGGCCTTTCATCGCCTTAAAGTTCTCGCCGTTGATCCAAATGAGGTCAACTGATCCGCCGTCGTTCCGGCCGGCCGCTTTTTCAGCCAGTACTTTGCGCACCGCTTCTGCTGTGTCAGAGAGTTTTACATGACGAAGTTTTACGCCGTATTGGGCGCTAACACGGTCGCCAACCCAGGCTATGTAGGCATTGATTCTCTCATCACCGCCCCAAGCATTCCAGAAAACTTCCTGGCCCTTCGCGCTTGCAACAACATTGTTCCATGCTTCATCGGCAGAGGCGGGATAGATACCAATATCCGATATCAGCCCCACAACGAATACTGCCGCGCCAAATGCGGCTTGCCTAAAGCGCCGACGATCCATTCCCGAATCCCTTCATTTCAAACTGTATATGTCACCAAAAACAAGCCAAGCCGGCAAGGTCAGTGTTATTGGCTCCTATGAAACGTGATGGTGTGGCAGGCGTCAAGAAGCCGTACTTCACACATATTTGAGAATTAGTCGATCAGGTCCGCCGCGAAGATTGATTGCATCGCTGCGTGCATGCAAACATGTAGATCGCTAATTTCTGGGTGCAGGAGTCGGATTGTGAGCACTTTTGGTACGATTGAACATCCATTGGAGCCTGATACTCGGTTTGGCGAGATCAGCTTCGTCGGGAGACGCCTCGTGCTCCTGTCCCTTGCGTTTAAGAATACGGTTCTGATGATCTTCACGTTTGGATTTTACAGATTTTGGGCGAAAACGTGGGTTCGTCGATACTTTTGGAACAATATTAGAATCACCGGTGACTCCGTAGAATATGTCGGCCAGGCAAGGGAACTGTTTATCGGATTTCTTATCGCAATCGCCATATTGTTTCCATTTGCGACGGTATATGAGCTGTTCTCGGCGCTATTTTTAGGGGCGTCGGACTGGGCGCAGGCAGCATGGAGCCTAGTCTACGTCCTAGCGATCTTCTCGCTGATCCAAGTCGCAATTTATCGTGCATTTCGCTATCGCCTGACCCGCACGACGTGGCGCGGGCTTCGGTTTGGTCTTGATGGGTCTGTAATTTCGTATGTGCTTCTCGCGTTTGGCTGGAGCCTCCTTACGGTTTTCACTCTCGGGATTGCGTTTCCATGGATGCGCGTGGCGCTTATGCGTTATCGGATCAACAAAGCGCGCTACGGGTCGACTAAGTTCGAGTTCGACGGTAGCGGACGGGCGCTAATTGGCGTTTGGTTGATCAATTACGTAATACTCATCGCGGCTGCTGTCAGCTTTGGGACATTCCCGCCGCTCGGATTTCTATTCGTGGCTGCTGCAATTTTTGTCTTCATTTATTATAGGGTTCGAGAGTTCAGATATTTCGTCGGCGCAACGACAATTGCGGGAGTTACATTCGAATCATTCGCCGAAACGCCGAGAGTAATTTGGATTTGCGTGCTGACCGGGATTGTCCTGCTCGTCGGCATGGCAGCAATTTTCTTGATCATCGGCGCAGTTGCCGGCATCACATCAATTTCTTCGGTGACTCAAGCAGCTGGTGATCTTTCCAGTTTGGACGCCGGATTCGAATCGGACCCGGGCTTATGGACAGTTGCTGTAATTTCAGTTGTCTTGACGCTCGTACTGGGGTTCCGCGTGACAGTGGCGGTGTTGTTGCAGTATCCGCTCATGGTTCACGTCTGCTCAACGTTGGCTATTTCTGATCCCACCCGGCTGGACCAAGTCGTTCGCTCGACTGAGGTGCTTCCCAGTTTTGGTGAAGGCCTCGCAGAGGCATTCGATGTGGGGTAGGTCGTTCGGGTGATGTGGTCCGCGATCTATCATGATGGAATCTATGCAACTGGACAAAAAGCGCGCGTCTCAGTCGATGGCGACGCGTTGGCAATCCTCGCAGAGAACGGCTCGCCGCTTTCTCGATGGGCGCTCAAAGAAACCCGCCTTCTAGCGGGAAGTGCCGCCAATGACGCCATTCGGCTGCGGCATGGGCTGGTGGCCGAAGATCGGCTGACGATTGCTGACCTCAGTATTCTTGAGTTGTTGGAAGCGAAATGCCCAAACTTACGTCGAACCGCACCAGACTGGCGAACCACATTGCGGTCGTCGGCGTTGTGGGTTTTGGCTGCGGCGGCTTCATTAGTTTTACTGGTTAAAGTTGTCGTTCCGGTGATGGCCGAGCAGTTTGCTGCAATAGTTCCGCAGGAATTGGAGCGTCGTATTGGTGAACAGCTAGCGAACCAGATTGTCACCACATTTTCTCATATGGAAAGGCAATCAGAGGGGAGCCAGTTATGTCAAAACAAGGCAGCGCAGGCGGCGCTCGACGGTCTAGCCGCACGACTTACCGAAGAAATTGTTCCGGCGCTTCATTTAAACATCCGCGTTGTCAATTTGAAGGTCATCAACGCGTTGGCGTTACCAGGTGGACAAATCCTTGTATTTCGGGGACTTCTGGAATTTGCAGAAAATGGGGATGAGTTGGCCGGCGTATTGGCTCATGAGCTTGGTCACGTGATTCTGCGCCATCCGCTCGAAGTGGCGATCAAAGGTGCGAGCGTATCGATACTTGCGAGCCTGATCGTTGGCGATATCACCGGCGGTGCGGCTATTGCAGGCGTCGCTGCCGCATTTCTCACGGCGGCTTATGGTCAAGAAGCCGAACATGGTGCTGACGCGCTTGCAGTCTCGCTATTGAATGGTGCGGGTTTTGATAGTCGAAACGTCGCCGATCTGTTTGAGAGATTTGGGCGCAAAGCTCGGGAGAAGGAGGGGGTATTGTCCCGACTTTCAAGCCATCCGCTCTCACGGGAACGCGCGCAAAACATGCGCGCGATGGCGCAAACTGGACAAACTGCGTTTGACGCCAACGCCTGGCAGGCGATCCGCGCAATGTGTCGGTGAGATACGATGCCGGTCGCCTTGTTAGTACACAAAGCTTATCCTATAAAAATCTACAGCGATGCGTATGCGGGTGTAGCTCAATGGTAGAGCAAGAGCTTCCCAAGCTTTAGACGGGGGTTCGATTCCCCTCACCCGCTCCAAATGGAGAACAAAATCATGTCGGATCAAGACACCGGGTTTGAAAATAACACGCCGTTGGTCGAAACAGACTGGCTGGAGGCGAACCTTGACGCACCGGACCTGCGGATTCTCGATTGCACGGTATTTCTGACACCGGACCCCGCTGGCGGCACACTCGCGGAAAGTGGTCGTGCACAGTGGGAGGCGTCGCATGTACCAGGTAGTGCTTTTGCGGACATTTTGGACGCGTTGTCCGATCCTGTGGCAAAGCTGCGCTTCACCCTTCCGCAGGCCGATCGATTTGCCAAGGCGATGGGCGAGCTTGGTGTCGGGGAAGGGACTCGGGTCGTGCTTTATTGCTCAAGAGGGCATGTGTTCGCTGCACGAGTTTGGTGGATGCTGCGTGCATTTGGGTTCGATCGTGCAGCTATTCTGAATGGTGGGTTCGCCAAATGGAAACGCGAGGGGCGGCCGTTAAACGCCGCTCTGCCAAGCATATCGCCTGCAGAGTTTCCAGTTTGCGAACGACCCGACCTCTTCATTGGAAAGGCGCACATGATTGATGCATTGGAGGCTGATAATGCCTGCGTCATAAATTCCCTAACCAAAGAGCAGCATGCCGGAACTGGCGGGTCCCATTACGGCCGTCCTGGTCGTATCCCGGGGACTTCCTGTGTTCCTGCCAGCAGCCTCGTCGATCCCGACACCGCGGCCTACAAACCGATCACGGAACTCCGCACCGCATTCGCCGAAGTCGGTGCACTGGAGGCCGAACGCGTGATCACCTATTGCGGCGGCGGGATCGCTGCCAGCAGCGACGCCTTCGTTTTGAACATGCTGGGCGTCGATAAAATATCCATCTACGATGGGTCACTGCGCGAATGGATAGCCGACCCGACCCTTCCGATGGAGACTGACCAGTCGTAATCCTGCCGTCATCTTGTTGCCTTTGCTTAGGGGAGATCGAACGATGAGCGCCCAACAATCAAGTCCCTGTTTTGCGGATCTAATGGAACTCAGAAGCGGAGATTTGCCGCAAAGGGCATCGGTTAGCTTAGAAAACAGCGATCCTGTCATCAGGAGTCGGTTTAGGGTAGGTGAGGCCGCCGCTGCGGCGTTAGCTGCCGGTGCAGTGGCCGCCGACGATATTTTGCGATTGCGTAACGGCGGCGGGGAGCCACAACAAATCTCCGTCGATAAACGGATCGCTGTAGCCTCCCTGCGGGGTTACAAATTCATGAAGATTGAAGACGGCCCGCAACTTGTTGCTAACTACACTCTGCCGACATCGAGCTTCTATCGCTGCCGCGACGGCAGATTTATTCATCTGCAAGGAGCTTTTCCGCATTTACGCGAAGGGACACTAAACCTCCTTGGGTGTGGCGATACGATTGAGGAGGTCGGCGCCAAGATAGCGCAGCGCGACTCGTTCGAATTGGAGGAAGCACTTGCAGAGGCGGGCTTGTGCGGAGCAGTAATCCGATCAGCGGAAGAGTGGATGACCCACCCCCAGGGGCAGGCGATCAGCAATGTGCCGTTGATCGAAGTCATTAAGATCGCCGATGGTGAACCGCAACCATTGCCAGCGTCAGCGCGCCCGCTTGATGGCGTTCGTGTTCTCGACTTAACGCGGGTGTTGGCCGGGCCGGTTAGTGGGCGGACGATGGCTGCCCATGGCGCTGACGTTCTTCATGTCCGAAGTCCGAAACTTCCGAGTATGGAAATATTCGTTGCCGAGACCAATCAGGGTAAATTCTCAACGTTTCTCGATCTGACCAGTGATGAAGACGCGGCTCGCCTTCGGGAACTTACCGCCGAGACAGACATCTTCGTACAGGGCTATCGCGGAGGTGCAATGGAGGCGCGCGGATTTGGTCCGGACGCGCTAGCGCGTCTTCGACCGGGCATCATCTGCGTGTCGCTTAATTGTTACGGCCACAGTGGACCATGGGCTCAACGGCCGGGTTGGGAGCAGTTGGCACAATCTGTCAGCGGACTTGCTGAGGAAGGTGGGCGTCCTGGCGATCCACAGTTGGTGCCGGCCGCACCATGCGACTACACCACCGGCTACTTGACGGCTTACGGCACCATGATGGCGCTGACGCGTCGAATGCGTGAGGGTGGCAGCTATCATGTGCGCCTCTCGCTGTCTCGCACGGCGATGTGGATCGCTGCACAGTCTAGATGCGCAGCTGACGAAGCTGAAAAAGCCGCGGCTGATGCGGAGTTTATTGATGTTCAATCGGCAATGACCGTCTCCGATACACCTTTCGGCCGATTGCACCACATTGACCCAATCATCCGCATGTCAGCGACACAACCTCATTGGGTCAGGCCGTCTGTGCCACTTGGTACTCACCCGCCGCAATGGCCAACATAGGACACTGCGGACAAAGAAAAACCGCCTCGCCCAACGCTGATTCGCTTCCAAATGGAATGACAATAGACTATGCTGTGCAGACGCTGATTTGTAGGCCTTCAAAGTATTCCTTGGCCCAGAAAAAAAACAATGAAGCAGCAACTAACCTCAACTTTTGTTGTCTTATTCCTTTGCTGTATGCCGGTTAGCGCATACGCTTAAACAAGGGGCCCTTATTTAAGTTTGGGTGGCGGCATTACGCTTCCAACCGATTCTGATTTTAGTGGCACTGGCATATCCTCCTCAGCTGATCTTGACGCTGGCTGGATGGGATCCAGTGCTATCGGTTATCAATTTTTAAATGATATTCGAGCCGAACTTGAATTAGCATACAGGTCGTCGGATGTTGATGCTCTTTCAGGCGCGAGCAATGGCATCGGCGAAATTGGCGTCGCCAGCGCGATAGGTAACCTGCTGTATAACTTTCGAGGTGAGTCCGCTTTCACGCCGTATCTCGGGCTGGGGATTGGTTTCGCATCGGTCGATGTCGACGGCGTGCAACCGATCGGCGGGTCCGTGCTTGATGACAGCGATTACGCAGATCACACGCTGCTCTTTGGATTAAGGTTTTCGTTTGCAGAGCCCAAACCGGCGCCGAAGGCGACAAAGAATGCGGAGCTCGTGAAACAGCTGACAACAGCAGCATCGGCGCCGACTGCACCGGTGTCTGCCACACCGAAAATAACACCTGTACCACCGCCGCCCGTGGTGGAGCTACCGCGTACTTATCCCGTTTTTTTCGATTGGGACAAAGCTGACCTCAAGCCTGAGGCGATGGTCATTGTGAGGGAAGTTGCGGCAAACGTGGATCGGATGCCGGTTGCCCGTATTCAAGCAACCGGTCACGCTGACCGTTCGGGACCCGATGAGTATAACCTGGACCTTTCCCGCCGGCACGCCGACGCTGTGCGGGCCGAATTAATTCGTCTTGGCGTCTCGCCGGCGGATATCGAGATTCTATGGAAAGGCGCCAACAAGACAAATATTTTTAGATTTATTTGCTAAATTAACAGATGGTCAAATTGTAGAGACCCTTTACACCACGAAAAGTGATGATCTAATAAATTCAGTATTTTTTCTTTCTGGATACGCGACTACCAGTACTTCCCTAACCTCAAAAAGAGGTGGTTTATTCAAATGGGAAAAATAGGCAACGGTTCAGAGTTAGCTCGATTTTCTGCTTGCTGGTAAGTTTAAGGGGGCTGTCCCACCATGGTAACTGTAGGTAACGCTGTAGAAGTCTACGTTTTTTGGGTAATTAGGGTGCGCCAAATGTTGAGTTTTCTGGAATTTGCAAGAGAACATAAGGCAACTACGTTCGGAGTGCCCGAAAATCAAGAACTTACTCTGCTTCTTCAACGAGCATGTGGACGCAATCTTTGTCGATGACAAGGAATTGCCGTCAGTTGAGATCCCATGGAGCAAGCGCTGAACTGGTCGACGACGTGCTTTGGGATCTAGGTTTCGTCGCCGGGTGTTCGATTGATGGAATACCCGCCGGCACCGCGCTTAAAGGGCTGGATGAGCATCTTGTGCAAATGTAATTCGCTGGCCTTCCGGAATGCGTTGAGGCCGATATTCATACCTTCGTGCCCAAGCTCTGGTTGGTCTCTATAAGTGCCGAAAAGACGGTCCCAATAGGGCAAACTAAATCCAAAATTACTGTTGGTTTCGGCCGGAATGCTGGAATGATGAACGCGGTGCATGTCCGGAGTTACGATAAACCAGCGCAGCACTCTGTCGAGCACCCGAGGTAAACGGATGTTGCCATGGTTGAACATGGATGTGCCGTTGAGAAGTACCTCGAAGACTATGACGGCTATTGCCGGTGGCCCAATGACGGTAATAACGGCGAATTTGAGTAGGATCGAAAGGATGATCTCGATTGGATGAAAGCGAGCGCCGGTCGTCACATCAAAATCGAGATCGGCATGATGCATGCGGTGTAGCCGCCAGAGCGTGGGTACTGCATGGAACATTACGTGTTGAAAATAAATAACAAGGTCGAGGACAACGACCGAAACCACGACGGTCAACCAAAATGGAAGATCAACCAGGTTGAGGAGGCCCCAGCCCCTAGTCTCGGCCATAACTGCGAGGGCGACGGGGACGAGCGGGACGAGGAGGCGCACAGCCACAGTGTTCAATACGACAATGCCCAAATTGCTGTACCAGCGTAACCATCTGGGCTGCGTAAGTGGCCGACACGGCGCGGCGAGTTCCCATAAAATTACCGCGATAAATATGCCAAGGAAGAATCCAAGCCGGATCGTCGGCTCGTTGGCATTGATGAATTCGGTCATTGCGCCTTCCTTGTGACAAGAGGGGCTCAAAGTTACACTCGCGTTAACCAAGGCGTGCCGATCCTATGATAACACAACAAGGCGATGGAGTTGACCTGCCTACAGGGCGGACCGAAGACCAGCGCTTGCTGACAGGGCATGGGCGGTTCGTCGCCGACCTGCAGCTGCCGAATCAGCTTTGCGCGTACGTACTCCGATCACCTCATGCCCATGCACGCATCGGTCGAATTGACACGGTGCCTGCTATAAATGCGCCTGGTGTCCAGGCAATTTTTGTTGCAACCGATCTCGCCGCGGCGGGTCTTGCCGATATGCCACAGACGAAAATGTGGATGCCGCCCGGTCCGTCCGTACCGTCTCGACCCGTTCTTGCCAAAGATATCGTGCAGTTTGTCGGTGAAGGCATTGCATTGGTTGTTGCCAATACACTGTGTGAGGCCCAAGACGCTGCTGAGCTGATCGACGTTGAGTATGATGCGTTGACGCCGTTGATCAATATGCGTGACGCCGTTGAGTTTTGTTTTGATTGGCAAGAAGGGGACTGCGACGCGGTCGATAGGGCGTTTGCGAATGCGGCCCACATCGTTGCTATGGAGACTGTTATTAACCGGGTCGCCATTAGCCCGTTGGAGCCGCGTGCTGCGATCGGCGTTTTTGAGTCTGTCCGCGGCTATCGGCTTCACGTTCAAAGTCAAGGTGTTCACCACATTCGCAACGTGTTGGCCGACACCGTTTTCGGTATTCCGCGGGATCGTTTGCAAGTCCTAACCGACGATGTCGGCGGTGCGTTCGGTATGAAGGTTTCAGCCTTTTCTGAATACGCGCTTGTGCTTTTTGCTGCGAACAAACTTGGCCATCCGGTCAAATGGGTGAGTGATCGTGCGGAGGCATTTCTCAGCGATACTCACGGTCGCGATCAGATCATCGACGCGGAACTTGCGTTCGACAGTACGCAGCGGATAGTCGGTCTGCGCGCATCCAAACTGTCGGCAATGGGCGCCTACGTCACCGGCGACGGTCCAGAGATGGCGACCAATCAGTTTATTAAAGTATTCGGTCACACGTATCTGGTTCCCGCTCTGCATGTTCGCGTGCGCGGCGTTACAACCAATACAACACCTATCGCCGCCTATCGCGGCTATGGAAAGCCGGAGGCGATCTCGATCGTTGAGCGGCTGATTGAACGTGCAGCGAGCGAAATGGGAGTCAACAGGATCGATCTTCGGCGTCGCAATCTCATTACGGCAAACGCGATGCCCTACACCAATGCATCGGGAAAGACATACGACTGCGGCGACTTCGAAATGATAATGGACGCTGCACTACAACAAGCCGATTGGGATGGTTTTGCCGAACGCAGGTCTGAGGCCACGGGGAGAGGCATGAAACGAGGCATTGGTGTAGGCCTCGCCTTGCAAATGACGATGGGCATTCCGAAGGAGATAAGCGAGGTAGCGCTGTCACCCGATGGTGCCGTTATCGTTCGCACGGGAATGCAGGCCTGCGGGCAGGGGCACGAAACGACTTATGCGCAGTTAGTATCCGACTGTTTAGGCGTTCCATTTGATGTCGTCCGTGTCGAGCAGGGAAACTCGGATCATTTGCCCGATGGTGTCGGCACAGGGGCATCCACTGGGCTCACTGTCGGCGGCAGCACGATTTATACCGCTGCTGAAACCGTGATCGAACAGTGCAAGCCCCATGCGGCGGATCATTTGGAGGCAGCGCTCGGCGATATCGTCTTTGAAGCAGGGCGGTTTATGGTCGCGGGAACGGATCGGCATGTTGGCCTCTTTGAACTCGCGCGCGGTCTGGCGACCAACAGGGAAAACCACAGCTCACAAGATGGCCTAAACCCGACGGTGGCTCGGCTGCAAATGGACAGCAATTTGGAGACATCGCCGAATGGCGCTTATGTGGCCGAGGTTGAGATTGACCCTGCGACAGGCATGACGACGTTGATCGCCTTCACTGCAGTCAACGATCTTGGTCGAGTCATCAATCCTGCGATTGCGGATGGCCAAATCCACGGCGGAATTGTACAGGGCCTGGGCCAGACGATGTTCGAGGCCGTCGTTTATGACGCTGCGACGGGCCAACTGTTGACAGGGTCATTTATGGATTATTGCCTGCCGCGTGCTGACGATGTGCCAACGCTTGTTGTCTCGTCGGAAGGTGTCACAACGACGAATAATCCTCTTGGCGCGAAAGGTGCGGGGGAAATCGGTGCTATCGGTGCGTTGGCGCCTATTCTCAATGCCGTGGCCGATGCGATCGGCAGCGATAGGTTCGATATGCCGACAGTTTCCGAACGCGTCTGGCAAGTTCTGAACGCGCTCGGCGACCAGAACTGAAGAGTCCCCGATTTCTAGGCCGACGGTGGAATTTCGCGCTCGCTTTTTGAAGGTACGTAGTCGCGGCAGAGTCTCTCGATTGCGTAAATTGTTAGCACAACAAAGCCGCCAAGCATTGGGAACAGGACATAGTCCGCCCACTTGAGCCAGGTCAAAACGCCGATGTCACCACCAATATAGGCGTAAAGCAGCAGATGCCTGTGAGCACGCTGCCGGTGATGCCAACACGGATAAGTTTGTGCGGTGTCATGATTGCACCTCAGAGTCACCAGCGACAAATGCCAGAAACATTTGCTCGACAGGCTTGCGATTAAGGTCGCGCGTGATCATGACGATACGCGATCGTCTATCGTCGTCGGGCCAAAATTCAAGAAGGGTCGGCGGGTGAAAGACGTGCTGTACGCCGTGAATGACGACCGGCTGATCCGTTTCATCAACATTCAGGATGCCCTTTACCCGCAACAGTGATTCGCCATGAACCGCGATAAGTGCTTCGATCCAGGTAACAAACCCCTCCCAATTGAGGGGCTTATCGTAGGTGAGGCAAAATGCGCGGATGCTGTCGTCGTGACGGTTTGTATCGTGGTGATGGGCGTGTCCATGCTCATGCTCAGCGTGTCTGTCCTCACGCTCCGCATACGCCTCTTCTTGCAGCCATTTCGCGACATCCGGCATTTTCTTGGCTGGATCGAAAAGGCCGCAGTTAAAGAGCGTCGATGGATCAATCTCGCCGTTTTGAACGGGATATATCGGGGCAGCGGGATTGAGTGTCTGCAATCGCTCCATCAAGTCTTTGATGTCGTCTTCACCGGCAATGTCGCCTTTGGTCACAAGAAGGCGATCGGCAACAGCTGCCTGCTTTACGGACTCGTAGTGGTTGTCCAACTGCATCGCGCCGTTGACACCGTCGACAGTGGATATCACGCCGTCCAATCGGTACCGTGCAGCAAGCACAGGATCGCTTATCAGAGTGTGAAGGATTGGTGCCGGATCTGCCAACCCTGTCGTTTCAATCACGAGGCGATCGAATTCCGGGATTTCGCCTTTGGCGCGCCGGACAAAGAGGCTCCGCAGCGTGTCGATTAAATCCCCGCGAATCGTGCAACACAAACACCCGCTGTTCAGCAAGATTGTATCTTCGCCCGACTTCTCAACGAGCATGTGATCAAGACCGACCTCTCCGAATTCATTGATGACCACTGCTGTATTTGCCATCCCTGGGTGGCGCAGCAACCGCGATAATAAAGTCGTCTTCCCGCTCCCGAGGAAGCCTGTCAGGACAGAGACGGGAAGCCGGGTGTTCGCATCGGGAACTTGTACTTCAGCCATAGTGTAGTTCTTTCATTTGCTGCGGAGCGTGCTTGCTGCAATCCGGGCAGAGGCCCTTGATTTCAATGGTCTGCTCCTGCGGTTCAAAGCCTTGAAGTCGTGCGCCTTCGCTTATCATTCGGGCAATTTTTGGGTCGTTCATTTCGTGCGTTGCGCCGCATTCTCCGCAGATCAGGAACTGACTGTTATGGGGGGACCTGGGATCTGGGCAACCGATGTATGCATTCAAAGACTGGATGCGATGAATAAATCCGTTCAATTCCAAAAAATCGAGCGCGCGATAGACAGTTGGTGGCGCGGCGGGGCGGCCTTCTTCGCTCAAGGCATGGAGAAGTGTATAGGCGCCAACGGGTTCATGCCCGCGCCATATTAACTCAAGGACCCGTTTTCGCGTCTTGGTTAGCCGTAGCCCTTGTTGAATGCACACTTCAACTGCGTTCGCGATCGCAATGTCTATGCAGCGTTGATGGTCGTGACCGTCGCTGCCAAATGCGGGGTGAATGGCCATTCAGTATCATAGCATCGGATGCGTCATCACTGACAACGATGTCCAGATAACAAGTTTTATCGAATCGCGAATTATTTGATCAGGATCTTCATGCAACTGCCCGCTATACCAACGATGGCCACATCACTATATGGTCACGGTCACGACAAAGCTGGACTGTGTCAGGGACCGAGCATGCAAATAATTCGGAAATATGATGCAGTGCCGCGCGAATTCTACGGAAGTGTAGTGGTTCTTGGCAATTTCGACGGTGTACACCGTGGTCATCAAGCTGTCATTGGGCAAGCATCCCATACGGCAAAAGAGGCCGGCGTGCCGCTGGTGCTCATCACATTTGAACCGCATCCCCGTCGGTATTTTCGACCCCAAGACCCTCCGTTCTGCCTCACACCCTTTCGCAGCAAAACGCATTATCTAGCGGCTCTTGGTGTCGATCTCCTCGTCTTCCTGAATTTCGATGAAACCTTGTCCCAAAAGCCGGCGGAAGCATTCGCGCGGGAGATGTTGTTCGAAGCATTTCAGGCATCACAGGTGGTGGTTGGCTACGATTTTGTGTTTGGTTATCAGCGGAAGGGTAACGTTACGCTCCTGGCGGAACTTTCTGACGCTCAAGGTATTGTCTTAACGGTAATCGAGCCCGTCGCGACTGCAGACGGCGGAATCTACTCGTCAACCCGCATTCGCGAATATCTTATGGCCGGTAATCCGGGCCATGCCGCAGCCTTGCTTGGTCGCCCGTTTGAGATTGAGGGCCGCGTGGTCTGCGGTGAACAACGTGGTACAAAACTTGGCTTCCCAACCGCCAACATCGGGCTTGAGGATTACATTCAGCCCGCATTCGGCGTGTATGCGGTGCGCGTTGGTGAAGTGCATGGTAATGATATCGTTTGGCGCAGCGGTGTTGCCAATCTCGGCATCCGACCAACAGTCGGTGGGTCGACACCGCTACTCGAAACCCACCTTTTCGATTTCACTGGCGATCTATATGGCAAGCATCTCAGGATCGGCCTGATCGAATATATTCGCCCGGAGATCAAGTTTGACACTCTCGAAAGTTTGCGTGCACAGATTGCGGAAGACAGTGAAACGGCGCGCAGATTGCTGCGGACGAGAGAGGCCGGAGCCCCTTGACCAATTCAAACGCTGCACCTTAGGATATGCGCCATGTTTACACACCCTGACACACACACCTTGAATCGAATACGAATTACGGACTTGGCCCTGTAGTCGCAGGCGCCGAGATTCCGCGTAAACTTTTGTGTGCTGTCAAAAAAGGGGTGAAGCATGATTCCGTTAAATTATAAGACGCTTTGTTCGGTGCGATTGGTGTCGCGATGACTGTCGACTACCGTGATACGGTTTCGCTGCCGAAAACAGAATTTCCAATGAAGGCTGGATTGCCAACGCTTGAGCCAAAGCTGCTCGAGAAGTGGAATGAAATGGGTCTTTATGAACTGCAGCGCGAAGCGGCTGCTGGCCGGCCCAAGTTTACCCTTCATGACGGCCCTCCTTATGCCAACGGCCATTTGCATATTGGGACAGCGTTAAACAAAATTCTTAAGGATATTACCAACCGGTCGCAGCAGATGCTTGGCCGCGACGCAAACTATGTTCCTGGGTGGGACTGCCACGGCCTGCCGATTGAGTGGAAGATCGAGGAACAATATCGGGCCAAGGGCCTTGATAAAGACGCTGTGCCAATTATTGAGTTTCGTCGTGAGTGTCGGGAATTTGCCGAACATTGGGTAAGTATCCAGCGCGCGGAATTTGAGCGCCTCGGCGTACTCGGTGACTGGGAACATCACTACACGACGATGGCATTTGCGGCTGAAGCACAGATCGCTGCCGAAATTGGTAAATTTCTGATGAACGGCAGCCTCTTTCGAGGCTCCAAGCCCGTACTCTGGTCGGTCGTTGAGAAAACGGCGCTGGCGGAGGCGGAAGTCGAATATATGGATCACACCTCAACGATAATTTGGGTGCGGTTCCCGGTTGTCACGACCGCACAAGCGGCGCTCGAAGGTGCGTCCGTGATTGTTTGGACAACAACACCGTGGACCATGCCCGCAAACCGCGGCATCGCCTATGGCGCTGAAATAGAATACGCGATTATCAAGGTTAAAGCAGTGGCCGAAGGATCTGCTGTTCGCGTCGGTGAAACGATTGTCGTTGCGTCGGCGATGCTCGACGCATTGAAGGCGAAGACTGGACTAGAAGATGCGGAGTTGGTGAAAACAGTCATTGGCTCAGACCTAGATGGCACTATTTGCGCCCATCCGTTTCGTGGCGTTGATGCTGGTGGCTATGATTTTGACGTTCCGCTCATGGCGGCTGGCTTTGTTACTTTGGATCAAGGTACGGGTCTTGTGCACATCGCTCCGGGACACGGCGCAGACGATTTTGTCTTAGGTCAGGCTCATGGGCTCGAAGTGCCGCAGACTGTCGCAGAGGACGGGTGCTACTTCGATCATGTCCCTTTGTTTGCCGGCAAGTGTGTTTACCGAGATGATGGCAGTACGGGCGATGCCGATACCGCTGTTTTGGCGGCACTCGAAAATACTGGCGCCCTTCTCGCGAGCGGTCGGCTTACCCATAGTTACCCGCATTCTTGGCGCTCGAAGGCGCCTCTTATCTTCCGAAATACCGACCAGTGGTTCATCTCCATGGAGAGCACTGGTTTGCGTGCGACGGTGCTTGAAGCGATCAAGAAAACAGACTTCTTCCCACCGTCGGGTCGGGTTCGCCTTGCCTCGATGATCGAGAACCGTCCCGATTGGTGTATTTCGCGCCAGCGTGCTTGGGGCGTGCCCATCGCCGTGTTTGCCGACAAAGTGACAGGGGAACCTTTGCGCGATCAGGCCGTCGTAGACCGGGTAGTCGACGCGTTTCGCACTGAAGGTGCGGACGCATGGTTTTCCAGCGAACCTTCGCGGTTTCTTGGCGACGACCATGATGTGGCGCACTATGAGCAGGTCACCGATGTCGTCGATGTATGGTTTGATTCGGGATCTTCCCACAGTTTTGTTTTGGAAAACCGCGATGATTTGGCGTGGCCAGCGTCGCTCTACCTTGAGGGCTCAGATCAACATCGAGGTTGGTTTCAGTCTTCAATTTTGGAATCCTGTGGGACGCGTGGAATTGCCCCTTATAAAGGCGTACTGACACACGGATTTGTTATGGCCGAGGACGGTCGCAAGATGTCAAAGTCATTGGGCAATATTGTCTCTCCTCTTGAAGTCGTGGAGAAGCACGGTGCGGAGACCTTGCGCTTGTGGGTCGTCGCATCAGATTTTGCAGAAGATGTCCGGATCGGGCCTGAAATTATTCAAAAACAAATCGATGCATACCGTCGTCTGCGCAATACGCTGCGGTACTTGCTCGGAAATTTGAGCGACGACCGTGAGACTGTTGCCGTTTCAATTGGCGATATGCCTGAACTCGAACGATGGGTATTGCATAGGCTGTATCAACTTAACCATGACGTGCGGCGGTGTTGCGACTGCTACGATTTCCATGACCTGTTTCGTACGCTCTACAACTTCTGTGCAGTTGATTTGTCAGCCTTCTATTTTGATGTCCGCAAAGATAGCCTCTATTGCGATTCGCATGACGATCCTCACCGGCGCGCGACGTTGACTGTGCTTGAGCATCTTTTCGATTGCCTGACCGCTTGGTTCGCCCCGATCCTCTGCTTTACGGCAGAAGAGGCGTGGCTCACCCGTAATCCCGATTCCAGCGTGCATTTAAGGACGTTTCCTGATGTGCCGGAGGAATGGCAGGATGAGGCGCTCGCTGAAAAGTGGGAAATAATCAGGAAAGTAAGGCGCGTTATCACCGGCGCGCTGGAAATCGAACGAAGTGAGAAGCGTCTTAAGTCGAGCCTGCAGGCTGAACCCGAAGTTTACCTTTCGCATGATTATGCGGCGCATATCAAAGGCGTCGATCTTGCGATGGTTGGTGTGACATCAGCCGTAACGGTCATTGAGGGTTCAGCGCCGGAAGGCGCGTTCACACTCGACGATGTTGCAGAAGTTGGAGTCGCTGTGAAAGCTGCCGCCGGTGACAAATGCGAAAGGTGCTGGCGCATATTGCCGGAAGTCGGAGCGGAACCTAATCTGCCCGGCCTCTGCGGCCGTTGTGTCACTGCTGTTCAGGCATTGCGTCCGGCTGCCGAGTAGCGTGGGAGCCTGTGTGCGAGCGGATTTTTAACACAATTATGTCGGCGCCAACCGCCAAAGAGTGCTGACCGGATGTTGCGATTAGGGCTTGGCATTGCACTTTGTATTTCGCTCCTTGATCAGGCGACAAAGTGGCTTGTCCTTGAAAGGATTATGGTGCCACCGTATCCAATTGAAGTGTGGCCCATCTTCAATCTTGTTGTGGTATGGAACCGCGGGGTGAGCTTTGGGCTTCTCAGTTCTGAATCGGAGTGGACACCGATATTGCTATCGGCGTTTGCCGTTGCTGTTTCGCTGTTTTTAGTTGCTTGGTTAAGACGAATTGATGCCAGACTCCTTGCTGGTGCCATTGGGCTAGTGATTGGCGGTGCGCTTGGAAATGTCGCTGATCGTCTGCACCATGGCGCCGTTTTTGATTTTTTGGATCTGCATGTTGGTGGTTTCCATTGGCCCGCTTTTAATGTCGCCGATGCATCGATTACGATTGGGGTATTGCTGATCCTAATTGACGGTCTATTTGCAAGACGTAGAGCAGACAGCTAAAATCATTCCATTAGCGTGGAGGGTGTGTCATTCGATCAACACTAAAATGGGCAGCAGTCGCTCTGAGCGCCTCTCTGCTTCTTGCGGGATGCAGTGGGGGGCAATCGGGAAACATCCTAGGGCTGGGGAAGTCGGCACCTGACGAATTTTCCGTCGTCAGACGGGCGCCACTCAGTTTGCCGCCAGACTATGCGCTTCGCCCGCCAAGTTCGGGCAGCTCACGTGAACAAGTACAAGCGCCACGACAACGGGCTGAGCAAACATTGTTTGCAAGGACACAAGGAAGTTCAGCGACGCCGGGTGTTGTTGCGACTGACAACCGCTCCGTTGCCGAAGTCGCTCTCTTGACCCAGTCGAACGCGCTCGCTGCTAATGAGAATATCCGTGATCTAGTCAATCAAGAAAGCGCCGTACTCGCGCAGGAAGATGGCCAATTCGTCGAGAAACTAATTTTTTGGCGTACGAAACCGCTGCCAGGAGTGATCGTCGATCCAAAACTCGAAGCGAAACGGCTGCAGGAGAATGCAGCGCTTGGAAAGTCTGTCACAGAAGGCGACACGCCCTTGATAAAAAGAAAGAAGACGGGGCTTTTCTGACGGAAGCTGGGTGTGCCTCAACTGGTTGCCGTGAAGAGCGAAGCGACCTGTTGCAGACGGCAATAGGCAATGCCATTTCTAAGATTGGTTTCTTGGGTGGTTGCGATCAGCCATTTTCGTTTTTTGAACGAGCGCTACAGGTGCGATATGACGTCTAATTGGCTACGCCCTGGGTTTGCTGGTGCGGGGTTGGTAGTAATTTTTGCCTTCCTTGCGCAGGTGTCGCCCGCAACTGCGACGGTTTTTAATGGCAAATCATTTTCGTTGGCGAATGGTCTGCAGGTAGTTGTGGTTTCAAATCACCGCGTGCCAATCGTTACGCACATGATCTACTACCGTGTCGGCGCGATAGACGAGCCTGCCGGGCAATCCGGCATAGCACATTTTCTTGAACATTTGATGTTCAAAGGCACTAAAACCACGGCTCCCGGCGAGTTCTCGGCCATTGTTGCGCGCAATGGCGGGCGTGAGAACGCTTTTACGACACCTGATGCAACGTCGTATTTTCAGTCGATCGCTCGGGATCGGCTGGAGGTTGTAATGCGGATCGAAGCCGATCGCATGACAAATCTTGTATTAACCGGCGAAGTCATTGAACCCGAGCGTCAGGTTGTGCTTGAGGAACGCCGTAGCCGCGTTGAAAACAAGCCGAGTTCGCAGTTGCGCGAGGAAGCGCAGGCCGCGCTTTATCTCAATCATCCATACCGGAAGCCGGTTATCGGTTGGGAACACGAAATTCGCGCACTCACACACGAGCAGATAGTTGATTTTTACGACAAATGGTACGCGCCGAATAATGCGATTGTTGTGATGTCCGGCGATATAACGGTGGCGGATGCACGAACGCTCGCAGAAAAATACTACGGCGTAATTCCGGCACGGCCGCTTCCAGTGCGGCAGGAATGGCGTGAGCCGCCACAAAGGACCGACCGTCGGGTTGAACTTAAGCATCCGCAAGTACAGCAGCCATCGTGGACATTGCGCTATTTGACGCCGAGTTATGCCTACGGAGACACTCAACACGTCTATGCACTTCAAGTGTTGGAGGCGATTTTGAGTGGTGGCGCAACG
Source organism: Alphaproteobacteria bacterium (assembly GCA_963693665.1). Classification (GTDB taxonomy): domain Bacteria; phylum Pseudomonadota; class Alphaproteobacteria; order UBA8366; family CAVOAK01; genus CAVOAK01. The sequence goes on along the minus strand of CAVOAK010000012.1, from coordinate 4,237 downwards.
AGCCGGTTATATAAATCGCTCGTTGTCGAGCAACAAGTCGCGGTATCCACCGGCGCTTGGTACTCGCCCAGTTCTCGCGGTCCAACAGCATTTGGATTTTCTGCGACACCGCGGTCCGTGGATGGAATTGCAGCTGTCGAGGTGGCTGTGTCGGCAGAGATTGCTCGACTCCTGAAAAACGGCGTTACTGAAGATGAAGTCGCTCGCGCCATCGCACGGCTGCAAGCCAATGCGATTTTCGCACGGGATTCGAACCTTGCACCGGCACGTACTCTCGGTGGTGCTCTTGTTATTGGACGGAGCGTGGACGACGTCGAATCCTGGCCTGAACATATTGGGGCTGTAACCGCAACGGCGGTCGAAGATGCGGCGCGCGCTGTGTTTGAAGACCGGCCAACTGTGACCACTCTACTTCTGCCTGCACAGAAATCGTGAGGACGAGCGAAATGAGATGGCATAGCCAAAACCCGATTTTGCGCTTGGTAGGCCTTATCGTGGCTTTTGTTGGTGTTTTGATGTTCGGATTCGCTCCTGCGAAGGCGGTAACGGTGCAGCAGGTGACGAGTCCAGGGGGCATCGTGGCTTGGCTGGTCGAGGATCATTCAATTCCTCTGACGTCGATCGAATTTTCCTTTCGTGGCGGTGCTGCGCTCGACCCCAAGGGTAAAGACGGTCTTGCGAATTTGGTTTCGGGTCTTCTCGATGAGGGCGCAGGCGATATAGATAGTCAAACGTTTCAAGGCCGACTTAGTGACTTGTCTATATCGCTTCGCTTTTCGGCAGGCCTAGATACATTTCGCGGCAGCTTTAAAACACTCAATCGCCACCGCGACGAGGCTCTAGATCTGCTTCGACTCGCTCTATCGCAGCCTCGCTTCGATGCGGAACCAGTCGAGAGAATACGGCAGCAAGTCTTGACCTCGATTCGACGCCGTTCCAAAGACCCTGACCGGATTGCCAGCCAAACGCTTTGGCGCGCTGTATTTGCCGATCATCCTTATGGGCGTCCCTTGAGGGGGACAAATAGCTCAGTCTCGGCAATCACGGTCGATGACATTCGTACGTTTGTCGAGCGGCGAATTGCAAAGGATACGTTAATCGTTGGCGTGGTTGGTGATATCTCGGCAGCGGAACTTGCGACAATGTTGGATACTGTGTTCGGCAACTTGCCCGATAGAGCGGCATCGCCGCAATTGCAGAAGGCAAACACTGTATCAAGCGGACAGACATTCGTAATCGAGCAAAATGTCCCGCAATCGGTAATTACCTTCAGCCAGCCAGGGCTGGCGCGGGATGATGCTGATTACTACATTGCTTACGTCATGAACTATATTTTGGGCGGTGGTGGGTTTTCGTCGCGCCTTTACGAGGAAGTGCGCGAGAAGCGAGGCCTCGCGTACTCGGTCTACAGCTATATGAACCTGATGGAAGCAGGTGCTTTGATCGCTGGCGGTGTGTCGACCGTCAACGCACGCGCGGGCGAGTCACTCCAGGTCATTCGCGCCGAATGGGCGCGCATGCGCGACAATGGCATAACGCGTGAGGAACTTGATAATGCGAAGCGTTATCTGACTGGCTCTTGGCCACTCAGCTTCGATAATACGAGCCGAATAGCGCGTCAGCTCGTTGGTATGCAATACAGCGATTTGGGGGTCGACTATTTGGATTGTCGAAACGATTTCATCGAAGCGGTGCAACTTGACGATGTTAACCGCGTTGCACAGCAGGTACTCGACCCGAACAAGTTTACCGTGGTTGTCGTTGGTATGCCGGAAGGCATAGAGCCGACAGCGGAGCCGCCCGATTTAAAAGATTGATGCTGAAACGGCCAAATGTCGCTGCGTAAGGTTGCGCGCGACCAGGTGCTGGGTCAGAATTGTCCCACGCCAATGATCTATCACCAATCGATTGAAAACTGTTTTCCTGCCGCCGGTGGATCCGCGCTGCAAGAAACATATGCGAATTTGCTGGAAACGGCGTCCAGGGAAGTAGCGGTACTTCGTGACCGCATTGCGTTCCTCGACCTTTCGTCTCAGAAAACAGACCTCCATGCTGCAAATGATTTAGCGCAGCAGCACCGAGAGGACTTTGAAGACGTGGTTGTGTTCGGTGCAGGCGGATCGTCTCTTGGCGGCCGAGTGCTTTGTGCATTGGCAGATTGCAACAGCCCTCGGCTTCATTTTGTCGAGAATATCGATCCGCATACGATTGCAACGCTTTTCAGGCGAATTGATTTTTTGAAGACTGGCTTTCTCGTGATTTCTAAATCCGGTGAAACTGCAGAGACGTTGGCGCAGGTGTTGGTGACGCTCGATCAGTTTCGGACGACACTTGGCGAGGACCGCATCCGCGAACACATGACCATGATCACCGGCCCGGGTGACAGCCCCCTGCGGGCGCTGGCGGAACGATTCAGAATTCGCACGTTGGATCACAATCCGGACCTCGGAGGCCGCTACTCAGCACTTTCCTTGGTTGGCCTCCTGCCAGCGATGATTGCTGGTCTGGATCCCGTCGCGGTGATTGAAGGCGCTACAACTGCTCGAGATGCGGCGCTCGATGCCGGTCGGCCTGAAGAAAACGCTCCGGCCATTGGCGCGGCGATCTCCGTCGCGCTTCAGCGCCGGTTTGGTGTTGTGAGTACTGTGATGATGCCGTATGTCGACCGGTTGGAAGACTTTTCACGCTGGTACCGACAGCTTTGGGCGGAGAGTTTGGGAAAGGGTGGTGAGGGGACAACACCTATATCAGCGCTGGGTACCGTTGATCAGCACAGTCAATTACAACTCTATCTCGACGGTCCTGCCGATAAATTCATCACAGTGCTCCTTGGACCGATGGTTGGTGAAGGGCCACGCGTCGATCCTTCGCTCGCGAGTGACCCGCGGATATCCTATCTCGCTGGACATGACCTCGGTGACCTCATGGATGTCAGCGGCATGACCTTGGTGGAAACTTTGGCACGTCACGACCGGCCTGTTCGTACTATCCGCATTGACCATATAGACGAGGTAGCACTTGGGGCGCTCATGATGCATTTCATGCTGGAAACCGTTGCCACGTCGCGTCTGATTGGAGTCGATCCGTTTGACCAACCCGCCGTCGAAGAAGGCAAGGCTTTGGTTCGCAAACATATGACCGAGCTAAAAGGAGAAGGTTGATGACGATCCGCCGTCTTCCCGAGATACTCGTCAATCGCATTGCTGCCGGTGAGGTGATTGAACGCCCGGCGGCGGCGGTGAAAGAACTCGTGGAAAACAGTCTGGATGCGGGCGCTGGACGTGTGGATGTCTCATTGCGCGATGGCGGGAAATCCTTGATCAAAGTGACCGATGACGGTCAGGGAATGGATCGTGAAGAGTTGTCGTTGGCAATTGAGCGCCATGCGACATCCAAATTGCCAGGTGAGACTCTCGACGCGATATCCACTCTTGGGTTTCGCGGTGAGGCGTTGCCATCGATCGGTGCGGTTAGCCGGATGACAATTACCAGTAGGACTAGGGATGCTGAGTCTGCGTGGCAGCTGTCAATCGTCGGCGGTGTTGTTGGTGAACCAACGCCGGCCGCATTGCCGTCTGGTACTTGTGTTGAAGTGCGCGATCTTTTCTTTGCGACACCGGCGCGGCTCAAGTTTCTGCGGGTTGAACGGACGGAAACGTCGCAGGTTATCGAAGCCGTTACGCGACTCGCTATGGCTTCGCCCAACGTCGCGTTTTCAGTAAACGATGGAAAGCGGGACAGGCTTGTCCTCCCCGCGGTGGACGCAGACCTCATTGATGGAAAATTGGCGCGACTCGGACAGATAATGGGCCGCGAGTTCTCAGAAAATGCACTTCAAATTGAGGCCGAACGAGAGGGTATGAGACTTTCTGGATTTGCTGGCCTGCCGACCCTAAATCGCGCCAATGCAGCAAAGCAGTATTTGTTTGTGAATGGCCGCCCAGTTCGCGACAAGCTCCTAATCGGAGCGGTCCGCGGCGCCTACGCGGATTTTCTTGCACGCGACCGCCACCCGGTCGTCGCGCTCTTTCTCGATGTCGATCCAGATTACGTCGACATAAATGTCCATCCGACTAAGGCAGAAGTGCGGTTTCGGGATTCGGGTTTGGTGCGCGGCCTGATTGTCGGCGCGCTGCGACACGCGTTAGCGGATGCGGGACACCGCGCCTCAACAACCGTCGCGGAAGGGGCATTGGGCGCGATGCGACCGGGTTTCGGGGCGGAGACAGGCAGGCTG
>CAVOAK010000011.1:0-33153 GCA_963693665.1 Alphaproteobacteria bacterium | reverse complement strand
AAAATATCTGAAAGGTTTTTAAGGGTAAAATCATCGGTCCCCCCGAACCCATCGATTGTGTCTGTTCCGCCAAGGGTACTACCCTGTTCAAAAACGAAACTCGTATTTTCTCGCGAACCGACCTTTCCTTCAAGCGTATCGTTACCGGACGTTCCAAATAATATTTCCGTGAAGTCCCTGATTGTTCCTTCTGCTAAATCATTTTCAATCCTCAGTTCATCGCTCGCCGCGCGGATTTTGGCTGACGCAAGACGAATAGGATCAAACCCCTGAAGATCAGGACGCGCTGCCAAGTAATCTATCTGGCCATCAGCTCCCCTTGCCCCTGCATCTAGATTGGCCTTCCACGCTGCGCCGAATGCATCGCCAACAGATTTGCCATTCAGAAGAGCCAATGCGAAAGCTTGTTTTCCAACAGAATCCGTGGTTGTTACTGGTCCTATCACATCTTTCCATACTTCGGTATCGCCACTATGGGCTGCATTATCTAAGTTTCTATACGCTGCATCTTGGACAATCGTAATATCGTCTTGCGTTATACTTCCGCTAAGTTGCTCTCTAATAGCGTCCTCAATTGAGGACCCTCCAGCGGTTGCCTGTTTAAGTCCAGCTGCCGCTATATTTACTTCGGCATCTAATCCTTCCCTTCTGGTGTCAAATTGATCTCGAATAGAGTCTTCGGCACGGAATAAGGCTTCCCTTTCTGACAGCCCCTCTGAGAGAGCTTGTTTATATGTTTGCTCTGCAACTTGTTTTTCTTCGTCTGTCGCCCCAAACGCAGATGCTGCTTGTGCAAACGCCTCTTTTTCTGACAACCCATCCTTTCTTGCGTTGTCGAAGGCATCGCTTGCGTTAGCGTACCTGTCACGACCGTTGTCCTCCTCCTCCCCTGGGGGAAGGTCCTCAACACCTCCAATATTTTTATCCGTGTCGGGTGCTCCTGGTGGCTTCTCACCCTCGTCGAGTAGATCCTCTCCCTCCTCGCCAAACGAACCTTCACCCTCCTCACCCAGCAGACCCTCTCTCTCCCGACCAAGCGAGCCTTCTCCCTCTTCCCCGAGCGAACTCTCTCGGTCTTTGCTGAGCGAATCTTTACCCTCCTCGTCGAGTAAACCTTCACCCTCCTCGTCGAGTAAACCTTCGCCCTCCTCGTCGAGTAAACCTTCGCCCTCCTCGTCGAGTAAACCTTCGCCCTCCTCGTCGAGTGAAGCCTCTTCCTCATCGCTAGGCGCACTCTCCCCCTCGTCTTCTGTGGGAGTTATAGAAGCAACTTCTGCCTCTTCATTATTATCGTTATTTTGTTGTTGAGAGCTCGCCCCAACGGGGGACAATGCCTTGCTAATATTCCCATACAGACTTTTGATTTGAGAAGCCGGCAAAATTGTCGGCACTGCAGGAGCTGCAAAAGCACTTATAACTTTTGTCGTCTGAAAAGGCGTAGACATAAGCTGAATGCCAGCAGCATTGCTGACAGTAATCTGACCAATTCCACCGTCTGAATCTGGTAAAAGGGTAATTGTATTGGAGGAACCTTCCGCAGCAGCTTTACCCACCACCGTCGTTCCACGAACGCCAATAGTTGCCACAGGTGTCTTCACGGTCATGGCGTCTTCGCCAAATTTTGCCACCTGCCCGGAAACAAAAGAAAATACGCCTTGAACGATGTTAAACGAACTATTCCCAGTGCTCGCACCGGGATCATAAATCATAGTGTCAATCACCATCCGACCAGATTCACCTAACGCAAATCTGGTTTCGTCTACAAATTTTATACCAATGTTTGCATTTTTTTGGGTTTCAACAATGTCACCTTCAAAAACTTTAATCCCTTTTTCAGCTAATACATTCTGTCCATCCAAGCGGGTCAAGAATGCGCGACCTTCAATTGTGTCGACCTGTCCTATCGATTGTCCAAGTTTCAGGGCACCCGTTTGAGCAAATTGACCCGGGGCATTAGGCCCAGATAGACGTAAAGCGAGCGATCCTTCGATAACTGCCGTTCCCTCGGAATTATAAAGATCAGGAGGGCGCTCAAAGGTAAAATAGTCCTTAACCAATACAGATCTCGCATCGTCAAACAAAATGAGGTCAGGCCCAAGCCGTTCGTAAGCGGCACCTAATAGAAAGTCTCCACCTGGCACAAATAGAGGCCCCGTGTCTGTACCTCCATCCAGAACATCGAGTGTCGCAGAGACCTCAAAGTTCTTTGATGGGCCAAATACCGCTTTCGTCAGTGTCATTTTGCCGATACCTAATCTCAACGGAGTAGTAAGGTTAAGTTTGTATAAACCTTTGCCATTCACCTAGAGAAGCATTAAGAAATTAAGGAAGAAATTTAGACTTTGCAACAATTATTTCATAATATTATTGTTTAATAACAATGATTTAGATGTATTTTTATTATAACGGACTTTCTACAACACAATGCAAAGTTGAATGCCAACAACGGCACTACCAATTCAATGAAGGTATGTTTCTGATAAAGGGGGTACTTGAGTATGGATAACGATAAATCTCAACGAAAAATCAAACTACTCAAAGTACTTGCAGAAGGATGTCGTAAACACCCTGCATACCGTGCACGCAGGGCTGCGACAGCACGGTGCAAGGAGTGCGTAATTGTTTGGAATGCGCGACTTGAATTGAACGTGATATGTGACTGATAGCTAATTTAATTTCCAATTATTCAATCTAAACACTGAGCTCCGCCCCAATTTGAGGCAAGATTTTCTAATTTTCATAGATTTGGGTAAATAATTACAAACTGAATTTGTATATCAAAATTATTAAGAACCAAAAAAGCATTATTGATCTAGGCCTTCTATTTCTCACCTGTTTCGATACACCCGTCTCATTCTAGTAAACCAGTCACACACAAACGGTAATAACTCCTCGTACTTCATCTAGCGTATGTCACCAATGCGTCGGTCAGATTTATTTGGCATTTTCGTAAATTCTTACTAACCACGAATCACCATTACTCTATTCGATAAAAAAACTTCTCCGCCACGCAACATGCAAAAATATCGGTAGCAACAATGGAATGATGCGGAACGATTAGAAAACAAGTGCCTAGGCAACTTCGATGGGCGCTTGGATGGCTATTACGGAATGTTAATCAGCCGCATAGAAGCCTTGCGTAAAGATCCGCCTGGCCAAAGCTGGAATGGAATCTATAGGGCTGAAACAAAATAGGCAGCGCCACTAGACACACTGGCTGCTATCAACAGAGCAGTTGATCTTTCGGGTGCTCTGGAGGCTAGTTTAAGGCTGCTGTGCCGTCCTCACCGACAACAACGAATGGTGCCCAGAACATGGGGTGGGCGTAGTGGGGTTTATCTGGTGAGTTCATCAAAGACAGCATGGAACGCTTGAGTGCTTCGGCACGACCGATCTTGTTATCGTTGGCAGTCTCTTGAAGCATTTTCGTCGTTAGCTGCACAGATGCGTCGGATGCCACTGGCCAGTGCGATACCAAGAGGGCGCGACTGCCGGCATAGAAGAAGGCCTTCGCAAGACCAGATAGTGCATCGGCTCCAGGAGTGCCGTCAGCAGAGGCTGTGTTGCAGGCCGAAAGTACCACCAGATCAGCGTTCAACTTGAGTGTCGCGACCTCGCTCGCAGTGAGCAGGCCGTCATCATCTTCAGTTCCCGCTGCAGGCGGCGTCAGCACCAAGGCTGGTTCTGCCACGCCCTTCAGGTCGCCAGCGACAAGACCGTGGGTGGCAAAGGCCAGAACCCGGCAGTCGCTTAGATCTTGCGTCTTTGCATTTTTCTCGGTCGCCCGCTCACCCAGAAACAGATTATCATTCGTCGACCCAAGGGTCAGGGCCATGGTTCTCAACCCGTCAGCGGTTTCCGGAAGAGGCGCCAGTTTCCGCACAGTGGTTACATCAGCGATGCCCCGAGAATTAAACAAACTCGCCAAAGATATTGTCCGCAGCCAACAAATTTCTCGGCACACGGCCCTAATTCAACGGATCCGCACAGTATACTACTCAGTAACCATTAGCTTTATTACCAAGCTAAAATCGGAACATATGTTGTCTACTTCTAGCTACAGGCAGACCAAAATCGCACGGCGGAGAAAGTAAGCCATGAACGATCAATGGGAGTATCAGGTTCGCATCAGCATGGCCGAGGATACCGCGGAGATGGCGCGGAGAGATCCCGATAACCCAGCACTAAAGTCGCTCGCGGACATCCTGAGCAAACATCGCGCATCGCTGAAGTGCCAGTATGACGCGTTTGCCGGCTATGTCGCCGAAGCCGAGGCCCATGGCGTTGCTAAGTATCCGCTTTATGCGTGGACCAAGGAAACAATTGAAGATCCGCTCAAGAAAGCAAAATACATCAAAGCCTTCACGCTTTATGTCGGTGGCAATGAAGTCTACGCCAAGGTAAATGCGGACGCGCTCGAAGCTGACTTGACGCCCTTGGTCGGCGGAGACCTGATCACGCAAATGTCCAAACATGATACCAACCCCGCCAACAATCCCCAGCCGCCAGCGCGCCATCGCAACTGACTTTCATCCGTCCAGCGCCACGAAAGTCATTGCCTGGTGGGCGGTGCGTCTGGTGTGTTTACGCTTGAGCGGCGAGTTGATGAGCCGGTTGAGGGCGGCTGCTAGGGGTTGAGCCGCCTCGCCCACAGCACCGGACCTAATCTCTTCACGCGATGCCAGAAATGTCTTTAAGAAATGTACGGAGACGATGTACTCGGCTTGCCCGTGCTCGAACAACGTCTCGATTGCCCCATCGATAAAGGCCTCAATATCCCCGACCTGCCAGCGCGCGCTATCGAGAGATGCGTCCGTGTAGGGCGCGTTACGGCCACTGAAGCAGGCCATTTGAAGGAGACCTTGCGGCCATAATTCTGGAAATTTGGCGCATGTCAGCCGAACGGCGTTTGCGAAGGTGATCGCGTGGGTCAAATCGAGCCAGCCGACGTTGTCCCGGAACGACCGGTCCGTGTGTTGCTGATAGTTCAAATCGTAGGCGAGCATGTTGTTGGCACTTGCGGTCAACAACGTTGCATAGAGCGTTACCGGGTCCGCCGCGCCATGTTGCGCCGCAAGTTCAAGTGCCTGCTTCGCATTAAGGCCCCGGAACTGAACAGCATCGGGAACATCGGTGACAGTGCTCTTTCCCCACGCTTTGAGCGCAGATCCATATGAGCGAAACTCGGGGATTTGTTCTTCACGCCGGGAATAGACGAGTGAGCGCACGAGGGGCGCCAAAACTGGCCATGCAACGCTTTGGCCCAACCGCTCGGTCAGCTTTGCGGCCTTTGTTACGTAAATCAGGCAATGTCCAAAATCCGCATAATGCGCGAGGGCCGCACGGGCGAACCCACGCTCGAGCTTTGTAAACTCCATGCCTGCGTCAAGCGCACCGCGAAGAAGAGAGATGGCTGTGGCTTCATCTTCGTCATCGACGGCACGGACGAAGGCGTCTTCATCGTATTTCCGAGCGTCTAGCGAGAAAGGAAACGTCTCGTGACGGAGAGTATCTTCGGCGATATGGCCGACGACCTCCATCAGGCAGACAAGTTGTGTCTCATGGTCGCCAGTGCGCTCGTCAAACAGTGTGAGCCATTCCGCAGCACCGGCGTATGCGTGGCTCCAACCAAACTCAAAACGGTCATGGGACCATTGGAGTGCCGCTGTGACCGCTTCGATCGGATCGGCGCCTGCCAACCGCAAGCGTGCTATTTCACGGGCAATCCGGTCGTAGGAATGATCGTTGAATGCCTCGCGGAGGTTTTTCATGATCTTGTCGTGACGCGACTTAAACGGTTCGTCGGTCAAATCCAGCCAAACATCGCCGTCACGTAATTCAACCGGGTAAACGCGCAGGCGGTCACCGCCATAAAGATTGGCGCCGTCTTTCAGGTCGAATTTCCAATTATGCCAATTGCACGTCAGAATACAGCGGTCATCGAGAGACCCTTCACGCAGCGGATAACCTTCATGGGGGCAGCGGTTATTGCAGGCAAAGACACCATCAGGCGTATCGAACAGGACGATTTGCTTGCCGTTGTGCCGCACGATTGCCTTGCGCTTCGCTCTTAACGCATCATGCGAAATTACTTTTGCCCAAGCGCTGCTCATAATGTGAATCTATGCCCTTTGGCACCATTTGTCATCGACGACGCTAACATATGAGCGAATTGATAGCGGAGCATCATCCCGGATAGAATGCCGCCACCACTTCAAAATCAGGGTTTGAGGGTTAAAACAATGCGCTACCGAGCCTTGATCCTAATATTTACGGTGTGCGCTGTGTCCGGACTACTTACCATCACGCCCGCGTCCGCAGACTCAATCGGCGGCAACTGGTGTTTCACCGCCGGTCGCCATTTTTCAATCGACAGCCCGGATATCGTGACCCCTGCCGGGACACCAACTGTCGGCGATTATGCCCGGCATTCCTTCCTCTATACGGTCCCAGAGAATGAAACGGGTGCCGGCGCGCTCGTCGCGATGAGGCTATTGGACGAAAATACAATTCAACTGGCCACTGGAAGTGACGCTGGTGAAACGTCCAAATCACCGACACAGATCTGGCAACGCTGTTTTCCGGTGACGAGTTAACGTTGTTGGTCAGCTGGTAGCGTCCAATTCCTTACCGCCGGCGACAACCGGATTCGCGTCAATCAGCACGAAAGCGAGCACGCAAGGCTCGGTGCCGTGGTTCTCCCAGTTATGGATTGTACCGCGCTCGACGACAACATCACCAACATTGAGATGAACCAAAGCATCGTCCATTCTCATATCTATTTTTCCTGATATAACAAATACATAGTCGATAGTTTTCAAGCGAAAACTACGCGACACTACTCCCGGTAAATACTCAATAATGCGGAGTGTCGAGCCGTTTGGAACAGCGGCATGAACCTGGCGTAGCGACATGTCCTCGTCGCTATTGTTGTCAGCTGGCGATTGATCGGTAGTCCAGAGCACTTTGGCGGACAGGCCGGGCACGCGGCCGATCTGATTTTTAACGACTTCATCAATTGTGACGATAGCTTTGCCATCTGAGTCGTGGCCAGTTACGACACGCCGAACATTCAACGCCATGACATTACTCCTTGTTTAAGATGCGGCCGCTAATGAATGCGGCGGGCTAGTTCCGTCGCCAGCGACCAAATCACCAGATCAGCCGACAATTTCGAGTTCATTGCCACCGGCAGTGACCGGTTCCGCATCCATCAGCACGAAGGCGATCACACAGGGCTCGGCGCCGCGATTCTCCCAGTTGTGAATAGTGCCACGTTGCACAAGCACATCCCCTGCTTTGAGATGCACCTTTGCATCATCCATCTGCATATCGATTTCTCCAGAAATTACAATGGCATAATCGACAGTGCGCGTGCGATGGTTACGCGGCGAAACCTCCGGCAGATACTCAATTACGCGGAGCGTTGAGCCGCTCGGCACGGCGGCGTTAACCGGCCGCTGCGACATATCCTCGTCGCTATTGTTGTCGGCGGGCGAGCGGTCCGTGGTCCACAGCACTTTCGATGAAATACCGGGCCGGCTTCCGCCCCGACTGGTCACAACCTCATCAATATCGACGACGGCGTTGCCGTTTGAGTCGTGGCCAGTAATAACCCGGCGTACGCTTAGTGCCATGATAATTCCCCTTTATTTGTGGAGCTTATTATTGACGGGTTACGCTGCAAGCACCGCCTGCACTTGGGCACGAGCCTTTTCGGTGCCCGTCTTGTCACCGAGCCCTTCGAGCGCCCGTGCGTACAGATTCCAGCTGATCGTGCTGTTCGGTTTGAGCGCCGTGCGCTCCGAAAGAAGTGCGCGCGCGAGTTCATAACGTCCACTCTTCACAGCCGCGTGCATAAGTGTCAGCGCGAAAATATCGCGCTGCACGTGGCTATACCCCATACGGCGCGTATCGTAACGGATCGGCATCAGCAGATCGACAACCCGCCCGTAGTCACCAGCCCGGTAAGCGATCAATGCCTCGGCGATCGGCAAGCCTATCTCATGGATAATGCGGGTTGTCGTCACGTCATCGTCGATTTTGATGCCCCGCATGGACGCAAGCATCCGTTGAGCCGCCTCCTCTCTTCCACCAGCTGTCAGCGCAAGAGTTGTGAAAATATCGGCGTAGGCAAGGATGTGGTCGTCTATATGCCGCTCTGCGATGTCAGCTAGCGATTGCCAGCGATCGCCCACGTCGATACCCAGATCATCGAGCCGCCAGAGCACCGAGCAGATACTGGACGTATCGCGAAACTCCTCTGACCCCTCGACGAATACATGGCTGTCGAGATAGGCAAGGCATTCGTCATACTGCTCGAGTTCGACGCAAAAAAGTGTGTAGTGCCACCATTCATGGTTAAGGAAGCTATTGCAGTCGCGCCAATTGTTTTCGCATGCCTTCACCCACTCCTTGCCCTCTCGATAGCGTGTCTGCATGTCGTGGACGTGGGTGGCAGCATGAGCGCCATAAAGATCGTCCGGCTTCAACTCGACAGCACGCTTTGCCGTGGCCTCACCAGCCAGATAATCACCTGTTTCCTGAAGCCCAAATGCATATGCGCCGAGGACATATCCATAATTGGGCACGCTCTCGTCCCAAGCATATAGCGTACGCGAAATCGAATCCCGTAAATTGAGTTGATCCCCAAGAATGAAATAGTAGGAATGAGCAAGCCTGAGCGCTAATACATCACGGGGCTGCTCGACCAAGATTTCTTCCCAAACCCTAACTGTTTCGTTGAGATTGCCGCGGGAAAGCGCGCGCAACGCCGCAACATGAAGCAATTCACTTGGCGTTCCGCCTCGGGTCTCTAGCGCGCGTTCGGCCTCTTTAAGGCTTGCGTGCATACCGCCCGCCACGCCCCATCGTGTGTTGAAGGCCTGAAAGTACCCCGTTGCACAATGCGCCATGACTAAATCGGGATCTGTTTCGAGCGCTGCCTCGAGAAATTTCAGGGTCGAGTTACCGATACGGAGATATTCAGTGACAGCACGATCATAACTGCCGACGGCATCTGGGCCAGCGGCCTTGATTTCTACACCGTGCTGATCTGAATGGGTCATGACCTGTATGCCTTTCATCCCAAAGAAACTAGTGACGAGTTCCATAGGAAGTGACGAGATTTGTCCAGTGTATATTACTGATTACTGCCACCAGGCCTCGCTCAAACTTGAGTAAGAGCCGAAGCGATGCGATTTGTTATTGAAGCTACTTTCCTGCATTGCACCACTCCCGGCCCAATGCCATTCTTATGGCTCCGGCGACAAATCGGCCGGCATTCTTTTGGGGACGTTCAGATTTCCAACTACGAGCTCAAGTTTACGTTTCCACCGCAGAGTACGGTGGCAATCGAGGCATGGCTGAGAGCGAGTTGCCGTCCTGACGGCACCCATCCCATAAACACAGTGTCGAGCATCTATTACGACACACCGGACTGGCGCCACCTCCGAGAGAAAGCCAATGGCGACTATCTCAAATCAAAATTGCGTCTTCGATGGTATTCCAGAGAAAACGCGAGGAGCGAGAGCAAAACGCGTGCTCCGCGCCGAGCATATGCTGAACTCAAACGAAAAATAGGCTCGCAGCGTGATAAACAGCGCGTTGAAGTCGCCCTTGATGTTGAATGGCTGGAAGAAGCGGCCCTTAACGCGACAGAACTATTGTCTCTGCCGTCGGACCTAGTGTCACGTGGCTTTACTCTGCCTTCGCCAATTGTGCCAACTGTCCTCATTGCCTATCAACGACAGCGCTACCTCGATTTACGCACAGGCACACGCATTAACCTTGATAATAACATCCGTGTGCGACGTTCGAATCCACAAATGATCCAACCTGGCAGGCCAACCGCCGTTGCCACACCAGTCATCGAATTTAAGGGGCCACTCGACCGTTTGCCGCACGGTTTTGAGACACTTCTTAGATTTGGTGCGCGCAGAGCCTCGTTTTCTAAGTACCTCATGTGTTATCGAAGCGTCACCGGCGCTTTAGCCGCCTAGCCTGGAACCGATCAATGCAAGACATCTTTGCCTCTATAACTGAGCAGTTGGTGAGCTTTCGCGCCACAGAAATCGCCGTTATCGGCGGGCGCGGCTTTTTGGCCATGCTCGCGGTGTCGCTTGCAGCCTCACTTTTTATCTCCGCGCTCTATTTGATCTTCTATCAAAACCGGGCGACGGGCAGCCAGATCAATCGTGCGTTCCCTTTGTTGGGGATTGCCATCACAACGCTTTTCGTCAGCATTCAATTTTCACTACCGCTATCTCTTGGGTTGCTTGGCGCACTGTCGATCGTGAGGTTTCGGACGCCGATTAAGGAACCTGAGGAAATTGGCTTTCTCATGCTGGTGATCGCGTCATCGATTGCCATTGCAACCGCCAACTTCAAATTCATGATGATTTTGCTGGCGGCGGCCGTCGCTGCGCTGCTGTTTCTGCGCTATGGACCTCGCGTGCTTAAAGACACCCTCACTGAAGGTTATCTCTCTGTCAGCTTCAACAATGACCGCTACGCTGAGGCTGGTGACGCCGTGAAGACGATGGTCGCCGACAAACTCCGCTACAGTCGGCTGCACAGCATCACACGCACTGGCGATGCGACGACGATCGCCTTTAGCTTTGATCGCATAAATCGCGGTGAGCTCGCGGAAATCGAGGCGTCGCTTGTCAGCAATGCAGCGCTCAGCGACTACAATATATTTCTCAACCGCGACGCCACTTTGTGACGACTAACCAATCCGTATTCGCCGCAACGGCAATTGCTATCACCCTTCTAGTCGGCGCACTAATTCCCGGAAGCAATCTTCAGAATGCCGATCGCGCAGGCGATTCGACAAAGAGTCAGCCTTCCTCCATCAGCGATCAGGCATTGTTTGCGCGAAATCTGTCGCAGGTACAGCAGCTAAACCGGTTGTTTCCTTTGCAGTTGGCCTCGATTGACAAGACTAAACAAAGGATCGGCAATCGGTTGCATGCAAGCTTCCCAGTCCAAGACCCGTTGAAAGGCAAGGCCTTATCGACGGGCCGGACGGTTGTCTCGCTGGTGATCAACTCAGACGACCTGAACGACCAAGTGCTCGGGCTCATACCAAATAACATCGAAAAAGGTTTGGCGTGGGAACGACCCGGACTCCTTTCCATCTATCGGGATCAACGGTTGGTCCTGCAAGCACGAGCGGGTATTCGAATTCACGGCGGGTTTCCGGGCGACACAAGTCCCAGCAGCTTTCGGCTGTATTTTCGTGAGGCCTATGGCGCACCTAGTGAGAAGATGGCTGCGGTCATTCCCGGCGCACCTGGGCCACTTAGACGGCTCATTATCAACAAGACCGACCCGGCATTTCGCAACCCGATTGCCTTTGACATTAGCCGCAAAATTGGCGGCATCGCTCCTCATACAGCGGTGTCGACGTTCTATCTCAACGGCATTTCTCAAGGAACGCGGCTTTTAATCGAGCATATAAGTATTGATTTTCTTGAAACTCGATTCGGCCATCGAGATTTTACCTTCCTTCGCATGAAAGGTGGTACACGCGCTGGTCATGGCAGTCGATGGCAGGTGCTAACCGAACGATTTGGTCGTCAAGAACAACTTCAAATGAGCGATGCCGAAGCCGCAATCGATATAGAAAATCTAATGCGCCAGTACGCAGCTTTTCTAATATGCGGTACGGGCGATGCATTCCAAGGTGGAATCGTAAAAGATGATCGCAAACCGACGAACCGATGGTTCTTTGTCAATTGGGACATGGAGGACAGTTTTCGCGCTGAAATCACGCCAGATTATTTTGAACATCTGGGATATGGCCCACCGGCGCCGCCGGTCTTGCGGCCAGCGCTGTGGCGTAAGCTCCGAGAAGATCCAGCATTCCGCGTAAGATTTTCGGAGTTCGTTACAAATCTCTTTGATACTAAGCTGACGCCGCAGTGGCTCGACACGACAATTACCCACTACAGGCGCGAGGCAATCGCCCATGGTATCATCGGGCAAGATGACCTTGATCAAGTCGAACAATTTCTTCGCAATCAACCGAACATCTTACGGAAACTAATGGCCGAATCTTTTGCAAGCGAAGCGACTTAGCGGGAGTCGAAGCTAGATGTTGAACAAACTCGGTTGGATACAAACTGAATGGCATTCTCGTCGGCGTAAGCCCTCACAAACTTCGTTAACTCGTCGTAGAAAGGGTTGATAAGGCGAAATGGGAACACCTCAAAACGGCCCATTGCAAAACCCCACGCCGCAAAAACAATGGCGACCAAATACAGTATTGCTATACGTCTTATCAAACTGGTTACCCGAGTGAATTTTTGTGACGCACTATAACTAACGAACCGGAGGTCGTAAGGCGCGTGATTAAGGAAAAATTGCAGTCGATAGAGAGACGTCGTTCGACGTAAGTTTTTCAACAATCGAATACACAGAAATTGAAACTCAGCCAAATTAGTCACCGACAACCCAAATGCCTTCTGAAGATGACCGAGCGATCAGATTACATCGTCTAGAGTAGACGAAGCAAAGGCGTCCGAGGAACATTCCGAATATCATAATTTAGAAACGAGAGCAGCAGGAAGATGCCAACGATTACTGGCAAGGCGGCAAGCATGACCCCGCCTGCTGTCGCCACGACGCCAGTCGAGATGCTCGCCCACCAGAACAGTGCCCCGGTGATAGCACCAAACAGAAGCAACGCGAGGCCAAGAATTAATTCCAACGATGCGATAGAAAAGTCACGCAAGTAGTAGTTGTAAAAAATCCGTTTGATCGTGTTTATCCAGTGCTTGATGAAAAATTCCACGGCAGCACTAGGAACGGAAATACCGCTCTTCTCTGCGCCATAAATTGCCTGCATTGGAACATCCACAGCAACTGCGCGGTAAGAGTTCAGACGGAACAGCATGTCGCTCTCGAAGAAATAGCTGTCACTGATCTTGTCGAGAGGAAGCCGCTCCAAGACCCGCACACTTATTGCCGTAAACCCGTTATTCGGATCGAACAAATCCCAGTATCCAGTCGATAACTTAGCAAAGAGCGAAAGGACTGCGTTACCGAACAACCGCAACTTCGGCATCGAGACCACGAACTCTGGGTCAAAGAATCGGTTGCCCTTCGTATAATCAGCAAGTCCGTCACGAATCGGCCGCGTCAATTGACCAATGTTTGCTGGATCCATCTGCCCATCGCCGTCAAGCTTGACGACGATATCGGCACCGTCGGCGATAGCCCGCCGATAGCCTGTAATCGTCGCGCCACCAACACCCAGATTCACCTCGTGTGACAGGACGATCACACGTGCATCCTCGCATTTCTCCTGCACGAGATTTGCGGTGTCTTGTGGACAAGCATCATCAACAACATAAATAGCATCGACATCCGGACCTATTTTTCCGAGAACGTCGAGAATCTGCGACGCAACGCGATAGCAGGGGATAACGACTGAAATCTTTACTGGCATTACGCCGTGCTCATCCGAATGTTAACCGATCCGCATAATATTAGACTAAGCGCGCTGTCACAGCACTTACAACCGTCTTTCCACTGACGTAGCAGGATGTCCCGTGCGGAGCATATGCCTCTTCGTATTGTCAGAACTCCGATGGGCGCTATAATTCACCGACGGACACTGGCAAATCAAGCAACGTTGCAGGACACGAAGATGGAAGACGGTTCGCAAAGAATTGGGCCTGCAAGCAGCCAATCCTGGCTTAAATCATTACCATCGAACACGATTGAACCATCGTTGATTTTTGCGGTTGCCGCGATTCCGCGTTGCTTTGTTTGGTGGAATGATTGGGCTCTCTCCACAACTGACTTCGACGACTATCGGGAGCATGGTGCAGAATTATTTGCGACCGGATTAATATCGGATCCACATCTGATGCCAGGTTATGCCGTATTGACTCAACTATTTGGCGGTGACACAGGTGTTATTCTCCTCGATATAGGTCTCTCGGCCCTCACATCAGTTTTGGTTTGGTGGCTTGCGGGATTCTTGTTTAACGATCGACTTGCTGCAGTGTTGTGCGGCATCGGTGTTGCACTCCATCCTAATCTAATTTTGACTGCCGCCAGTGGTCTTACAGAGCCCAGCTTCACGTTCTTTTTCCTCGCCGCGTTAGTACTAGTTTACAAACAAAAATTTCTTGCAGGCAGTATTCTTCTCGTCGTTTCAATTTTGATCCGCCCGTCGTTTGATCTTCTCGCACCCCTCCTCATTTTCATATTCGCCGTCGTCACGCATCGAATGGATTGGAAACAAAGTTTGCGTAAGGTCGGCATTTACGCAGTTTGCTACATAGTACTAATGGCCCCTTGGTGGGCTCACAATTTCAATAAATACGATAGTTTCGTGCGGCTGAATCTCGGCGATGGCTATGTCTTTTATTCCGGGAACAATCCCCATACACAGACCGGCGAGGGTATCGTTGATCTCTTAGGGAGCGACCCAATTCTTACAATCGCCGACCCCTTGAAACAAAATACGGCCATGAAACGTGCCGCTGTCCAGTTCATCTTCCAAAATCCAGGGAGATTTTTTGAATTGAGTGCTCTGCGGTTTCTCCGTTTTTGGCATGTTGAACGCGCCTCTAGTCCAATCGTCTATCTTTTCATCCATCCGTTCACTCTTGCCTTTATGGGATTCTTTATCTTCGGGTTCCGAAACCGTTGGCGCGAGACATTGCCACTCGTTTTGTGCATCGTTTATCTGACCGCAGTCCATTCTGCTTTGATCAGTTCGCCGCGTTATCAGCTTCCTATCGTGCCTATTGTAATCCTGCTTGGTGTAGCGTGGACGATTGTAAGATTGCGAGCTTTGCTAATGTTTCAAGATCGACGAACCTGAGTATTTGCCAACACCATTGTGCAGCATCTCGCGAGAGGCGCACTTCACAATGCGCCAATTGCGCTACAGCATTCTTTGCAGACCGTGAATGAAGAAATATCCGCACTTTCTCAAGGCGGGTGCGCGACTCCGCTCATTGGTTCAGTATCACGTCTAGCGGCGTCAGAAGCGGCCAAGAGACCTCACTGCCACCTCTGCTAAACTAAAAACAGCGCAGACTTCATCGCCGCCGATCCCACCGCAGCGCGCCAGCCAACCCGGTCGCCAACACCAACACGGCCATCCGCAAGCCAAGTGCATCATGCAGAAGCATCGGCAGGCCTAAATAAACCCATATTGCAATGGAAACGGTAATCGGCAACCCGCGTGTAGCGCGAACAATCAGCGCAACCACCAGGCCGCCAACAATAATGCCGGCAAGTCCCATTTCGACGACCAGAGCAAGCGGCGTATTATGGACGAACCGAAGAGCCTGAGAATCGAGTGTGGGCTCGGCTGTAAGATATGACGCGAACTGACCGAGACCGATGCCGATGGGGAAACTACCCACCGCTGCGTTGCCCGCTACACCCCAGAGCTGAAAACGGAATCCAAGCGACTCAAAGATCGTATCGAGGCGATCAAGTAAGGGGATGTCGCGAAGAGCATCCCCGGACCCGAACAACATGGCGAAAACGACGAAAAGCACGAAGGCCAGGAACGATACAATTCTGGCATCTGGCTGCCCTCGATTCGTTGATTTCAAGTAGGGCAGAAGCGCCAGGATGGCCACAGCGACCGATAGATAGGTCTTATTGAGAAGTATAAACGCAACTGAAATAAGTGTGACAAGTCCAGAGATCAGATAACGTCGAGGCATATTTCCAACCGCATATATTACGGCAGCTAGGACGACGATCCCCGATAGGGTCGCCAAATGCTGATTACGCGGAAGAAACCATGACCCTGGTGCATACAACTCACGAAAATGGAGCGCCAGAGCTTGGAACGTGAGTAACGCGAACAGCAATCCCAAAACTCGAAAATTAGGCAATCGGGACCCGCCTGCCTTTACCAGCATGCTCAGCAGTAGGACTTCGACAAAATATGCCGCCGACTTCATGGTTTCCCGCGCCAATCCCGCTAGCTCTATACTTTCTTCGCTTAAAAGAAATATCGCAGAATGTATGAGAATGAGGGCAACCGCACCCAGCGTTGCCAATCCAACGAATCGGTCTAGCCGGACGGCCCGGTCACGCAGAGCAATCGCAAACAGCAAGACAACGATGAAATCGAATAGACTGAGATTAATTGCGCGGCCGGTCTCTCCCAGTGGAACGATGCCATACACAGCTGTGCTGAGGATCACGAGTGACCAAAATTGTACCGGATCACGATAAAGCGAGGAGGGCCACCTGTGATCTTGAATTCGTGATATCTCGGACGGAGATTGATTCGTGATGGTATTATCACCGTTAGTCATGATGAGCATAATGTCGGTTCGTTGGCGAAAAGGAAATCTGCGTCAGACCAATCGCACTTAATTCTGCGTGGAGGCGCCAAATTGCAGAAGCTATTGCGGTATTTCAGACAGGGAAATTGACGATGCGACGTCATGCACTGAAACTTGCTGGTCTAATGACGCTTGTCCTACTCGTGGTTGCGGGGGTTGCCGTTGTGGTTCTCCTCAATTTGCGTATTCCTGGAGTCGAAAGCGCGCAAAACGATTAAGAGCGCATTCTCAGCATCGCACGGTTCATTGCACGCACCTACGACAACCGCCCACCTGGCTCCGCATATTACGGTATTCTCTATTCGCGGCGCCTGCCTGGCGCCAGCAGATTGCCAACAGGTATTCTTGAAACGATCACACGCGCTCGAGATTGCGATAGCATGGTTCGAGCACTTGTATACATGGCATCACGCGAAGGCATAGAGGCACGACAGACTGATATTTTCGCTCTCGCATTTGTGCATTCTATTGCCGAGATCAGGATCAACGACCGTTGGGTTTTGGTCGACCCCTATCTTGGTGTTGTATTCCGCCAACCTGATGGAACTTTGGCTGACTTTGAAACGATCAAGAAGAATTATACAGAATTAACACAGGATGACTTGCGCGCTGAAGACAAGGTGGCCGCTTCCGCAAAATTCTACTACAGCGGGCTAAGCTCATCCGTTACAGCGCAATCTGGTTCCGAAGTTGCCATGCCACTTGAGGTCAAAGTCTCCCAACTACCGACAACAATCGGCAAAAAAAACAATAGCAACGACGATGTCATCCCTGCGCTTGTCGACGGTGAGATGGGGCCAATTGGCAGTTTTCTTGAGCCGCGACTTGGTTCGCGCAAACATACGCGGCTCAAATTACTAGGGAAGCCTGATGACGCAAATGTTGAAATTACATTCCAGTTGACCGACCGTACTGAGACGCCGCCGTCGGTCGTTTCAACGCCGCCAGGCGCATGCGTATCACAGATCGGTGCACTACATTGCCGGGTACCAGCTGAAGTTTCGGAGTTGGTAATCCGGCACGGTGATTGGCGCCGCGTTTTCGCAGTTGATCAGATCAACGTGCAGCGGACACTGTAGTACGAGAATTGTGACTTCAATCAACGGCAATTTCTAATCTCAAGGATTAACGATCGATATTCCTGTAGAATGTCGATATTGGAAGGCATGCCGAATAATAGCCGTCGCACGCGACGTATCGTTGAATAGAATTTTACGGAGCAATCTGATTGCCAGCACTATGCTTGATCTCTTTGGTGCAGCCACAACACGGCTTTCGCCAAAGGAGACGATCCGACAAGAGAGTGAGCGGACTTGGTACCTTGACTTGCTCTTCCGAGATACAAGGCAAACTCGTCGCATTGGCATTGAGGCTCGCCGACCATCCTAAAAACCGGCTTGTCTAAACCGTCAGTTGAATGAACTGTGGGCGACACTTGTAGTCAGCGAACCAAAGAAAAGAAGAAATCATCGCTACGGCTGGATTCATTCAGGCCCAATACGATCCTATCAAATGATAGCAGCATCAGTCCCGGTGTCTCGTGCCCAACTAAATCGACGAAATTGCGAGAAGTATGACTGCACAACTACATATGATCGGTAACGCCGGTCCGAACGGATGCCCCATCATTGGAATCAGATCGGCCCGCCGTAACATTTGATAACGCCCAATCTGTGCGACGAGCGAGGCTATTGCAGTGGCGACAACTGCAGAGATCAAGGGCGGCACATTCGCTGTGTTAGCCGCCCCAAACGCCAATCCCCATGCCGCAAGCGCCATCATATTGGCGTGAGCATCATTGATCGTCCATCCGTTCGACACCAACAACTCATGATTTGGCCCCCAGAGCAGGTCAACGAACCGAATAAGCACGAATAGTTGGAACAAAGGCGCCACAGCCACAAACCGCGGTCCAAGAAGCGCTAAAATCGGCTCCGCGAGAAACCATAACGCAATAACAGCAACAGCAGAAAGCAGGAGGAGCAGTCGCTGTTGGTAGAGAACCCAGGCGTATCCGGGGCCTGGCCGGCCGGCCTGAGTAGCGCGTCGCATTTGCCACGGAAGTCCGAGAAAGACAAAATGTTGGACGACCATAAAACCGACGGCAAATTGTGCTGCCGCGCGATACTCACCAACTTGCGCAAGGTTAGCCGCATAAGTCAGGACAAGCACATCAATGTAGATCGAAAAACGAGAGCCGAGATTTCCGTAGACCAGCCCAGCTGTGTGACGAACCAACCTCAACCAACGTTGCGGCTTTATGCGAGTTACATTAGCCACCTTTGGCATTACATAACGGCTGGCAAGAATATAGCCAAATACGCCTAGAAACACCGCAATCCACACAAACATATAGACGCTCATCATGCCAAGTGGACTAGACGGATGAACAACAAGAATAAGCCCAAGGACAAAAACTGGCGTAATTAGGTCGCGTAACCAAAAGAACGCCGCCACTCGACCACCCGCTCGGAGGACAGCCAATTGCGCCTCAAACAACCCCGCTGCCGACGCACCGGCAACTGCAACGATGATCGCGGCCTGATAGCCCGCCAGCGGTCCGAGGCTAAAAACTCCTAACCGATTTGCAAGGATTGCTGTCCCTAACAGCGCAAATGTTAGACATGCGATTGCAGCGCAAATTCCCAAATAATAATGTGAGACGCGCGGCGCTTGCCGAGCCTTACCGGAAACGCTCGCAGTAAAGCTATTCAGCCACATATCCCCGCCACCGGAAACAAAGGCGTTGATAACACCAACAATTGCCATCAACACCGCAAACGCTCCAAAATCGTCGGGATTGAGAAATCTAGCTGCAGCAATCAATGCCGCAAAAGTCGAGAGCCGCGAGACGACCGCACTCGTTAACGCTAAGAATGGCTGCCGCGCGGTCTCGGGAT
Source organism: Alphaproteobacteria bacterium (assembly GCA_963693665.1). Taxonomy (GTDB): domain Bacteria; phylum Pseudomonadota; class Alphaproteobacteria; order UBA8366; family CAVOAK01; genus CAVOAK01. The sequence continues at coordinate 13,916 of CAVOAK010000011.1, read as the reverse complement.
CTGCGTCTAAATCAGCCAAATCACTTTTAAAATAGATCCGATCGAACGCCTCAGTCGCTCGACCAAGGGAGAATTGTTCGACGATGCGCTGCCTTGATTGTTGCCCAAGCGCCGCGACCGCGTCCTTGCCTTCCGCCAGGATGCCTCGAACTGCATCCGCGAGTGCATCGGAATCTCCAGGTGGAACAATTTTGCCGATTCCACCCATGATCTCCGCACAATCGCCGACATCGGTAGCGACCGGCGCCAAGCCGCACGCCATGCCTTCTACGAGTACATTTGGGAAACCTTCGCCAAATGCAGAACTCAACACGACAACATCACAGGCCGCGTAGATCTGTTCAACATTGTCTCGAACGCCTAGGCAATGAAGGTTGGCCCTACCCTCCAAATTTTGCGTACCCTTGCCGGCCAAAATGGCAGTTACTCCTGGCAATTTGTCCAAGGCATCCAGGAAAGTCGCATGATCCTTCATGGGGTCCACCCGAGCGATCATGGCCAGGACAAACATATCGTCCGCAATCCCGAGTTCGACACGAACCTTTTGGCGAGCCTCCTTATCGGGCTTGAATCTGTCTGTTTCAACACCGTTCGGAATAACGAGGAAGCGCCGCGCTCGATATCCCAGCTCACGGTGAACGCGGCGCCCAGCGAATGAGTTAGCAATAACAGCATCAGGCAACCAGGAGAGCCAGGTACAGGCCCAGATTGCGAGGCGCAGTGCAAAACCATATTTGCTTGTGTCCATATCGGAACAACGAACGCCCCAGTAAAATCGAGTACGTCCAACGCGACCTGAGAGTAAAAGCGCTAGCGATGTAAGGAGATCCGCGTGATACATCCAACCCTGAACCACGTCAGGTTTTTCGTGGGCGATCAGCATTGCCAGACGAAATACGGAACGAACGCTCGGTGTATTTCGGCGCATATTAAGGTTGATAACGCGTACGCCGGCGCGCCGCAGATGATCGGAAAAATAGCCGCCGGGAAGTAAGCTGACGACGATCGATTTTGGTGCGGGGTCTCGGTGTGACATCAGATAAGACGACATCATACGTTCGGCCCCACCAACATCGAGATCCGTGATGACGTGCATCACTTTGACAGACTGATTCAATTCGGCACCCTGAGTGATTGCCGGGATCGATAGGCCCAGAGTCGTCTGCAATTCCGTCATCCTCGCGAGCGGCTCCTTTGCACGTGCGGTGGCAGTACACCTAGGGCATCTCTTATCATGTCAATCAACCCAGTGTCTTCGTCGTGACTGACCGCCGATCGACAGGTCACCTAGGATATGACGTTGACAGTTGGGGCGCGACAGGCGCAACAACACATGATCGCAATCTAAACCGAGAATTGCATGCAAGTGACTCATTTTCATGTGTTGAACGTTATCTTTCTGCTTTTGCCTACCGTGTTCGTCTTCGCACCGGTTCAGACATCTGGATTTCTTGCGATTGCCGCCGCTCTGACCTTTGTCGCCTGGCTATGGGCTGAACGCCGTATGCCCGACATAAACATGGCGCTAGCGGCGACTGTGGGCTTCTTTATTCTTTACGGAATATTAAGTGCAATTTGGGCAATCGATCCGATCTCGTCGCTTCGCCTCGCACTGCGCTTATTCTTACTTTCTGCTGCCGGTCTCGTGCTGTGCGGAATTGTCGGCACCCTCACATCAGAGCAACGCCGCTTCATCGCACGCTTCGCATTTTCTGGAGCAGTTTTTGCTGTAATCCTGATGTATGTCGACGTTTTGGGTGATGGCGTAATTCAACTTAATATTCTTCACGAAGACCGCGCAGACTATGGTCGAACAGTGAGTTTGCTCACCCTTATCGTTTGGGCTCTTATTGCTCAACCTGAGCTGCATACCCGCCCTGTCTTGGCAACAGGCGCGGTGGTTATCGTTGCTGGTATTTTGTTCCAAACCCCGGGATTTGCAGCAAAAGTCGCGATGCTTATTGGCTTGATCACACTGTTTGCTGCCTGGCGATTTCGATCCCACTTCAACAAGGTCGTCTTCGCCCTGATCGCTATTGTGTTTCTTCTCGGACCGACGCTCGCCCGCAAGTTTGATCAACCCGGCTACTATAGGCCACTCATTGCGGCAGAATCTGAGTTCTCTCAATCGCGATGGGCAGTCGCTTTCGCCCACAGATTGCACATATTTGGCTACACCGCGACACGAACACTCGAACATCCGATTTTCGGTTGGGGACTCGATGCATCGCGAAAAATACCTGGTGGTACAGAGTCGATCAAGGCAGAGGATTTGGGATTTATACGAAGCGACCTCAGTAACAATGTTGTAGGGTGGCTTGGTCGTGGTACAGCGGTCCATCTACCGCTGCACCCTCACAATACACCTCTGCAAATTTGGCTCGAACTAGGCTTGCTCGGCGCACTGATTTCGTGTGGATTCGTGATCTATCTAGTGCGCGCGGCGACTCATCACCGTCATCCAGCGGGCCTGGCACTCTGTCTCTCCGCACTCGTCATTGCAAACTTCAGCTACGGGGCATGGCAAAGCTGGTGGCTTTCGGGCCTATGGCTTGTTTCCGCTCTTTATCTCGTCGGTGCATCACCAGACAAAAGTAAGGACGCGCGGGATACTGTGACCGAATCGGCGGTAAAGTGCTGAGACAATCCACTATGGCCTTGAGTGCAGTCGTAATTGGCATCAGTGCTGGTTTGCTAGCGATGGAGATAACTCTTAGGTTTTTGCCAGTTTTTGTTGGCGTTTTCCTTCAACCGGTGACCAAGGACTTTCCTGTAGCGCGCATGGAACCGAATCGACCCCTCACCTACTCCGTCGGTTGGTCGATGGCGCGATCAAACCAAAATCACGTCAATAATGACGGCTTCGTCCACGACCACGATTATCGGATCGACAACAAACGCACAACTACCGCGATCATAGGCGACAGCTATGTCGAAGCGTTGATGTTGCCGCATGCTGAAACATTGCAAGGACTTCTTGGGGCAGCTGTTGGCGCCAAGGGCGACGCATATAGCTTTGGAATATCCGGGGCGTCAATGAGCCAATACCTCGTCTGGGCGCAGTACGCGCGAGAACACTATAAAGCCAAGGCGTTGATCTTCGTCATCGTTGCAACAGACTTTGACGAATCTTTAGTCAAATATCGCGCACGAACTGGATTCCATTATTTCGATGGCGATCTCGAACGATGTGATATGGGACTTATCCGCCTCGATCACTATCCCAACCCTCTGCGGCCGCTGCTTCGCAATTCCGCATTGCTTCAATACCTTGTTTTCAATCTCGGATTGCTTGAGGGCGAGCAACGTCAAGCTTGGCTTCGCAGCGTCGTTGAAGGGAACACCAAAGATACTGTCGGTGAAGGCCAAATTGATGAACCGATAACTCGAAAAAGAAGGGCGGTTGAGCCACCGAACAACCGACTTGCGGATTCAAAGTGTTCTGTACGTACTTTCTTTCGTCTGCTTCCGGAAATGACGGGGTTCGGTCCCGACCGCGTCCTGTTTGTGCTCGACGGGCTTAAAGCCTACACCGATGAAGCAAGGGTGGTCGCGGAGAAGGGGTATTTTTCACTAATGCGACAATATTTTCTGACAGAGGCGGCTGATAGAGGATATGGCGTGATCGACGCCGACCCTTCATTCAAAAAACGTAGGCAGGAAAACAATGACGTCTTTGAGATGCCGCAAGATGTTCACTGGAACGCGGATGCACACGCCCTTATTGCTGAGCAAGTAAAAGATTCGACCTTCTTCCGAAATCTGTTCTTACTGCCATGAAAGCCGCCGTTCGACGACAACCACTCCCATGCCAGAGGACAAATCGAAACTGCCTATGTTCACAACCAAACTTCATCTGATCAGATGTCAATTTTCCTAAAATCATTAGCGTTGGTATTCGTTTCAATCGCTTTGTCGTTTCTAACACTCGAGCTCTATGTCCGCGCCTTTGTCGACGATGGATTGAACTATGAACTCGAAATGTGGAAATACGCGAAGCTCTTGAAACAAGTCAGCGATGACCCCAACATCGGGCACGAGCATCGTCCAAACACTAGTGCTCGCCTGATGGGCGTCGATGTTGCCACCAACAGCGCAAAACTGCGCGATCGAGAATTCCCGTTAGAAAAGCCCAAAGGTTCAATTCGGATATTAATGCTTGGGGATTCAATTACATTTGGCTGGGGAGTAGAAGCAACCGATTCAGTTACACAACAATTGGAAAGTGAATTTAGTAATCGCTTTCCAAAGCGAAAGATCGACGTCATCAACGCAGGTGTTGGCAATTACAATACGGCGATGGAAGTTAGTTGGTTTTTATCGAAAGGTATCTCTTACGAACCCGATATTGTCGTTCTTAATTACTTTGTAAACGATGCAGAACTAATGCCAGCGCGCAGAGGCGGTGTATTACGCGAAAACTCGGCCGCATATGTCTTTTTAGCGAGCCGTTTTGATGCCGTTCGAAGACGCTATATCGGCGGTGATTGGTTCAACTACTATCGAGCGCTCTATGCCTCCAATGCACCGGGCTGGGCGCTCACACAGGCACGGATCCGCGAGTTAGCTAAAGTATGTCAGGAACAGAACATAAAACTTGTTATTGCCAGTTATCCGGAATTGCACGAGTTGACACCCTATCCCCTGGCGACCGTGACTCACGCGTTAGCTGCACTGGCAAAAGACCTCGGCGTGTTGTTCGTCGATTTGCTCCCATCCGTTGCAGATGAGATACCGCAAACGCTCTGGGTGACACCCGATGACGCCCACCCAAATGCCGTCGCAAATCGAAAATACACGAGGCTACTTTCGGATGAACTTGCGGATTTTGTCAGTCCCTAATTCAAGAGAAAACGCTTCGCATAGCGATTCACAGTAAAAATATTTTAAGACCCATCAACGCGAACCATGATTAGCCGTTAAACCCAAGTTGGCAGATTGAGGGCGCGGCATGCTAGTTTTCGACATACGGCGCAAAAGGGCGTCTAGAAATGCCGCAGGCGACAACTGCGGGCCACGCCCCTTAACTGGTAGAAAAGAGGTTCAAGACAATGGCAGATATGACATTTGTGTTAGCAAACAAGAACTACTGTTTGTGGCCACTACCCGCATGGCTTTGCATGAAAACAGCCAAATTGGACTTCGAAGAAGTCCTAATTCCGTTCGAGCAGCCCGATACAACGGAACGCATGCTGGGTTATGGACCAACAGGCAGGGTCCCAGTGCTCAAGCATGGCGAACGGACCATTTGGGATTCGCTTGCGATTTGCGAATACGTGCATGAGCTTGCGCCGGAGGCTAACCTTTGGCCGGCGGAAAGCGAAGCGCGTGCTGTCGCCCGCTCGGTCGCCGCCGAAATGCACTCAGGTGGTGCGCGAACAATTTCTTTCGCCCTGGACACAAACGTCCGCCGCCGAACGAAACGCGTCACCCCGACGGAAGATGTTGCAAGAAACATCAAGCGAATCCTGGCCATTTGGAAGGATTGCCGTACGCGATTTGGCCATGGGGGGCCGTTCCTTTTCGGTCAATTCACGATTGCTGACGCCATGCAGGCGCATGTGGTCGACCGGTTTGTGACCTACGATATTGCGCTGACAACGGAAGGCGAAATCTATCGTGACACGCTCCGCACATACCCACCTCTGGTCGAGTGGGTTGCAGCTGCTGAGAAAGAACCTTGGAAAATGGAACGGGTCGACAAACTTTTTACCAAATAATTGCGGCGTTCACTGTGTCCACACATTGTCTTCGACCGACCAGAATCGACAGCAGAAACGCAGTGAACCGGTTGATAGTGCGATGGGCGCATATTTAATGGCCGCGGGCATGAAACAGCCGCCAAGCCTGGCAGAATTGACGCAGCGTCTCGTCAGTTTCCGTGACGAGCGTGATTGGCGCCAATTCCAAACCCTTAAGAATTTATTGCTTTCGCTCAACCTTGAGGCGGCCGAGTTACTGGAATTCGGCCAGTGGAAGAGCGACGATCAAGTAGAAGCGATGCTCGGCGACCCCGCGTTCATGGGCCGACTGAGTGAAGAATGCGCGGAACTATGAGCGTGGTTATTGTTTAAATAGCCAGTCCAACGACCAGCCAATCATCTTCACTCTAAGCCATCGTAATATGCTTGAAGTACCTCAAGCACCTCAGGACGGCTGAACTCATTTGGAATAGCTTCGTGATTGGCGAACATTTCGCGTAATCGTGTGCCGGAAATGTTGAGCCGATCTTCCTCACCATGGGGGCATGTCCGGCCCGTCGAAACACCGCCGCAGCGATAGCAGTAAAAAGTAATATCGATCTTCAGCGGTTTGGTTTCGAGGCTTCCGTCCGGCAATGTATCAAAAATGTGTTGTGCGTCGAATGGACCGTAATAACTGCCAACGCCGGCGTGGTCCCTACCTATCACTATGTGCGAGCAACCAAAATTCTGTCGAAATAAAGCATGTAATAGGGCCTCACGCGGACCCGCATAGCGCATTTCTATTGGATAACCCGCCTGAATGACGGTGCCTGGCACGAAGTAGTTCTCCACCAAGGCGTCAATCGCATGCGTGCGGACGTCGGCTGGAATATCACCAGGTTTGAGTTTGCCCAACACTTGGTGGATAAGCAGACCGTCAAAAACCTCAACAGCAATCTTCGCCAAATGTTCGTGGCTGCGATGCATGGGGTTACGGGTTTGGAATGCGGCAACTGTAGACCACCCCTTCTTGGCAAACATGGCACGGGTTTCTGATGGTCGGAGATAGAGATCGGTGTAGGTTCCCGGGAAGATACCCTCGCTTAACGCCCGAATTCGACCGGCCAGATTGATCTCTTCTTGCTCCATAACCTTTTGAACGCCTGGATGGGCCGGGTCTTCGGATCGGTAGACGTTCGAACACTCGAACGCTTTATCAATCGTGTATTTTTCAGTGACATGGAGGATCGCCATGATTTCTGACGATTCTGCGTCGACAAGCGCAACCTCTTCATTGGCGTTTATGCTATCGGCAATATCAGAGGCGCAGGATAGCGTGATGGGAATAGGCCAGAACAATCCGTCGCCAGTCCGCATGTCATGACACGCTCCGTGCCAATCGTCGTATCCCATGAAGCCTTCGATCGGCGTGTAAGATCCCATTGCCATCATCACGAGATCGGACGTCTCACGACTAGTCATTGGCACCTGCTTCAAACCCGCTGCCCGCTTAAGTTCTTCCGCGCGTTCGGATTCTGGCACCATCAAAGGTTTCAAGTCACTACCGCCGAACGGAACCACTAGCTTGGGCATTATTTTTACTCCTCCAAATAATACTTATGTTTTATTAAGTACTACTTACGAAAGTTATTCATCCTCGGCCTTGTGTCGGCAAAGCAAAGGTCACAGTTCGATTGGCGTTTTAGCAGATTGGTGAAGTCTTGCGCCATCGGAAACACAATTGAGATACAAATTGCAGGGGTGCATCTTTATTCCCGACAACTCGCTCCGCCTCAATTTCTCAACATCCTCACCTTGAACTGTATTTTGCGAGGTTTTTGGGGTTAGATCCATGGTTGCCGTCTTGTCATGGCTCACACCGCGCTTTAGTCTTGCGCGAAATTTTATGTAGAGTTAAGAAACGCCTCTTAGTGGCGACGCCCTGTGCCCCGTATCGATTATATCCGGTTAACGTTGGGACTATTTGATGTTCATCAGCAATCCATTCGCCGAACTTTCGGCGTCCATACCGCCCATCGTCATGCAGACATACGTTGTCATCATGATTGGTTTGGTAGCGGGTGGCACACTGCTCGACATGTTGCATAAGAAGAGTGCCAAGTACTTCTTCAACAATTGGCGCAATGCAAACAAGAAGGGGACGCAGCAAGTTGGCGGCGGAGAATTGGTGTCGCTGGCAGTCCAAACCGGCGTTGTTGAGGTCCTGACATCCGCAGAATTCTGCAGTGTGCGGCGGCGAATTGCCCACCTGCTGACAATGTACGGATTTCTGGTTTACGTATTCACCTCCGCCATCATGGTGTTTTGGTATCCGACACCTACCACACCCACGCCAGCAATTTTGCCACAGCTATGGACAATCGGAGCGTTGCTGGTTTGCCTCGGCGGATACTGGTTCTGGTTCTTTATCCGTGTCGATGTTGCTGCTGAAGGCAATTCACCGTTCCGCATTGTGCGTGCCGATCTTTTCATCCTTTCGCTTCTCGCGAGTGTTACACTGGGGCTGATCTGGTCTTATTTGCAGGCAGCGGATAACTCTTGGACAACTGTGTTCCTCGGATTGTATCTGCTCGCCACGACGGTGCTCTTCGGGTCCGTCCCCTGGTCGAAGTTTTCGCACATGTTTTTCAAACCAGCCGCGGCATTTCAAAAACGTGTGGAGAATGCGAGCGGCTTTAGGAGCAACTTGCCGGCCCCCGCCGATAAACCGAAAATCCTCGGCAAAGTCGGACATCAGCCCAGACACTACTAAACAGCCTACCATCGATACAGGAGTTTACGGACTATCATGCCCACATTTGTTTATATGACTCGTTGCGACGGCTGCGGACATTGTGTCGACATCTGCCCCTCCGACATTATGCACATCGATAAGACATACCGCCGTGCCTACAACATCGAACCCAATATGTGCTGGGATTGCTATTCCTGTGTGAAGGCCTGTCCGCAGAATGCAATCGACAGCCGCGGTTATGCCGACTTCGCGCCGCTGGGCCACAGCGTCCGCGTGCTTCGCGAAGAAGAAAAAGGCACCATTTCATGGAAGCTTAAATTCCGGGATGGCCGCGAAAAAAACTTTGAATCACCGATAAGGACGACTCCATGGGGATCGATCAAATCACCACAGGATTATGATGCACCTAGGTCGGGTAATTTTAAATCCCAGGAACTCTCACACGAACCGGATTCACTCAACATTGATAAGTTACCGGCACTAAATCGTGATCAACTCAAGCAGGTAGTGCTCTAATGGGGCTGTTTTCAAAGCGAAAAACCGTATTTGTAGATTCTGATATCCTCGTCGTCGGCGGTGGCATGGCCGGCTGTGGAGCCACTTATGAATCCCGTTACTGGGGACGAGACAAAAAGGTTGTCGTCGTCGAAAAGGCAAACATCGAGCGCAGTGGTGCCGTTGCTCAAGGTCTGTATGCCATAAACTGTTACATGGGCATGCAATGGGGTGAAAATCAGCCAGAGGACCATGTCCGCTACGCCCGAAATGACCTCATGGGTCTGGTGCGCGAGGACTTAGGCTACGACATCGCCCGGCACGTGGATTCCTCCGTACATAAGTTCGAGGAGTGGGGCCTTCCAATTATGAAGGACCCCGAAACTGGCCGGTATCTGCGCGAAGGCCAGTGGCAGATCATGATTCACGGAGAAAGCTACAAACCAATTGTTGCCGAAGCGGCCCGCAAGGCTGCCACCGAAGTCTACAATCGGATCATGATTACCCATCTTTTGATGGACAAGACGAAGGCGAACCGGGTTGCCGGCGCCGTCGGGTTCAACGTCCGTACAGGAGATTTTTACGTCTTTCGCGCGAAGGCAGTCATCGTCTGCGCCGGTGGTGCGTCGCACATCTTCAAACCGCGCGCGGTTGGTGAGGGCATGGGAAGAACGTGGTACGCCCCATGGAGCAGCGCCTCTGCCTATGCGTTGCCGATCCAAGTCGGCGCCAAGATGACGCAGATGGAGAATCGGATCGTCCTCACGCGTTTCAAGGATGGCTATGGCCCGGTCGGCGCCTACTTCCTGCATCTCAAGACTTACACCGAAAATGCCTACGGGGATAATTACGAGCCCACTTGGTATGAGAATACCAAGGAATTGGTTGGTGATTACATTGATCGGCATCCAGTGCCGACATGTCTGCGAAACCATGCTTTTCTTGAAGAAACTAAAGCCGGTCGCGGGCCCATACGCATGGTAACCAAGGAAGCCTTCCAAGACCCCCACAAGGAAACGGTTGGTTGGGAGAATTTCCTCGGCATGACTATCGGTCAGGCGGTTGTTTGGGCCTCACAGAACATTGACCCCAAGGAAATCAACCCTGAGTTAACGACGTCCGAGCCTTACGTCATGGGTTCTCACGCCACATGTTCCGGCGCCTGGGCGAGCGGGCCTGAGGACTATGCGCCAGACGAGTATCAATGGGGCTATAACCGGATGATGACCGTCGACGGGCTCTTCGGTGCCGGCGACACCATCGGTGGCACGGCCCACAAATTCTCGTCGGGATCCTTCACCGAAGGCCGGATCGCCGGCAAAGCAGCAGTCAATTATGTGAACGACCTTGGGAACGACGAACCGCAGGTCAGCGAGACTGAATACGAAGACCTGAAGACGGTCGTCTTCCAGCCGATGGAAACCTATGCGGTCGGTCGCAACGAGATCGTCGCTGGAACCGTCTCGCCGAGCTATCTCTTGCCAATTCATGGTCTCCAACGTCTCGAGAAGATCATGGACGAATACGTCGGCGGTATCAGCGCCAACTACATTACCAACGAACCTTTGCTTACCCGCGGACTGGAATTGCTGCAAATGTTGAAGGAAGACCTCGCCTTTCTCGGGGCCGAGGATCTCCATCAACTTCAGCGGGCGTGGGAACTTCAGCACCGGGTTCTGTCTTCTGAGTGCGTGACACATCACACGAACTTCCGAAAGGAAACGAGGTGGCCTGGCTATTACTATCGGGCCGACCATCGCAAACTGGATGATACCGATTGGCACTGCTTCACTTTGTCTCAATACGACAAGGAATCCGGGACATGGGATATGGAAAAAGCCCCGGTTTATCACATCATCGACTGATTGGGCTGCTGGATAGCTGGCAGCACTGTAAACAAGGGACGTGATTTCCGCGACTTACGGATAGAAAGCCGTTCTATTCAGGCGGCAGAGTCGGCCCTTGTTTTCCGTCTTTCTCATCGCCGACGGATTCACCATCCAACTTTCGCAGCAGTGCCATTGGTAAAATTACTGCGATGATGACGCACATGAGTACTGCGAAGACGACAAGTACCATTGATACCTCCCATGCGGATGGCGGGTTTCTCTACGATAAACAAGTGCTGCAGTTTATGCGCCGATTATTAGCCCTGGAATTTTGCGCGTTCATCCACATTGCCGACTTTGAGGCCGCTTGGCTACCGCACGGTCTTCCGCCTTAGGATATACGCGGTGTGAACCAAGAGAGTGCCAAGAATCAATATTCCGCCTAGAACCGTCTGAACAGCTGGAACTTCATTAACGACAAGCCATACCCAATACGGCCCAAGGATAGCCTCGACGAGGGCGAGGAGCCCGACTTCTGGCGCCGAAATTAAGCGCGGCCCCAGAGCGATTAATCCAAGTGCGACCGGCAGCATGACAAATCCCATCAACGCAAGCAGTGCAAGATCGCGAGAATTGATCGATAGCGATGCCGCTAAAGGAAAGGCCACGACAGCTGTGAGAAAACCCGCGAGCGCGACTGCAGGCATCATATTGGTGCCCTTTTTATAACGCAGCGCAGTTAGATGCCCGGCAAAGAAACAGGCCGCACCGATTGCACACAGATCACCAATCAAGGATCCACCACCGATGCTGCCAAAAAAAATTGCGGAAATTCCGATGAAAACGACCAGTACGGCAAGCCACGTCAACGGCGCAATCGCCTCCTTGAGAACCACGCGACTGAACACGGCAGCAAACAGTGGTGCCGCGCTGATGATCACCAGTGTATTAGCTGCAGTGGTCAACGTTAGAGAAAGAACGAACAAAATGTTGTTAACCGCAGAAAGACATCCCGCGAGAATGCCGACCCGGCCCACGGCTCGAATAAAACTTGGCATCTCTCGGCCATACCGGATTGCGAAGAACGCTGCCAACGCCAGGGCAACGAAAAGGCCGCGGTAAAACAGGAGGGACCAAACATCGGTTTCAATGAGCCTGACGAGCAAACTGTCAGGTGTAATAACGAGAACACCCGCTGTAGTGATCACCAGTCCGCGTAGATGCGGGTTTGCGATCCTCACTATGCCGACTTAAAAACTAACGAGAACGTGACGCTGCTCAATAGGGGCGCTTTTTCGGAATAACACCACGTACGCCACCGCGTGGATCTTCCACGTCACCCCGCCGACGTGGGATCAAGTGGATGTGGACGTGAAAAATTGACTGCCCCGCGACGACGCCATTGTTTGTTCCTATGTTGAAACCCTCGATCGACGGGTCTTCGTTCAAAACGAATTCCCGGGATTTTGTTAGAAGCGCTGTCATTTCGATTAGTTCAGGCTCAATCAAATCAAACACATCTACAACGTGACGTTTTGGTATGATAAGTGAATGAAACGGCGTTGCCGGGAAGCGGTCGATGATGGCATACGACATCCTATTTTCGCCGATTAGGCGGTCTTCAGGATATCCATCTTGTATATCGCAAAATTTACAGCCCCTTTCCCGGCCAGCAAAAAATCGCCCTTCAGTCGTGTCGCAAATTTTCATCATCTCGAGCATCTCATCGTTATCAAGTTCTGTAAGGAGCGGTTGAAGTTGTTCAACCCCCGCGCCTACGGCAGCGTCATCGCCTCCCCCAAGCGCGGACCGTAGTTGAGAAATCCCGCCAAACTCCGCAGACGAACTCTGCGCAACAATCCATTCACGCAACGTATTGAACGCAGTTGACGACATTTGGGATTTTTTTCTTCGAGATAAATGGAATATTCAGAAAAGATGCGCACCTAGAGCGCCGTTTAAGCGTCGCGCCCAGTGCTGTCAGAAATCGGTTTTAGAAGATTGCCGATACCGGTGGACGTCCCGGTATCTCCGGTAATCTTCTCAGTAAAACGCAAACCGACTTGATCGCCCCTCACCCACATCACCTCGGCCAGACTAAGTTCGCCGAACCGATTAATACGCCCGTTGACGAAGGTTTTTCTCTCCATCGGCTCGCCGCAGCGGCAACGAACACCAGCCAATGAGAGATCCATGATAAGGCAATCTTTAATCTGTCCGGAATCGCTAATGATCTTGCCGCCGAGAATTGTTCGGCGGCGCGCGTCTGCTCTTAGTTCCTTTCCGTCATTTTCCGGCAACACATGCCCCTTTTCAAACGGCGGATACCTAGTGAACATACTAATCGCATTACTAAATTCAAGTGAACCACGGAAAGTGGGGTGGCTGATGGGAATTGAACCCACGACCTCCTGGTCCACAACCAGGCGCTCTAACCGACTGAGCTACAGCCACCATTGTTAGTTAAAATAGCGTGGGCCTCTTTAGACCCCCCCCAAAAACCCGTCAAGGGACGCATCAATATCTTGAAGTGGATCAAACAGCGCGCCGAAGCAAACACTATGATGATAGTTAGGTATTCCTTTCATTACCAGTTTGGATTATCGAGCATCTGATGGATACATTTACGCCACTCAGCACTCTGTCAGATCGTTTCGCACGTGGCGAAATTGACAAGGAAGAATATGAGAAAATCGACCGCGTGCTCGGTGAATGAGGGTGCGTAGGCGCAACCGAAATCAGGGTGGCACGACATGACGTGGCGAATCCGCATAATAGCAGCCAGCGCCGTGTTCTTGGTTATCGCTGTAGGCATGATGACATGGTTGCCGGGCAAAGATGAACCACAGGGAAGCACCGACGCGAACGATATAGAGCTCGTTGCTTTGGGACCGCAGATCAACGCCGAGCGATGTGCGAGTTGCCACGGAACTCGCCTGTAGGGCCAGCCAAATTGGCGCCAGCGCCTGCCGACGGGCCTACTTCCCGCCCCGCCCGGCTTCAAAAGCAACATGCCACGCTTCGCCGACACCTTAAGTGATCGGGAAATTTGGGCATCGCTTGCGTTTATCAAAAGCCGTTGGCCCAAGGCAATCCGTGACCGGCAAAACTATATCAGCGACTTGTCAGTCCGCGATTCCTGAACCATAAACC
>CAVOAK010000010.1:0-34266 GCA_963693665.1 Alphaproteobacteria bacterium | reverse complement strand
AACGGCGGTGATTCAACCTGCAACGACTGCGAAATTGGCGAGACCAGTGCCACCTCCACCACCGCCACAAATTGCCGCGTTAACGACCGCACGACCTGAATCGGACACCTGGCCTGTTCAATCTACCAAGATCGCCACCATTTTCTTTGGGAGTGCCACAGCGTCACTAACGGGCGACGACGTTTCGGTCTTGCGCGAAGTCGCAGCAGCGCAACTTGAATCAGGAGGGGCTATTCGCGTTGTTGGGCATTCAAGCCGCGGTGCACCGGGCGTTAATCAATTAAAACGTGGGTTATCGAACTTCAAACTTTCGCTTGACCGCGCCAATTCTGTCGCTGAAGCGTTGATCCGATTTGGCGTTGCCAGAGACGATGTCAATGTCACAGCGCGTGGCGATGGTGAGTTACTTTACGCTGAAACAACGGCGGCCGGCGCGGCAGGAAATCGACGGACAGAGATCTTTTTGGAATATTTTTAGTGGGCGGTTCCGGTTGGCGCGAATTCAAACCATGAAAGACTGCCGAATAAACGACAAGTTCGTGTGAGCGGATTGCACAGGCGTCACATAAAGCGTCTTTTGGTGGTATTTGCTGTGGCGATATCTGCCCAAACACCACAAAACACACACTGGCTCCGCGCTCAGAGGGTGACTCAGTGGCGCTCGGGAATAGAAATCCATGGCTGAACCGTTCAAGATAGCTGTAGCCGGTCTCGGGACGGTTGGTGCCGGTATGCTGCGTCTGTTTGAAAGCCAACGGGAATTGCTAGAGGCACGTTGCCAGCGACCGCTTGTAATCTCTGCGGTTGCTGCCCGTGATCGAAGCATCGACCGAGGGGTCAATCTTGACCGCTATGCCTGGTTTGATGATGCCGTCGCACTCGCAACCGAGGCAGACGCCGACGTTGTCGTCGAGCTGATCGGTGGCAGCGACGGTGTTGCCCGCCAAGTTTGCGAGGCGGCGATTGGTGCCGGCAAGCATGTCGTGACAGCCAACAAGGCCTTGATTGCAATGGCTGGAACCGAATTGGCGCTTAAAGCGGAAGCTGCAAACGTATCCCTTGGATTTGAGGCTGCTGTTTGTGCCGGAATGCCGGTGATAAAAGTGTTGCGTGAGGGCCTTGCAGCCAACAATTTTTCGCGCGTCTATGGCATTCTCAATGGGACCTGTAACTACATACTCTCTCATATGCATGAAACAGGTCGCGAGTTTGAAGATGTACTGACCGAAGCGCAGCGACTTGGTTATGCGGAAGCGGATCCTTCATTTGACGTCGATGGTGTCGACTCTGCGCATAAGTTAGCGCTTCTGACGAGCGTGGCATTTGGCTGCGAGGTAAATTTTGACGATGTCTATGTCGAGGGAATACGGCATATCAATGCGCTCGACATTGTTTATGCTAATGAACTTGGTTATCGCATTAAGCTTCTGGGCATTACTGAGCTCTCAGATGGCGGTGTATTTCAGCGTGTTCATCCGACAATGGTGCCGCACGATTCGCCGATCGCTGGTGTTGAAGGGGTGATGAACGCGGTCGTGAGCGAGGGCAATTTCGCGGGTGCGACGATGATGGAAGGTCAAGGGGCTGGAGCGGGGCCAACTGCCTCCGCGATTGTTGGCGATATTTTGGATATAGCAAACGGACGATCTGCCCGAATTTTTGGTATTCCGGCCAATACACTCTCGAAATTTTCTGGTGTTCCTATGGAGGAACATCGCAGTTCTTGTTATCTACGACTGATGGTTGTCGATCGTCCCGGAGTGATTGCAGATATTGCTGCGATCATGCGCGACGAGGAAATTTCTATGGAAGCCGTGCTACAGCGTGTGAAGGCGGAAGATCAGACGGTGCCAGTTGTGATAACCACCCATGACACCGATGAAGCTGCAATGCAGCGGGCACTAACGTCGATAGATTTACTTGATTCGGTCAAAGAGCGACCGACGATGATACGTATCGAGAACACGTCGAACGGATAACAGATTTTGACGATTTGGAGGAAAAGATGAACGAAAAGACTACGTTCATGGACCGCAATCTTGCACTTGAGGCCGTACGCGTCACTGAGGCTGCGGCATTGGCTGCGTCGCGATGGATGGGGCGTGGTGATGAAATGGCGGCTGATCAGGCTGCTGTCGATGCCATGCGTCGCGCACTCAACGGACTTGCCATCAACGGAACAGTGATGATTGGCGAGGGTGAGCGTGATGAGGCGCCCATGCTTTATATCGGTGAGAAAGTTGGTGTCGGTGAGGGACCGGAAATCGACATCGCACTTGACCCGCTTGAGGGAACAACAATTACAGCCAAGGGTGGGACCAATGCGATGGCTGTCATCGCCATGGCTGAAAAAGGTGGGTTTCTCAATGCGCCCGATGTGTATATGGACAAGATCGCAGTCGGCGGCGGTTTACCAAAAAATCTCATTGATCTAGACGAAAAAACGCCAAGCATTCTGAAAAATTTGGCAAAGGCCAATGGCAAAGAACTGTCAGATATCGTCGCCTGTATCCTCGATCGTCCGCGACATGCTGAGCTTATTGCGGCGGTGCGTGAAGCAGGCGCCCGTATTATGCTTATTTCCGACGGCGATGTTGCGGGTGTAATTGCGACGACCATGCCGGAAAGCGGAGTCGACATATATTTTGGTGTTGGTGGGGCGCCTGAAGGTGTGCTGGCAGCTGCCGCGCTTAGATGTATCGGCGGACAGTTTCAAGGTCGGCTTGTGTTCCGGAATGACGACGAACGAGGTCGAGCGACCGGCTATGGCATCACCGATTTCAACCGTAAATACGGTCTAGAGGAACTCGCGAGCGGTGACGTCATGTTTGCGGCGACCGGCGTGACTGATGGGACAATGTTGCGTGGAGTGCGGCAGACTGCACACGGCGCGTCTACACATTCGATGATAATGCGGTCGCGTACCGGGACCACGCGCATCATCGAGGCTACCCATAATTTCGAACGCAAAACCTGGTTCGAACAGATGGGTGCGTAGTTGTCGACATGACTTCCGAGAATGACTCATTTCTCGGCGTCGAACGATCTTTCCAGGGCAAACGATGGGTTCGCCGACCTGGCGATGACCGTATGGGGCTTGCGCTATCGCAGCGATTGGGTTTGCCTGATGTCATAGGGCAGCTTCTCGTTTCGCGCGGACTCGATCTCGATACCGCAGAGAGCTTCCTTGACCCTCGTATTCGCGATCAGTTGCCCGACCCTCTCGCGTTAAAAGACATGGCAACCGCGGTTGAGCGTCTTGTTAAGGCAATTGCGCAGAATGAAAAAATCGCGATATTTGGTGACTATGATGTCGATGGCGCGACGTCAGCCGCGTTGCTTAAGCGTTTTTTTGAGGCTGTCGGCGGCGAAATAATGGTTTACGTGCCGGACCGGCAGAAGGAAGGTTACGGCCCCAACACGGCGGCATTACTTGAACTTGGCGGTCAAGGTGCAAGCGTCATTGTGACGGTCGACTGCGGGACCACGGCGTATGAGCCGTTGGCGGCAGCGGCGGCAGCTGGCCTGGACGTCGTCGTCGTCGATCACCACGTGGCCGAACCACAGCTACCAACTGCGTTTGCCGTGGTTAATCCAAACCGACTTGACGATTCGTCACCGCACGGCCAACTGGCCGCAGTGGGCGTGACATTTTTATTGGTGGTTGCCGTGAACAGGAGGCTACGCGAGACAGGATGGTATCGCGATTATAAGGAACCGGACTTACTACGGTGGCTCGATCTGGTTGCGTTGGGAACCGTCTGTGATGTTGTTCCACTGACGGGGATTAATCGTGCTTTGGTAACTCAGGGGATCAAAGTCATGGCGCGCCGCGAAAACGTTGGTTTGGTGGCACTATCCGATGTTTCTGGCGTGACGGAAGCACCAATTGCCTACCATCTTGGATTTATTTTTGGTCCAAGGATTAATGCCGGTGGGAGGGTTGGTGAGTCGTCGCTCGGCGCTGAACTCTTGTCGACTAACGATACCAACCGTGCGACGGAACTCGCACTACGGCTGAATGAACTCAATCTTGAACGCCGAGAAATTGAAGCACGCTGCCTCGCAGAAGCGATAGTGCAGGCGGAGGCTGGCGGCGTCGAAGATGGGCTTGTCTATGTGAGCAGCGAGGGCTGGCATGTTGGTGTTATTGGCATCGTAGCTGGACGCTTGAAGGAGCGATATGATCGCCCGGCCTGTGTCGTTGCCAGAAATGGAGGGATCGGAAAGGGGTCGGGACGTTCTGTATCCGGGATTGACCTCGGTGCCACAGTAATCGCCGCGCGGCAGTCCGGCCTACTGGTTAACGGTGGAGGGCATGCAATGGCCGCAGGCTTCACAGTCGAACAGGCCCGAGAATCCGAGTTTCGCGCCTTTCTCGCTGGTCGAATAAACGAGGCGGCCGGACCTGCAGGTATTGTCGCAAACCTTCGCGTCGATGGTGCACTTCAACCGGTTGCGGCAACGGCGGAATTTGCGCTTACGCTGTCCCGCATTGCGCCGTTTGGATCCGGCAATGCAGAACCCCGTTTTGTTTTGCCCGCTGCGCGCATCGTAAAGGCTAATGTAGTGGGTGCCGACCATGTTAGCTGCATTGTTAGCGGCGAGGGCGGCGGCAGGCTTAAGGCAATTGCGTTTCGGTCATTGGAAGAACCGCTAGGGCAAGCATTGTTAGGGCGTGGCGTTCCTCTTCACCTGGCGGGGCATATACGGGTCGATCGATGGCAGGGCCGCGAGAATGCGCAATTTATAATCGAGGATGCTGCGTCAGTGAATTAGGAAATCGCATGCGTTGTGAATATCTAAGAATTCGTTGCTGCGGCTTTAGTATGGTACTTTGTTAGATAAGGTCAGTGGATACGAGCGCGGAGGCGACGAAATTTGCTTGTCCGGTCAAGTCGGCCTCTCAAAGTTCGAGCGCTCTGCTTCCTTCAGTGAGAGTAAAGAGTATTCCGGCTCGCGGCTCTAGGAGACCTGGGCCTCGAACAAGGCCAAGCGGCAACTTGTAAAGATCTTTTGCAACTCCATTCGAAAAATTGCCAACCACCCGACCGTCTGACTGGATGTTAAGGGAGGTTAGAAAGCCATCTGCCGCACTGTCGGTGGTGATGTTGAAGGTAGTAAAGTCAACGCCAAAACTTTTGGTGCCTGAAAAATTGAAAGCAATTGAACTTGTTCCTGCTGTAGTATCCGTCCACGTAATGTCAGTTGTATTTGATGACCGGACAATTATGTTGCCACTGGCGTCAAAAGTGATTGTGAATGGACTACGGCCGTAATAGTTCCATCGGGCGTTGTTGAGGTTGCCTGCCACGTGTTTAATGCGGCCTGTTTTGTGATGGCGAGGTTAATTTGTTTGCTTACACCGTTATGATCGAAAACTGATACGCCACTGGGGAATGAGTCTCCAGTCGCTGCGCCAGCTGGGAAGTTGTTTGAGAATGTCACATTAGTTGTGGCGATAGCATTGTCAGGAAATGCGCCAGAGTCGACGCGCATTGGTGTTAGTGAGCCTACTCCAGTGCCAATTGTGAACCCACCGGCACCATCGGCTGGCCAGCCAAGCAGGAAGTTTCCGTTTGTGTCTGCGAGATATGCCTCGTTTGAACCGTTATTATCAAAGGCAAGTTTTTGCATCGCCCCTGACGGGGGAGGAGGATTTCTCCACTCTTGTCAAACTGAGAATTTACGACAAAGAAGCCACGAACAGCGATGGCAATATTCAGGTCTCGCGTGGTTGCAAGGACTGCGCCCTGTTTGTCGATAAAGTTCTGTGTCTTGGGGGTTATGCCTCCGAAACCGGGATAGATTGCGTCTGAATGTGCACTGAGCTCAGAGGCAAAACGCGTGTCAGATTGCTTATAGTCAGGTGTTGTTGAATTGACGACATTCGTGGCAATTGTGGCGAGAGCCTGCGCGTGACCGCGCAATGCAGTGGAACTTTGAGCAAAGATGCTAAAGTAGGTCATTAATGGGCGTCTGCTACTTTCTTTTTCACCCAGATCCATTGGATCAAAGAGGTGTTGTTTTTTGGCCGTTGTGGTGCAAGAGCAATGCCATCTGCATGAGGCCAATAAATAACGTTAAAACAATATGTTACACGATATGGATGTGTACAATATTTGATGCGGGGGCAGGAACTGACGAATCGCGGCAAGTCTTGCCCAAGTGCCGCAGGGCGCCGAAACTAGTCGTTCAGACTGGCTCCAAGCTTCGCTTTGCATCAGGACGTTTCCGCCGGCAGTGACGCAGACCTTGACCTCATTCCTCGTGGCTACTACATCTCCGTCTTTGTTTGTCCCCATCGTCTAGAGGCCTAGGACTCCACTCTTTCACAGTGGCAACACGGGTTCAAATCCCGTTGGGGGCACCATATTTTGCGTTGTCGCGTGTCTTTCGATGACATGCCTTGATACAATCCGTGCATATATCAATTTCAGGAACATAGTTCACGAGTATCTATCTCGTTGAACTTGTGCCTGTTGAAAGGCAGAGGGAGCCGTTATGCCTCAAATTTTGACTGTACCGCCGCGTCGTACACGGCAGAGTTTTATGGGTTTCGAAATCGTCTCAGATCTCGAATCCCTAGACGCAAATGTTGCTATTCTCGGGGTTCCATACAGCGATCCGTATTCGATTGATCAGGTGACCAACGACCAAACGAATGCCCCCACGGCAATTCGACGAGCGTCGACGCGCTCGAGTGGCGGAGTGGAGCGATGGGATTTCGATCTTGGCGGGCCAATTTTTGACGGGAAAAACATTCGAGTGGTGGATTGCGGAGATGTCCCAGGGGTCGCGCGTGATCTCAACGCTCATTATGGTCTTGCGGAGCAGGCAGCACGGCAGATCACAACAAACGGCACTCTCTTGATTACATTGGGTGGTGACCATGGTGTACCGATACCAATATTGAGGGGCCTCGATGCACATGGTCCGATCACCTTGGTTCAAATCGATGCGCATCTAGACTGGATCGATGTCAGGAACGGCGTGCGTGAGGGCTATTCGAGCCCGATACGGCGGGCTTCGGAAATGGAGCATATCGGCGAAATATTTCAAATTGGATTACGTTGCCAAGGCAGTGCACAAGCCGCAGATATTGCAGCAGCCCGGGCTTACGGCTCTCACTTAATCACAGATATGGAGTTACAGGATTCCGGAATTGACGCGGTTCTTGAGAAAATTCCAGCCGGCGGCAACACCTATCTCACCATTGACGCTGACGGTATGGATCCCTCGGCGATGCCCGCGGTGGATGGGCCGGCGCCGGGCGGCGCTACCTATCATCAAGTGCGCAAGCTGATCCAGGGGTTGGCTGCCAAGACCCGCGTCCTCGGCATGGATATCGTCGAAATAACACCGAAACGCGACGTCAATGAGATTACGGCGATTACAGCAGGCAATTTGATTATCAATATGATCGGTTCAGCAGTCCGAGCTGGTTATTTCGATTGAGCATAAAGAGGCAATATTTCAGCAGCGAAATTGCCTCTATTTGAACTTATAAGTTAACCGGGGAAATTCGCCCTTTTAGTCGGCTAATTTGCTCTTAAGAGGACACGTGCCAAAGCGTTTATCTGCAATGTATTCGTCGGCAGTAGTGGCGCTTTGATTTGAAAGTTATGATCCGCGGCGATAGTGACAAAATTCGTCGATCCAACAGTATCCGGAGTCACTGAGAAGTCAGTATCATCGGCAACGCTCTCTAGGACTGTTGATTTTGCATAATTTATTATGGTGGTCATAGTAGTAGTTGGGTTTGTCATTGCGAACCGGCCAGTGTCATCCACCGCATTTTGTAGGGCCGATTTTGGGTAAAAGAAACGACCAGTCTCTATGACGCCATAAACCATGCCGAAAAATACTGCGCGATCATCGCAAACTCTACTGCCGTTGCACCACAAATACAAAGAAGGAACGAACGTAGACGTCTAGGTCCGTTTTTTTTCTGGAGGCGAAAAGGGGGATGTCACCGTGACGCTTAGCTCAATACACGATTTCAATTTGGAATCACTCTAATCTTATTGAATGCGGAGCGTGACATCTGTTTCCAACTGCGGGATTGTTTGGAAGAAGGTAAAATCTTTATCCTCTGGAGTATCCGGTTCTAGCAAGAAAACCGGATTGTAAAAATCAGTCACCCTGACTGTAACGAATTTCCGTGGCGTCTCACCGTTATCGCAGGTTTCGGTACAGACAAAAGTTTCCTCGAAAGTACATTGGCAGAAGGTGAATACTGTTACGGAAATTATTTATCTTTTATGATTTGTCGCTCGGACAACTGCGTCAGTGATATCGTCGACATCGGTGAGTTTTGTTAGTGCGTACTCGGCACCGACACGGGCTGCCGTTTTCAATTCGAACCGCTCAAAGACGGCTGTGCCAACGTCGATCACACCGAGGGTTAGAACGATAAAAATTGGCGCGACGAGTGCAAATTCCGTTGCTGCTACGCCGGCTGTAGACGACCAAAATTGCCTAATTTGATCGCTTATACCACCTACTGAAATTTTGTGTTTGTTGATAGAAAATCGCGTCCGTAATTTCATTTACTGTTGTTCCAATTCGACCAATTGCACGTTCCCGGGAATTGAAACCGGCGTCGTTCCAGCGTAGTCGCATTGATTGCTGAGACCGGCATTGCCGCGGAATTCGATTATCAGGGCAACAATTTGTGTGCAGCCGGTAAGTGATTCGTTATTGCCAAGTAACTTGACGGTCTGGGTGGGAAAGTACAGTGCGCCAGTGAAATTTGTGCTCGAATTGCCGTTGAACGTATTTGTTCCTTCAGAGATATTGCTATCTTGGAAGAATACGATGCCGGAGAATTCACCGCTCGTCGGCGCAGTTAAATTGATTTCTGCGCCGCCATTAATTGTAAAGGCTGGGTCTGAATTTCCGGATGAATTCAACAATACGATAGTCACGCCGTTTCCTAGAACTTCCGCCTGTGCCCTAATCTCTAAATCGCCATCGGCGATTAAATAGACACCACTTTGCATGATGATTTTGCCAGCTTGCCGTGAAATGCCACCACAATAACGGCCTGGTGATAGAGCTTTGATGCGTAGTGCCTTGCGCGCACCCTCGAGGTTGCCGAGATCAAAGTAGAGCAGGTTATTGACGTCGGCGACGCTCATGCGCTCGGGATCAGTGTCGACCGTCTCAAAGGTGTCGTCGGCACTGACTTCACCTTCTTTGAGAACGCGTAGATAAAAGCCGATACGATTGCTTGATAGCAGGATATGCTCGAAGCCTTGAATGCCCATTCGGATGCCAAGCTTGAAGCACGACACGCGTGGCTGCGAAACTTCGATCAAGGCCCCGCCGATACAAAAGATATCGCCGACATGAATGATGTCATTGAGCATCCCTTCGACAGTGAAATTCTCGCCAAATTGCTCGAATTCGAAATCCGATCGGCCGAGTTCCGTTTCCCAGTAGCGATAGTTCTCGACGGAATAGACATACGCCGCTTTGTAAGTGCCCACGTGACCAACAAGGTCGGCCTGCCCGTCGCCCTCAATATTGAGCCCCCGTAGCATGACGCGGTCCTTGATGGGCTGCTTGAAGATGCCGGTTCGCACAGTCTTGCCGCCATGGCTGATATCCCGCGGTAGGGAAACGTTGACGGAAAGTAGTTTCATTGTTTTTTGTCGCCTCGCGTCGTCCGATTCGACCTGCCTATGCTTGAACGAGAACAATGTAACATATGATTGAAGTCGATCTAACGACGGGCCGGACTCGTAGTCCATCGAACCATGTGCTAATTTTTTGAAGAACTGTCTAAACTTGGGAATGACAGCATGCTGAACGACGAGCAACTCGCGTTTTATCGTGAAAATGGGTATTTGCAACTCGATGGCTTCCTTCAAGGTGAGCAACTCGAGCGACTTCAGCGTGCGAGCGATGAGTTGGTCGAAGCCAGCAAATTCTTCAAAACAGGTGATGATGGATATGATTTTGAGCCGGATCATAGCCCTCAGTCACCGAAGCCACGGCGAATTTCGCGTAGTCGTTACACCGAACCGATCTTTGAAGAACTCAACACAGATCCTCTAATTCTTGAAATTGCTTCACAAATAATTGGCCCGAATATTCGCACGTCACTTGCTGCGATTGTTAACGACCCGACCGATACGCGGCTCTATGGCCTCAAGGTCAATTTAAAATGGTCGGCTGTCGGTACACCATTCGAGTGGCATCAGGACTGGGCATTCTTGCCGCACACCAACGATGACCTGATGGTCTTCGCTATCATGATCGATGATGTTGGGGAGTCGTCAGGACCATTAATGGTCATTCCCGGCAGCCATAAGGCTGAAGTTTATGATCACCATAACGACGGATATTTTTGTGGCGGCATCGACTCGACGCGTTGCGGCATTGATTTTTCAAAGGCGGTAGCGCTGACAGGCAAAGCCGGATCGGTTCATATTCACCACACGCGCATGGTCCATGGTTCCGGCGTAAATACATCGGACACAGTACGGCGCATATTCTTCATCGATTATGCGGCAGCGGATGCCTGGCCGCTCGTTGGTGTCTCCAACTTAGAAAATTTTAATGCTCGAATGATTCAGGGCGAGCCGACGACAATACCGCGGCTAGAGAATGTACCTGTGCGTATGCCGATGCCTGCGCGCGTCGCCGGTGAGCCTATTTTCGTGCAGCAGGAAGGTCTGGCCGAGCGATATTTCGAGCGTTAGGGCCGGTCCGCGTCAAGGCGCAGAAGCATATAATTTAACAATTGAAAGCGCTTCCCCTCCAATTAATGGCGGGGAAGGCCAATTCAAAAAGTCAGCTGAATTTAGCTGCCTTGCTTTAACAATGAGCCGGAAATGTCCCGCAAATACTAACGCATTTTAATCGCGACATAGAGTATGCCGTACATCGGAATACCAACGGTTGAGATCAACCACATCACGATCCCAACCGGCGTTCCCGCCATTATCTCCGGTTGTATCAGAAGGATTGCAAGGAAGACAAGAAATCCGAACGCATGTCAACGACATGCCTGCGATCGAAACTATTTTGAGGAGTTAAAGAATTCTCGACGAAGCCGCCATGGTAAGTCCCCTCTCTTGAACGTTTTTGCCTATATCCTGTCACAAATCTGAATGCAACAGGTTATCCTAGATTATGCACCCTACTTCTTACGGATGTTTGATTATGCCCGCAAATTTAGCAATCGTGAGCAGACACTACGCATTTCATGAATCTAATGCCGGTCGTTTGATTAGGCTAGAGGCCATAAAGTGCTGTCAGGATGATGCTATTTCGCTGTGATCCAACGGGCGATCCACCAATCTAGGGTTTGGTGTTGGCGACAGTCGTCCAGCTTCCGATGCCTGTCCGGAATGCAGTTTGACTGCCTTTTTCTGTTTCATCGCCGATCGTAAGCACAACTGTAAAGTTGCGGCACATCAACCCATCGTCGGTAAAATAAGCGGATTGCGGCGTAAAATTTCCAGAATTCCGTAACTTCTGGTTTTGCCAAGTACTGATCACACCAGCCTCGGACTCGGTTAGACTATTGTATACAGTCCTGCCGATAGCGTCAGAATCGCCCTGTGTCAGATGTCCGGTTAAATGAAGGCCAACCAGGGCGCCAACCGCTCCAAATCCGACTGGCGCCGCAAATTTCTCGGAAGCTGTTCCGATCGTACCGTATCCAATAAACGCGCCTGCGCCGGCTGCCGCGCCAGCCTTATATAGTTAGTCATATTCCGGCCGCCCGCAGGAAGCGAACAAAACAGCGGTAATTATCAGGGCCGTCTTTCGCATGACTCTAATCTAAATGATTCGCATAGTTTTTACGAACCGGGAAGGTCAGACCAATCACGCGATACAGCGGCACGCGCGACTTTTTCGCCAATTCCGCGGCACAACTTTCGGTCCGCCTCAGGATCGTTTTGTGGAGGCAGGTGTATCACTGTGTCGTTGGCGTATGCGGGAATTTTGCCGACGATATCAGCGCTTATGTCCTGAGGATCCTTCCCCTGTTTGATCTCTCTGATATTGCTACGCAGCATCTTTCGAAACATCGCAATGCCACGATCGGAATGACCGAGATATTCACGGGCGTGAACAGAAATCGGTCCGATTGAGGTATGGGCATCGAAGTCGCCGGGTACCCGCTGGCGTTCTGAATATGGCCGGTCGCAGGCTTGGCCAAAATTTGCGCCTTCTTCCAGCAGCGTTCGGTCCGGATCGTCTACGTGATAATGATTGAAACCCAGATTGATCGTGTTCGTGTCATCGATTGGAACCGACCAGTGGGTCTGCATAGGACGGGCAAATTTCATAACCGTTCGACCATCGGTCCAGGTCGGCGCAAATTGGTGAATATTCGGCGTGATCTGGTTGGTTATTCTGATCCAAATATTCTTGTCGACACGGCGGGCGGCGACGTAAATCATGCCGTTGGGAACACGCAAAAAATCTAGTTCGGGCAATACTCCAAACGAGTCAGTGAATCCAACGCCGTCGCCGATTGTATGAAGGAACGCCGTGTGGGCCGGGTCCATGCAATTTTCTTTGATCTGTACCCAGTTGCAGGGCATGACGTTGCCGCCCCATGGCTCGGTACGGTACCCCGGCAAGCTGAAATTCTCAAACACGGGGAAGGGCGGCTTCTTTTCTGACGGGCCCATATAAGCGAAGACCAACCCTTCGAACTCATGCACCGGGTACGCGCCATGGTGCAATGTCTCTTTCAGTTTGCTTTCCGGTGGCTCCGCTGGTGTGTCGAGGATTCGCCCGTCCACGTCGAAATGCCAGCCATGGTAACAACAACTCAGTCCACGCTCCCGAATGATTCCAAATTCCAATGACGTACCGCGATGGGAACAATGCAAGGCAAGGAGGCCGATGCGGCTGGACTTGTCACGAAAGAGCACGAGATCTTCGCCCATGATGCGCAGGCGCAGCGGTACGTCCTCAAGCGACTTCGTGAAGGCGACAGGGTGCCAAAAGCGGCGCAAATACTCGCCCCCCGGCGTGCCAGGCCCGACATGGGTCAGTTCCGCATTTTCGCCTAACACCTCCCGGGCATTTTGATAGGCGTTGTATGGGCTATCGATTAGCTTCGTGCGCGGGGACATCAAGGTACTCCAATCTTAGCTGTCTGTCGGTCATATTGTTATCGCTTGACCGCTTCGTCAAATGCGTAGACAAATTTTTGGAATAATTTTTAAAGTTTTTGCTGCCGCCGCTTCTTTTTAGCGCTCTCCGAATTTTAGTTCTGACATTCAAAAAAAAGGTGTCTAAATCCAACCAATGAATTTTCAGGATGCTGATCGCCAAGATCAAACATCATACGGAGCTCCGTTGAGTCGGGACGAGGAAAACCTCGTTTCGCATTTCTTGGAATGGCGCCGTAGATCGAATTAACATGCAAAAGAGATCCACGTTTGTATTGATAGGTAGTTTTTTTGTTGGGTTGTTGGGGCTAAATTTATTGCTCCTCCTGTCAAACAATATTACGCAAGTTATCAACCCTTTTGATCCGAGTTTTTCCGGACTAAAGGCGCAGACAAACCGGTTGGGTGTCCGCGATTTACTCGCCGCCAAGTATCATCACGCGGTCCTTCGCAAGAAACAATATGACATTGGCGTATTCGGAAATTCAAGATCCGCAATGGTCTCGAGGGGTGACGTTAGTCTGCCTAATTTGGACTTTTTCAATTTTTCAGTTGGCGGTACATCGTTTATTCAATCTGTGACACTTTTGGAAGAACTGGCTGAACAGGGCGTCGCCCCTAAAACCGCAATAATTAGTATCGATCATCCAGAGCTCCAGTTCATAGAATTTTTGTATTTTCCAGAACCGATTTTTAGACCCGCAGATTATGCCGGCGATGTTTTGACAATTCTTCACGATGGTGTAGGGACACGGAGACAACGTCGGAGTGATGCGGTTAAGGTAATTGACTGGGCACACAAACAAAGTTGGGCTCGATTTAGGGAGAATTGGAACGTTGATACACTAACGCGGCGTATTGGCTATTTTCGCGCGGCGTCGGTTGATCGCCAGGAAGATGGCGTCAATCCAACTAACCGCATAGATGGTAGCCATGAGCAGATCCTGCCTGAACAACAACTTTCATTTGCGGACTTTGAGCCGGGCAGTCCGGCATTTCGTGCACACAATCGGTTTGTATTTATTGGCTTGAAGCGTTTGGCCGCCTTGAAGCGTCAGAACAAAATTCGGATTGTTGTTTACGAATCTCCCCTTGCGCCGGAAATTAATAAAATTCGCTCTGAAAATACGTCTCCGCAGGCGCTGGAGAGCCGCAGATGGTTTAACGCAGGATGCCAAGATAGTTCAGTGGAATGTATTTTTGCGCCGGTGTTGCCAAGCGTCCCAAATTTAAATTGGCCCGACTGCTGCCATCCACCAGCCAGAGTATTAGGCGGATTTTTTGACCGTCTTGTGCAAATGCCGGCGACATAGAGCAACGGCTAGTGCTTTTTAACGATCTCAATTTTGTATTTGTATTTCTGCCCATAACTCTGTTGGGGGTGTTGTGGCTCAGTCCCGCAAAATTTCGGCCAGCTGTGTTGATCGTCGCTTCGCTTCTTTTCTACGGGCAGTCCGGCAGAGAACATGCAATCGTCTTGGTTTTATGTGTTCTTTGGGTTTATGCGCTCTTGGATAGAGACTGGGTTCGGATTGATCGCCGCTTGCTGCTTTCTCTTGCAATTGCGGGCCCTCTTTGTGCCTTGATTTATTTCAAATACACCTCGTTTATTCTCACCGATGTCCTTCAACTCGAGCTAAGTGAGTCACGGGGCGGCTTTTCGCTGTTTGATGATATTGCTCTACCTGCGGGCATATCATTCTTCACTTTTCAGCTAATCGCATATGCAGTGGACCGATACCGAGGTGTTCTTGAACGCCCGGCTGGCCTGCAAACGCTTTTGCTCTTCATTTGTTTTTTCCCCCAACTCATCGCCGGTCCAATCGTACGTTTTAAACAGGTGTCGGATGCAATCACGGCACTTCCCCGGTTCCGGATATCAGCGGATGTCGTAGTTGGCTCAGTATTTTACATTACAGTCGGCTTAGCATTTAAAGTATTGATCGCCGATTCTATCTCAAATTTTCTAACACCTATGATAAATACGCCGGAAACACTTGGTATAATTGGCGTCACAAGTCTCGTTTATTCATACACATTTCAAATTTACTTTGATTTTTATGCCTATTCACTTTGCGCGATCGGGCTGGGTAAACTTTTTGGCTTCTCATTGCCGGACAATTTTCTCCGACCGTACTCGTCTCTTAACCCTCGTGAATTTTGGCGTCGTTGGCATGTCTCGCTATCGTATTGGATACGCGATTATCTGTATTACCCACTTGGTGGAAACACCAATTA
This sequence comes from Alphaproteobacteria bacterium, assembly GCA_963693665.1. Lineage (GTDB taxonomy): Bacteria > Pseudomonadota > Alphaproteobacteria > UBA8366 > CAVOAK01 > CAVOAK01. The sequence continues at coordinate 18,880 of CAVOAK010000010.1, read as the reverse complement.
CGTACGTAATATTGCCATCGTTTTTGTGGTTTGTGGCCTTTGGCATGGTGCGGGATATTCCTTCCTGTTGTGGGGCTGTTATCACGCACTTCTTGTTGGCGCCTATCACCTACATCGCGAGCGTTGGGACAAAATGCCGCGGGCGATCCAATGGTACCTTAACTTTTCACTTGTCAGCGTTGGCTGGCTGTTATTCGTTTTCGATTTTGATGGGTTGACCACGGCATTAGGATCAATGGTATTGAGTCCGGCCGGCGGAATGATGCCGAATGTAGATCTTTTCGCCTCCGTGCTGGCTGCTGCTGCGATCTGTTTCTTTGTCCGTGTGGAGCAAATTGCCGAGGTGCTGACGTCTATCCGCTTGTCGATTACACAGTCTGTTTTATATGGTACGGCACTGAGTGTTTTGGCGTTCGCAGCGATGATGTTTTTCAACCGTTCAGAAACGTTTATCTATTTCAGGTTTTAGGAGCAAGTACTCATGTCCCCACAGATCCAGGCAAACGAAATCTCCATGGCTTATTCGTTAGACGGACCGGAGGATGCACCGGTCGTCATGTTTAGTACCAGCCTGATGTGCGATCACCGTATGTGGGAAAAGCAAGCGTCCGCCTTAGTCCCTTCATACCGAGTGCTGCGTTATGACACCCGCGGCCACGGTGGTAGCGAAGCGACTTCAGGAGAATATACGATGGATCTTCTCGCCGACGATGCCGCGTCATTACTCAAAGCGCTTGGTATTGAGCGTGTCCATTTCGTTGGTTTGTCATTAGGTGGATTTATCGGGCAGGCGCTGACACTTCGTCATCCAGACATCGTCGCTTCACTTGTACTTTGCGACACAGCCTGCCATATGCCGCCGGAATCGATGTGGGATGACCGCGTTGGGTTGATGCGATCAAAGGGCGTGGAGCCGTTTGCCGAAATAATGGTAGATCGCTGGTTCACCGAGAAATTTCGCGAAACATCCCCACATGAATTGGAGCCGGTTAAGGCGATGATCCGAGCCACATCGGCCGATGGCTTCGTCGGATGCTGCCATGCTGCAAAAAATATGAACTTCGCATCGGCATTAGGCGGTATCACGAAACCGACGTTGGTCGTAGTCGGTGAGCACGATCCAGGCACGCCGGTTTCCGCAGCCAGGGTTCTTCACGAAGGAATAAAGGGATCAGAACTCTGCATTATTGATGATGCTGCCCATTTGACCAATATCGAAAAGCCGGATGAATTCAATGCCGCATTGACCAAATTTCTGTGGCGTCACTGAAGGGTTAGTTCAAGCGCCCTCAGCAAATGCGTCAAGTCTTCTACGGTTTAATCGGTGTATGCGCGCGCGCTTCGACGAGTCCCATCACTGAATTACCGAGGTAGATCCGCTGAGCTTTCTCTAAGTCGGATAGAAACAGTACTTGTTCGACAATTTTGCTATCCGGTGCATCTATCAGTGAACGGCGAAGTGTCCCATCAAGAAGGCCACAGGAGACGGGGGGTGTCACCAGACGTCCATCTAGCTCGACGAACAAGTTGCTTCGGCTTCCTTCGGTGACTTCGTCTTTCTCATTGAGAAACAAGACCTCATCACAACCGGTAGCATCGGTCAGTTTCGTGTGTTCGGCGTCGAGTAGTTCACGGTTCGTTGTTTTGTGATAGCGGTAGAGATCTCGACTATAGACTGGTTTTTCTGAGAAGACGAATGTGAGGCGATCACCTGGTTTTGGCACTGATGTCGGTACGTACGTAAGCGTTACTTCGCCCGATTGATTCAACAACAATCGAACGCGCACGGTCTTATTAGCAAATTCTGTAGCCAATGCCTCCAGCGCCTCGCGGACACTTCCAGGATCGTGTGCGATGTCGAAATGTTGGGCAGAAGCCTCGAGGCGTGCAAGGTGGTCTTCAAGCAAGAAGTAACCGCTGTCCGCCTGCCATCGCATTGTCTCAATGAGAGAGTAGGGTCTGCTTGGCTCAGTTAGAAACCGGGCCTTCAGAAGACATTCTTCGTACTCAGCGAAAGAATCCGAATCGTAGACGATGCCACTACCGATTCCCATTTCGCCGTGGCCCATCCGATCAATGACGAGAGTCCGAATCGCTACATTGAAATGTGCATCGCCGTTAGGGGCGAACATCCCGATTGCGCCAGTGTAGATGCCGCGCGGCTCCTGCTCTAGTTCGCGAATAATCTCAATCGCTCTAACTTTTGGTGCGCCAGTAATTGAGCCACATGGAAAAAGGTTTTTTATCAGCTGCGATGCGGATGCCTCGCCGTCCCAACGCGCCGTAACGGTCGAGGTCATTTGATGCAATGTGGGATAGGTTTCGACCGAGAACAGATCCTCGACGTTGACTGTGCCAATCTCTGCAACACGCCCAAGATCGTTGCGCAGAAGGTCAACGATCATAAGGTTTTCCGCGCGTGACTTTGCGTCGCTTGCAAGCCATTGACGCAATGCTTCGTCCTCGGTCGCGGTAAACCCTCGCGCTGCCGTACCCTTCATTGGACGGACCGTGGCAACCCCATCGTCGACGCGGACAAATAGTTCTGGTGAGTGTGAGAGAACGTCGAAGTCGCGCGTTTGAATGAATGCGCCATGGGCGACTTGTTGCCGCCGCCGCAAGCTCGCATACAGTGACCACGGATTGCCCGCAAACTCAAATAGATATTTAAACGTCAGGTTGATTTGATAGACGTCGCCAGCGGAAATATATGCCTTCACGCGGTCAACCATCTGCAAATACGCCTCTTTGGCGAGCGTCAACCGCAGTTGTTCGACATTGTGCTTCCCTTTCGCCAAAGCCTTCACAAATCTGGGCGTTTCGTGAAAATCTAATTGCTTTGGCTCATGGAATAAGCCCATCCAGATCAGAGGTGATCGGCGGTCGTCGTGGATCAGATGCCGCAGTTTGGGTTCCAGCAGATACGCCAATTCGTAAGATAGATATCCGGCAGCGTACATTCCGCGGGCACGTGCCTTATCGATCGCCGTAAACGCGTCGTGGATATCTTCCGTACCAATGCACTCAATCACGTCGACCGGGTTTTCAAAGACAAGCGAGCTGCCCTCGTGATTGAGGCTGTCGTCGAGCAGGACCAGTGGGGACTTATCGGATGCGATGACCATTTCCCGGGTGTGGACAGGTTCGCCAGTAGAGGCAACACCTACTTTAATCAGTGTGCAGCAGACGGCGAATAGCTGCGATCTCAAATTTACTAAGACTGTGAAGAAAACCAGTTCAGCGATATTACCGCAAGTTTGGTTAAATGCTTATGAAAGCGCGATGTTGGGCCGGATCGTTAAGTAATCTAATATTGAACATTTCTGCTATGACCGACAACCGTTCCGCTAGGCAACAATCTGCATATTCGCTATGTTACCAAATGGGACGGCTGTCGCAGATGGTTACCAATGCGCCGAATTGGCCGGGGAGAATTATCAAAAATATCGAAACAATTTGATGCCGGGTTGATGCCGAGTTCGGCTGGAAAAATTTTGACAAGGCATGTCAGGTTAATAGGGAGCGGTTATGGAAGACATTAATCTTAAACCAGTTATCGCGATTGTCGTCGTAAGCGGCATTTTCTTTTACTTTTTGAACGCCGTTTGGGGGATGTATTACGCGACGGAGTTACCGCTTCAAGACGAGTTCTGCACGAAGTGGGCTGCTGAGCAAACTGGAACGTCCGAAGGCAATATGTTTTGTGATAAATACGCAAACAAATTTGAAGAACTTAAGCATGTGTATAACTTGAATGTTGAGGCGCTTCGGCCCATGCGGAACATTCTCCTTGGGTCATTGGGGCCAATCGTTGGTGCTATCGCCTTTTTCTTCGCTGCACGCCGGCGCGCCGAGCGGCAAAAGGATGAAAAATACGCCAAGGAAACGGGCATCATGGATTATATGCCCCCTGTTGTACTTGGCTTCGCCGCAACCGCACTTATTCCCTTGGTCATAAACTTCGCCGTACCGGAGCCAAGGACGTGGTTCCCCAGCGCAATCACCGAGAGTGCAGAGGCGAGTGCTATCAAAACAATTGAGGAGTTTCGCGTCCAAGCTGGAAGCTAGCTCCCTGATCCGACGTTTTGCTTAGGAGTAAACGCCATGGGCATGGGACAGTTGATAGACGGAAAATGGGCTGACGAGGAAGCGACAGAGCGCCTCTCTGCGGACGGTTCTTATAAGCGCGCTAATTCCAAAATTCGGAATTGGGTGACCGTGGACGGATCCCCTGGGCCGAGCGGCGAAGGCGGATTCAAAGCCGAAGCCGGTCGGTATCATCTCTATATTTCGCTGAGCTGTCCCTTTGCGCACCGTACGGCAATCATGCGGCGCTTGAAGAAACTTGGAGATGTCGTGTCGATTTCGATCGCTGCCCGGCGCACCGACCAGAGTTGGGTCTTCGATAACGACTCTGAAGAATTTTGCGATTCCGTTCTTGGATCTGATTGCCTGCACCAAATCTATACTGCGTCGGATCCTCATTTCACCGGTCGCGTTACGGTGCCGGTACTGTGGGATATGAAGCAAGGCATCATGGTGAGCACCGAGTCTTCTGAGATCATCCGGATGTTCAATTCTGCGTTCAACGAATTCACGACAGATCGGACCGACTATTATCCTGAAGAATTGCGTCCAGAGATCGACACCCTAAACGATACAGTCCATAAAGATGTCAATGCTGGCGTTTACATGGCGGGGTTCGCGGGTACGCAGGAGGTTTATAATCGGGCCTTCGACGCATTATTTGAGACGCTGGAAATGCTCGACGACCGTTTAGGTCAGAAGCGCTATCTGGTCGGTGATCAAATCACCGAGGCCGATTGGCGGCTCTTCACGACGCTGGCGCGGTTCGATGTGGCCTATCACGGCGCGTTCAAGTGCAACAAGCAACGTCTTGTTGATTACCCCAACCTTTGGCCCTATGCGCGTGAGCTCTATCAAATTCCAGGAGTTTCAGACACCGTCGATCTGGACGCCTGTAAAGCGGGTTATCACACGGAGAGCCCGCTGACGAACCCGTTGGGCATCATACCGAAGGGGCCATTTGTTGATTTCTCTGAGCCGCACTGCCGGGACGCGCGATAGGGCGCTTTGGACACGTTCTCCGGCCATGAAACCGGCAATTTACTTTTGGTAAAAAATACTTGCCGCTATTCGCACCTTCACCGAAATGTGACACAGGGTTACTTGTGACAGCAGGCGAGGCGGTGGAGACTGCAGCGTCATGGTAATACGTAAATATATCCTAGGTGTCCTGATTTCTGTATTTGCAGTCGGTAATTTTGCCGTAGCGCGAGCGGCATCGCCGATTGACGAATGGACAAGTGAATTCCCCAAAACTGACTTCTCAAGGACTTCAATAAGTTTTATTGAGGTCGTTCAGGACGGGCCGCGTCGAGACACAATTCCAACAATCTTTAATCCACAATTTGTGCCGGCAAACGGCGAGACCAAAGTTGGGCCGATGGGGCCTGTGTTGAGCATCATTATAGACGGTGATGCACGCGCTTATCCGCTACGCATCCTGTTGTGGTACGAGATCGTTAATGACGTTGTTGATGGTGTCCCGATCCTTGTTAGCTACTGACCACTTTGTAATTCGGGCGTGGTTTATGACCGCCGTTTTGACGGAGATGTACTGAGTTTCGGTAATACTGGTCGGATTTGTCATTTCGATATGTTGATGTACGATCGCGAGACTGAAAGTTGGTGGCAGCAATTCCGTGGAGAAGCCGTCATCGGTACTTATGCGAGCGGGCATCTCAAAGCATTATCGGCTCGGTTGGAATCACTCGTTCGATTCCGTGCACGCGCCCCGGACGGTAAGCTGCTTGTCTCCAACGACGGTCATGTACGGCCTTACGGATCAACGCCATTTATGGGGATGGAGCGCCAGGAGTTTACGCAGCGTTACCCACTTCCCGATGGTGTCAATCCGACGGCACGGGTTGTCGTTGTGGATGGTGAAGCCTGGACTGTGGATTTACTGGAGCGGGAAAAGACATTTCGTGCCGGCGAACTCGTGTTTACCTGGGAAGCGAGCCAGAATTCGATCCATGATACGCACCGTATCGCCTCAGGCCATGACGTCGGCAATGTAATTGTGATGCGTGGCGAAGGTGATGTACTTGAGAACGATGCTTATGATGTGACATTCGCATTTGCCTTCAGCGCATTCCATCCTAATGGTATCCTCCACACTGACCTCCAAACGCGGCACGTCCTTGCTACTTGCGACTGATGGGCCTTCTGACCGATAGTGATTGGACCGGCAGCGTTCGCGTGGAACGAGCCCCATTTTATATGAACTTGGCAGGTACCTCATGATACTGATTGGTGGCTACTTTTCTCCTTTCGTGCGTCGCAGCGCTGTGACTTTACGGGAATACGGTATTCCCTACGAGCACCGCCCGCTGAAAGTTTGGGACGAAGCGGATGAGTTGAAGCTTGCAAATCCTCTAGGGCGTGTGCCAGCGTTGATCCTCGACGACGGCGGGATTCTTGTCGATAGCGCTGTGATTATTGATTCACTGGATCATATGGTGGCAGCCGACAAAGCACTAACGCCAAGACAAGGTCGTGAACGTAGTCGGGTCTTGACGCTTGTCAGTTTAGGGACTGGTTCAGCTGAGAAAGCGGTCGCAGCACAGTATGAAAGGGCTTACAGGCCACCCGAAAAATCCCATCAGCCCTGGATTGAACAGTGTGAAGGCCAATCAAAAGCTGGATTTGAAGCGCTTGATCAGATGGCGGGGATGCCTTGGATGGCTGGCGCGCGAATGACACAAGCGGATATCACTGCTGTAGTCGCATGGGAATTTCTCAATATAATTAATCCAGCGTTGGCCGAACGCACCACTTGTCCGAAGCTGAAAGAGATTGTTGCGCGCCTCACTGATACGCCGTCATTTGCCGAAACGCGACCTCAGGTTTAGCCTTAGTGTCAATGAAACTAAAAGGACGATCGCATGCATCCTTTTAATCTGCCGAAAGAGGTCACCGATCGCATCATTGCGCGACGCGGCAAGTTGCATATTTACGATAGCCTAGATCCAGTCCGTACTGCCCTCATCGTAATTGATATGCAGAATGGTTTTCTGCAGGGGGGAGCATTGACGGAGGTTCCTGTTGCCCGTGAAATTGTGCCGAATATCAACCGGCTTGCATCAACGATGCGGGCAGCGGGTGGCACTGTGGCTTGGGTGCAGGCGTCGTTTAAGCCGGAGGGCCCGAAGGCGTGGACGTCGTATTTCAATCATGTCCTCTCAGAGGATTTTGGTCCACGAATGGCGGCGGCGACGGACGAGGGTGCAGACACATTTGCGCTATGGCATGGGCTCGATGTCGTCTCGGACGATCTGTTTTCCGTAAAGAGCCGCTTCAGTGCGTTTATTCAGGGTGCGTCAGACTTGCCAGAGCAGTTAGCTGCCCGCAACATCGATACGGTTATCATTACTGGAACGGTGACGGAGATTTGCTGCGAATCTTCTGCTCGCGACGCCATGATGCTGAACTTCAAGACGATTATTGTCGCCGATGCCAATGCCTCCCGTTCCGATCAGGAACACCTTGCGGCGCTGCGCGTGTTTTTCCAGCACTTCGGTGATGTTTGCACGACCGACGAAGTGGTCGATCTGTTGGCGTCAGCCAATATTGGAAGAACTGCCGGTCGAGCCGCCGAATAGTACTGAGAGCACCAGCGCTGCCAATGCGTTGGATTCTGTCCAGAAATTTTGCGGGTTGTTGAAAGACCAGGTGTATTTTGGGCAGGCGCTATGCCCGACCATGTTCATTTCCACTCTCAAAGAGCTTCGATCCCTGCTCGTCGATGATCTGTTTGCCCTTGCGAACCGAAAACGATTCAGCTTCCGCGCGGGCATAAAATACATCCGCTCGCGTAAACGCACGTTCCAGGTCGATTTCATCACCATTTTTGATGATGACGCCGGACAGGCGCCATTGGCTGCCCTCTTTTATCGGGGCTGCACAAATGCTTAAGCCCTCGTAGGAGACTAGTTCCCCTCGTCGCGGTGCTTCCGGCTCTGTCGAGTTGCCGGTGAGGGCGCCTAATATTCGTGATAAGAGTGATGCCATTTCGCTAATCTATCACGGTCTGCCGAGGCGGCAACCGTCGAAATATTCCCTGTGTTAATTCTAAGAACGTTAACGTGTGAATAAAATTGACTAGAGCAAGCCATGACGAAAGTAGCGTTGTTCATTAAGATAAAAACGAAACCCGGTAAACGCGATGAGGTTCGGGAACTCTGGGAAAAGTTTTTGAAGGGGCGAGCAGAAGCTAAGGATGCACAGGAACTTTACTTCTTCTGCAACGACAATAACGATGCCGATGCATTTTTACTTTTTGTGGTCTACAGCGCCCCAGTTGCATTAGCGAAAAATGCCACAACAAAATGGTTTGCCGCTTATATGGAAAGCGTCGGTCCGCTGTTGGATGGAATGCCCGAAGTGTATATGAAGACACCAGTTTGGGCAAAAGGCGCTACAGTGTAATTAGAGGTTAATCGAGTGGGTTGCCGGGCGGTGTGGCGCGTAGCGGTTGCATTATACTATCCGCTTGGTCGGCATCGATCGACTGAAAGTAGCTCAGTGCTTCCTTGTGCTTAGGATTGAGGCTGTACATAGCAAGTGTTCCGCTGCCATGCAGGCGCCACAGCAGTCGGCTGTACACATTGTCGGCAAAGCCGATGTCCCAACAGGCACAGGCAAGCCCCTTCATCCCCATTCCGTAAAGTACTCGTCTGGTTGAATCTGCCGGTAGATCTGCTAATTCGGAAAAAGTTGCTCAAATCTACGTTTTACGCCGCTTCTCAAAAACCCAAGCAATATCTTCGACGTTTGCTCAAACTCATCTTCACTATGCGCTGGCTGCTGATGGGGTTTGCTTGTGCCGACGTGTGCCGCAAGTCGCCATTGGCTCGAGGAAGGCTTCGCTGAGTGCCGCTTCCAGGACCTCCGGCTAAAATTCAAAACGGTCGACGAGTTGCTCCCGCAGCGTATCGCTAACCCAAACGTGAAGCTTTGCGCCATGTGAAGGTGGCAGGTCGTGGCGGGCGACAATGGTTGCCCGGATTTCAGCGACGTCTCGAGACATACTAATCAATTGATCCATGGTCGATGTACTAAAATTTGCATGCTCGTTTTCAAGCAATAACGTAACAACACCTATATCATTCGTGGCGACAAGGGCTTCGCTAACCGTCTCGCTGACTGTCATACGCGTTGAAATCGCGATTTGGTGTTCTCGCGCCCTTTCAACAACAAGCTGCAGCAAATCGCTGTCGTTCAGAAGGTCACTATGTGTGAGTACGGAGTAAGCGACTTCGATCTCATCACCGGCCAAAAGCATAAGAAGATCATCCGGGGTATCACTCCGTACTGATAGATGCTTGGCAATTTTTGTGCGTATATTTTTATCTACGTCCGCGATTAAAGCTTCGATGATGGTGTAACCATGCTCCCCTTCGGTTGGCGATAAGTCGATTTGGCGATCGAAAGCAGCGGCGAGAAAATTGTTAATTAATATCTGTCGGTCTGTGTCGCCATTGTCGGCTGTCAAATCTCTGAAAATCTTTTAAAGCGCGGCCGAGGCTTGCATTTTCGTGTCGTCAACGCCGGTTGGCGTACTAGCTGATCCGTTTGTTATACTCAAACGATACCTGAATCCGAATTGTGTTTCCAATGTTGTGAGAACATTTAGTGAGATCTCATAATCCGAGTCCTAGGTCCACTCTCGTGACGCCGCATTCTTTGGGGGGTGTCGATTGGCGTCTTTGAGTCCAAGCGCATCCTCGGCAATTAATATGCGCTGAACGTTGGGCGTTCCCTCACCGACATTGAGCATATTGATATATGCAGTCAGTTTGGCGATTGGGTATTCGTCAGCCAATGCATAGCCCGCATAAATTTCAGCAACCGCAAGTGACGCTTGTTTGGCCACCCGACCAGCAAGATACTTCGCACGTGACGATGCCCGCGTTGCAGTTCGGCCGTGATCCATCAACCAGCCGGTTCGGTACGTCATAAGCCTCGCTGCGTCGATTTCAACGGCCATATCTGCGATTAGCTGCTGGATCATTTGGAATTTGGCAATTGGCTGGCCACGTATCACACGTGAATTAGCATAGTTTATCGCATGGTCGAGGCAAGCTTGTGACAGGCCGACCAATCGTGCCGAGACGGTAAGCCGACCATATTCAAGGGCGTTCATGGCGATCTTTAACCCGTCGCCTTCTGTACCAAGTCTATTTTCGACCGGGACCGAAAAGTTATCGAGGAACACGGCACTTGAACGAAGGCAATTGGACAAGCCAGACATGGCAATTGGATTCGCTTGGAATCCGGCGAAGCGTTTCGGCTCCACGATAAAGGCGCTGATGGCTTTCTGATCTGTATCGTTCTTCGCAAAGAGTAATCCGGCGTCGCATGCGTCGGCGAAGGTGATCCACATTTTCGATCCATTGAGATGGTAGAGCTCACCATCACGTTTGGCGGTCGTGCGCATTGCGCCTGCTGCATCCGAGCCGCCACCTGACTCACTCAAAGCAAACATGCCGATCGCACTACCGGAAATAAGATCAGGAACGAAACGCTCGACTTGCTCTTTGCTTCCCCAGTTCAAAATCGTAAACGGGCATGTCATTGCCTGCATGTTCATTGCATAACCAAATTCCGGTGCCAGTTCGGAAAGTTTCTCCGAAATTACTGCTACCGCAAGAAATCCAGCCTCTGTGCCTCCCAACTTGATCGGAAAAGCTGCACCAAAGAGGCCTGTGGCGCCCATTTTTTTAATAATTGGACGGGGGAATTCACCCGTGATTTCGTAGTGCTGCATCTCGGGGTCAATTTCCGCCGCGACAAAGCGCGCAACAGTATCGCGGATGCGCTCTAGGTCTTCCGGCAGGTCGAAATCCATCGTCTAATCCCTTACGAACGCGGCATATTCTTGGTAGACAAATAGACCTGTCTGGACAGTCGAACGCAAGGACGCTTGCGCTAGGGCAGGAGTTTTCTGGGTGTTTTAATTTTTGCCGCAAGAGCAAAAAAAACATGCGGATTGTAGATACAATTTCTGGCGGAGAGAACTATGACAAAAAATGTTGAACCATCCGGTGCCCTTGCTGGCGTAAAGGTTGTTGATCTGACACGCGTGCTCGGCGGGCCGTATTGCACTCAAATTTTGGGTGATCATGGGGCCGACGTTATCAAAATCGAACCACCGCAAGGCGACGAAGTGCGTGACTGGGGACCCCCATTCCACGAGGGAGATGCATCCTACTATATCGGTCTCAACCGTAATAAGCGGTCGATTGCGCTCGATCTGAGCAAGGAAGAGGGCCGTGAAGTCCTGCTTCGTTTGCTGGAGGGTGCGGATGTTCTGATTGAGAATTACAAGCCTCAAAGCATGGAAAAATGGGGTCTGGGTTATGAGGAGGTTTTGAAAGCAAAATTTTCTGGCCTTGTTCATTGTCGGATCAGTGGATTTGGTGCGGATGGTCCACAAGGTGGAAATGCTGGCTACGACGCTATCGTGCAGGCAATGGCCGGCATGTTCAGTGTCAACGGCGCTCCGGAATGCGGCCCGACGCGGATTGGCGTTCCAATTGTCGACATGGGGACTGGGCTCTACTCGGCAGTTGCGATTCTCATGGCGTTGATTGAACGCAGCCGTTCTGGCCTTGGACAGTTTATCGATATGACACTGTACGACTGCGCCATTTCCCTCATGCACCCCCATGTGGCGAACTACCAGTTATCTGGAAAGGTTCCTGGTATGACGGGCAATGCACATCCAAATATCAGCCCCTACGATAGATTCAAGACGAAGACCGTAGATGTATTTCTTGGCGCGGGGAATGAGCGTGCATTCCAACGCTTATGTACCGTGTTGGGGGCGCCGGAGTTGATCGAGGACGAACGGTTTACGTCAAATGCCTTGCGGGGGAGTAATCGCGACGCATTACGAGAAGCGTTGGAAGGGCATCTTGCGAACGAGGACGGCGCCGAACTCTGTGAGCGGCTCCGTGCTGCTGGTTTGCCTGTTGGCCCGGTCCTCGATACTGCGCAGGTGATGGCTGATCCACACACGCAGCATCGCGGCATGGCTGCAGAACTCGATTGGTATAAGGGAACGGCGACGCCGATAAAGTTCTCACGTACCGTTGGATCGGTTCGACGTGTGCCACCAAAATTTGCTGTTGATGCTGGAGATATTCTTGCTGAGTGCGGATATAACGACGTGGAAATAGATGCGCTCGTTGCCAGCGGCGCTTTGGTAATGGAAAAAAGGTAATTTGCATCGATGTTGAACGTTAAACGTCGTCGCTTTGTATCACTCGCGTTTGGGGTCGCAATTGGCTGGGCGTCGAAGGGTTGGATGCCTGCTGCGCTGGCAGCCGCTGTTGAAACTGGACAGGCGGCAACCAAACTTGCAGAAATTAGAAAAATTAGAGAGATACATTTATCTGGATTCGAACGTTGCCTGGACGCCCGCGCGATGAGTTGAATGTGCAGGATGCCGTCTACCTTAACGAAGTGATGGAAACTATTGCCCGCGGGGCAATGCACATTCGGTTTGGAGATGCCACATCGCTGCAAATTGGTGCTGAAAACGCGGTATCGTTGACGAATATGTCTATGGCTTGTTCAAACATTAGAAGATGACATTCAACCTTTCGAAAGGCGTGTTTCGCATTGCCACTGAAAAGATGAGCAAAAATGCGTACCGCATCGCGACTCCCTCCGCGACGATAATGGTTCAGGGCACCGAATTTCTCGCCATAGTGGAAGACAATAGAACTGTCATTGACCTTTATGCAGGTAAGATTGAGATACAGGGGGTAAACGGCGGCAATACAACAGCAGTCGCTATCGTTGCAGGCCAAAGTGTCTTTCTTGGACCCGAGGGCGCTCCACCTGCAGTTGGTGAGGTGTCTCAACCCATGACCCTGCGTTAGCAATCTCATTCAAGGATGCTGATGCTGATGGAGATGAGTTCGCTGTTGAATTTCTTTGAGACGGCCGGTAGTGGCGAAGTTTGCTGTTTGACTTCGACGTCAACTGATCACAAAGTCGTCTTTTGTCAGCGATGGTTCAGCAATTTGTTTGGGCTGGTGAACGGGTTAATTTATAGGTATTTTAAAGTCTTACGTGGAGGCACTGAGAACTAAAATGAAGTTTGTATTCCCATTAAAACAAGTTTCGCTGCCCATAGTCGGTAGTGAAGATCAATTCCCAGTTCGCCGAATTTACTGCGTCGGGCGTAATTACCTGGAACATATACGCGAAACTGCGGGTGCCGATGAGCGCGAACCGCCGTTCTTTTTTCAAAAACCCGCAGATGCAATTCTTGAAAATGGTGGCAAATTTCCTTATCCGCCGATGTCGGACAAAACTCATCATGAAATTGAATTGGTTGTTGCCATCGGTAAAGGCGGCAAGTCGATTGAAGCACAAAATGCACTCGACCACGTCTATGGATACGGTGTCGGGATCGACATGACCCGGCGTGATTTGCAGAGTGATGCTAAAGATTTGCGGCGTCCTTGGGAGGTCGGTAAGGCTTTCGACTACTCTGCACCTTGTTCAGCAATCAGTCCTGCCGGAGATATCGGTCATCCGGACAAAGGCCGCATTTGGTTGGCTGTCAACGGAACCCTCCGACAGGATGGCGATCTCGAGCAACAGATCTGGAACGTTCCTGAATCAATTGCGCATTTAGCGACATTTTTTGAATTGTTACCTGGCGATCTGATTATGACCGGAACACCAGCAGGTGTCGGTTCTGTCCAGGCAGGTGACGAAATTACCGGTGGCATCGTCGGTATCGGCGAAATCAAGATCATAATTGTCTAGTTGGGTTAGTTTGAGTGGAACAGTACGCGTATAAAGTCGATGCAGGCCCGCCTGTATACGAGGTAAACAATGAGAATGCGGCATTCAAATATCGAGGGGCGACGCCCCTTTGTTCTGTTGAGAGATCCTATGTCATCAATTGAGTCGATAAGTTCTATATCAGCGTGCCAATTAATTTCTAAGCATCCCAAACTTACGAACGCCCAACGTTACAGGCGCAATGCGACATGAAACTGACCCGTGACGAACTGATTGACCGAATCGCTGAAACCAGCCGACGAAGCCCTGAATTATTGGCCCACAAGTCCTCTGGTCCAGAGACGGACGCTAAGCAGGCACAAATTTTTGCTGTAGCAATTGTCAGGCATCTCGAAGTGCAGGCATCCGCCGATTTGGACCGAGCCGATCTGATTAAAAAAATTGCGCACGCCAGTAATCGAAACCGGAAGTTGGTGGTCCGAAAAGTGGCTGATCCTTCGGTCGACGCCACACACATGAAAATGTTTGCATCCGCAATTGTCAGACATCTTTAGCAAAGTGATGCCATTTTGTCTAAGTAGTGTGGTGAGCTAAATCGCTGCTTTCAAGAATTTTAATCGCAAATAGCGCTCTGCGTTGAATTGATAAAGGGGGAGGGGAATTGTCAACTCCTGACGTTTCGGCGAGTGGACGGCGTGCTGCGCCGCTTGCACTCCTGTCAAATCGGGATTTCCGAAACGTTTGGCTTGCTGGTGCCATGGCCAGTACGGTGCGCTGGCTGGATATCTTAGCGATCAGCGTCTACGTACTTGCTGTCTCGGACTCAGCCTTCCTTGTCGCACTGATGTTTTTCTTGCGCATGATGCCATTGTTTCTGTTTGGTGCGCTTGCTGGTGCTGTTGCAGAGACCATGGACCGGCGGAAGCTGTTGGTCGTTAGCCTTTCGATTATTGCTTCCATATACGCTGGCCTTTCTGGATTAGCATGGTTCGGACTGCTCGAACTTTGGCACCTTGGTATTGGCGTATTTATTGGTGGCCTGATATGGGCCTTAGAACTTTCAGTTCGCCGCACGATGATAGCAGAGATTGCCGGTATGGATCATATCGGCGCGGCGATGGGATTAGACGCATCAACCAATAGCTTCACGCGCATGCTGGGGCCCTTCGCTGGGGGCTTTATCTTCGAACTAACAGGTCTTTATGGTGCCTTATCTGTCGGCGCAGTGCTCTATGCGTGCGCAGCTGTCCTTTTGTACTTCATTGACTACGGACGTGCAGGCGATGGTCACGATCATCCGCCGGTATTTGCCTCGATTGCTGAAGGGTTTCGTTTCGTGCGCAGCAGCCGGATTATTGCCGGAACTTTAGTCGTGACGATCATTTTCAATCTTTTTGGATTTTCGTTTATGTCCATGGTGCCAGTAATTGCAAAAGAGGAACTCGGATTGTCGCCATTTCCCACAGGCATTCTCATGTCAGCTGAGGGATTTGGTGCATTTATCGGCTGTCTTTTGATTGCATTTTTTGCCCATCCCAGGCGTTTTCAGCAAATGTATGTAGGCGGTGCGAGCATGTATCTTTGCTGCATCTTTATATTTGCGCTGTCGTCACATTTTGCGCTCTCGTTCCTGGCGTTATGGCTCGCGGGATTCGGTGTAGCTGGTTTTGCTGCGATGCAGTCGGCCCTGATTATTTCCAACACACCACCCGAAATACGAACACGGGTGATGGGAGTGCTGTCTATGTGCATCGGTTTTGCGCCCGTTGGCATTCTCTTTGTAGGTGCATTGGCCAAACAATTGGGTCCAGTCCCTGGTGTGCTCGTCTTGTCGAGCACCGGTATGCTCGCGATGATCGGAACAATGTTTATTTGGCCGGAAATGCTGCGGCCACGAGAGGTCTGAAACTCAGAATATCCGTAAGATTATTAGTCCGAGGGAGAGTTCCCTTAGTTCAGTCGCCCAAAAAATGTCATTCGTGCTGATTCTGACAAGGCAATACCAGGCTCTGAGTTATAGGCCAGGACGGCCAACATTCGTGTGCGTGAGCCCTCGACTGGCGCAACCCTATGGATTGCATTTTGGCCGCGGAACAGGATGATTGCGCCAGCATCCATATTCAGTTGTTCCGGCTTTATCGCTCCATCTAAGACCTTTTCAACACCGTTGAAGTTCATCTCGTCATTTTCGGCGTCACGCATCCCACCGACATATTCAAATTTGCCACCTTCTTCCGGTTCCTGAATCATCAAAGTGATGGCAAATGATGAATTATCGAAATGCCATCCGAGTTCTTGACCAGGTTCTGCATAGTGAAGGTTTATAGACGCCAAAGGGTCGGCATATTCATAGAGGGATGATTCATCAAGGACGCTGCAAAGGAATGCTCGAAACTCTTCGGAATCATAAAGTGCTTGCAGCGGAGAATCAGCCGGAATTACGTCGTCGGTTATGCATCCCTTCGATGAAATCACCGTACGGTTGCGCGGGTGATCCTTTGGGAAGGCAACATCCAGCGGCGTCAGATAGACATTGTGCTCCTGATGGCAGAAAAACGCACGATGCTTACCATCGTCACCCTCATGTTTGATTGCTGCAACACATTCTGGTTTGAGAAAGTGCCGCATGACCAAGACACCTGTCTGGTTCAACGTCTCACGGCAGGACGTGCGGAAGCTCTGGTCAGCCAACGGATAGCTCTTCACGTCGACAATATTTTCGATTTCCATCCGTCAATTACTCCTTGAACCCGATTGGTCAGAATTTACGCGAGTTCTCTACCTTTAGAGTAAGGCCATTGACCGTATTTAGTGAAGTGTTGAGGTTTTTTTCTTTATACAGCGTCACGCCATGTTTTCTGAATATCTACGTTTACATGCCGTAAGAATTAGGGCGTACAGAACAGAAAATCGGGGTTTATCACTGGCGGGAGCACTTAATGGGGATTCTGAACTTTCTCTTTGGCTTTCATGGAAAGATCAGTCGCGGAAGCTGGTAGCTGGGAATGGTGATAATAGCGATTGTCAGTATGACATTGTCTTTTTTGGCAGTGCTCCTTCAAAGCGAAACATTGGTTTTCGTGCCTGCTATCGCCACGTTGTGGCCTTGGCTCGCCATCAGTGCGAAACGATGGCATGACCGAGG
The DNA here is from genome assembly GCA_963693665.1 of Alphaproteobacteria bacterium. GTDB lineage: Bacteria > Pseudomonadota > Alphaproteobacteria > UBA8366 > CAVOAK01 > CAVOAK01. The sequence goes on along the minus strand of CAVOAK010000010.1, from coordinate 1,881 downwards.
CAAATCGAGACTGTGGTCGCTTATCACTCTTATTCCAATTATTGGTGGGCTGGGGATGTTGGTGGAATGCGGTTTTTTGCGCGGAAAGAGAGCTCGCAACGCATTTGGTTCCTAAATTCAGAGCCAATGGGGTGCGGTTCAGGATTGCTTCAACTCATTCTGGTGGTAGCGATGCAACCAGCTTGCGGAATTCGGATTCTGAGAATGCCGTGAGCATCGTAAATCTTATGCTCCCGCGGGAGCTGCGGGCCAACGCAAACTGTGCTGCGGCCTTGTCATCCGGAAAATCCGCGACGAAGACGCCGTCATATGCCCCAATGGTTAGATACCAATGCCTAAATTTCCCCCCAAATTGCTTGGCGGCTTTCTTTCCACTACTCATTCGTGCAGGTGCGTCTCGTATGCCGCGCATGCCTTGATCAGTCAGCTTCGAAAGAAAAACATAAGTTTGCACAATTACCTCCCAAAATTTTGACGGCAATATGAATACAATTGAATTTACGCAGCTAACGATCTTATAAGCGCAATGCCAATGGGAAAAAGATCGTCGCAGAGGTTAAAGGTGGGCACTCGTCAGTTAGATTAGTCTCCGGAAGTACCTCGCAGAAATGCGGGGACGTGGTCACCGAGGCCAACTGGCGTCTCTTCTCGTAGCTCAACTGCTTTTGCCGCATGTATCGGCGCCGTTTTCTCTGGGGCTTTCGGTGCGGCGGCCTTTTCCTGACGCCGTCCACCGCGCCCTCGCTGAGATGCTTTTCGCGTTTGGGCTTTGTCTTCGTTCTGACTGGCAACGGGTGTGATTTTTTCGATACTGGTTGGCACGTTAACGCTACCACCCACAGTAATCTTTGGAATTTCGTTGCCAATCAAACGTTCGATAGACGCTATATGGCGAGCATCTTCAGGCACAGCAATCATCAGTGCATGTCCTTCTCGACCTGCACGACCTGTGCGACCAATGCGATGCACGTAGTCCTCCGCATGGGTTGGCACGTCGAAGTTAAAGACGTGGCTCATGCCTTGAACATCGAGCCCACGCGCAGCAACATCTGAGCAAATCAATAAAGATATTTTTCCGGCCTTAAAGTTCTCAAGTGTATCGGAGCGTTGATATTGGTCCATATCGCCGTGAAGTTCACCAACGTTGAAGCCGTGCCGTTTTAGCGAACGATGTAAGACGCCAATGTCACGTTTGCGATTGCAGAATATAAGGGCGTTAGTGACGTTTTCCTGCTTCAGGAGGGCCAATAACACATCGCGCTTATCCTTTGGATCAACCGTGATGTAACCTTGAATCACTGTCGCCGCAGTAGTCGCTGGTGGATCAACTGAGATTTCTTTGGGATTGCTCAGAAATTTTTTGGCCAATCGCCGAATTTCAGATGGCATCGTCGCAGAATAAAAGAGCGTCTGCCGATTCGATGGGAGGAGCGAGACGATACGTTCAACGTCAGGCATAAATCCCATGTCCAACATTCTGTCAGCCTCATCGATTACCAAAATTCGTACATCGGACAATAGAACTTTACCGCGCTCCACATGGTCCAGCAGTCGTCCCGGAGTGGCAATGAGGACATCGACACCTCGATCAATTTCTTTTTCCTGGTCGGAAAAAGAAGTGCCCCCGATCAAAAGGGCTTTGGAGAGCTTGTTGTACTTTCCATAGGTTTTAAAGTTTTCTGCAACTTGTGCGGCGAGCTCGCGGGTTGGCTCAACAATGAGTGAACGCGGCATTCGCGCACGCGCTCGTCCGTGCGAAAGAATATCGATCATCGGCAGCGTGAAAGATGCAGTCTTTCCGGTTCCGGTTTGCGCACAACCCAGAATATCCCGGTTCATAAAGACATACGGAATCCCACGCTCCTGAATGGGAGTCGGAAT
>CAVOAK010000009.1:0-34817 GCA_963693665.1 Alphaproteobacteria bacterium | reverse complement strand
ATATGGGGCCGCCGGAGGAGAAACCAGAGTTTCCGATCTACGACACCTTCGAGATCGCCGGTACTGAGATGGTGCCCTATGCCATCGACATGCCGTGCAACTGGCTGCAGGTCCAGGAGCAGCCCATGGATCCGATCCACAGTGTGTTCCTGCATACACGGGTGACCGGGACACAGTTTGCCGATGCCTGGGGCGAGCTGCCCGAGCTAGAGTGGAAACAGACCCCTGACAAAACCGGTATGTACGTTGTTAACAGCCGCCGCTGGCAGGACTATGTCTGAGTTCGCCACCTCGGCGTCGTCTTGCCGAACATGTTCCAGCCGCCGGACCTTTGGCAGGATCCCGATCGCGAGAAGATGTTTACGCGCGCGTCGATAACCAGCTGGGTGGTGCCGGTCGACGATACCCATTGCGTTTTGATTGGCTGGCGTCATTTCAACGACGAGATCGATCTGAAGGGGAAGGGCGACCGCGACGCCGTCGGCGCCAACAGCGCGGATTTCGTCGGCCAGACCGATGCCCGCAGCTACGAAGAGGCGCAACGCGTACCCGGCGACTAAGAGGTTATGCATAGTCAGGGGGCAATCGCCGTCCACAAACTTGAACATTTGGGGAAGACTGACAACGGTGTGGCAACGTTACGGCGTATGGTGCGGTCGGCGATTCGAGATTTGAACAAGGGAATCGAACCGCCGCGTCGTATGCCCAATGCCGAGGGTCAGATACCGACAATCTCCAACGATGTGATTATGGGTTTGCCTAGCCAGGGAGGGGACGAGCGTGCGGCTCGTCGCGCTTTCGGCGGTGAGGTAAGCAAAGCGGTAATCGATACTATGGCGCTGCCCCATTTGGAGCGTCGCGCAGAGATTGAGCGCCGCGTCTTGAAGGCAGTGGCGGAAAGCAGTAGGACTTCGTGAGACGGAGCTAGGCAATGTTTCTTAAAAACTATTGGTATATGGCAGCATGATGTTTGGGCCGCAGCGGCGCGAGTTCGGATAAGCAAACATCGAAAACAGGGGGGGCCATATGGCCGACACTATTCCAACAAGTATGAAAGCAATCGAAATACGCAATCCTGGCGAAAACAATACGCTGGAGCTCGTTGACCGGCCATTGCCGCAACCTAAAGAGGGTGAGGTTCTGGTCAAGGTTGCTGCGACCAGCGTCAATCGGCTCGATCTCTTCCAACGCCTCGGCAGCTATCCCGTACCACCGGACGCCTCCGACATCCTAGGCCTGGATATCGCTGGCACCGTTGCCGCCCTTGGCTCCGGGGCAAGCGGCTGGAACGTTGGCGATGAAGTTTGCGCCTTGGTAACTGGTGGCGGCTATGCGGAGTATTGCACGGCGGCAGCCGACAACTGTTTGCCGGTGCCGAAAGGCCTCGATATGGGTCAGGCGGCGGCGCTGCCAGAAACCTTCTTCACGGTCTGGAGCAATGTCTTCGACCGGGTTGGGTTGAAATCGGGCGAGACGTTCCTCGTTCACGGCGGCTCCAGTGGTATCGGCACGACGGCGATCCAACTTGGCGCCAATCTAGGCAACCGCGTCTTTACGACTGCCGGCACTGCCGAGAAGTGCAAGATCTGTTCGGATCTCGGCGCAGAGCGGGCGATCAACTACAACGAGGAGGATTTCGTCGAGGTGGTCAAGGAAGTGACCGGCGGCGAGGGCGTCAATGTCATTCTCGATTTTATTGCCGATGACTATGTGGGGCGTAATATTCAGGCGCTTGCAGTCGACGGGCGTATGGTCAATATCGCTACACTCGGTGGGGCAACGGCCGAATTCAACTACGCCCTTGTCATGGTCAAACGCTTGACGCTCACCGGATCGACTTTGCGGGCACGGTCAGTCGACTTCAAGAAGGCGATCGCCGACGCTTTGCGGTCAAAAGCCTGGCCGTTGATCGAAGCCGGCAAGATCAAGCCAGTAATCCATGCGCGATACCCTCTTGCCAAAGCCGCCGAGGCCCACGACGTCATGCAATCCAGCGCCCATATCGGCAAGCTCGTCCTGGAGATGTAAGCGCGGATCCATAAAGCGTCTCGGCGTTTGATTTGTTACGCGTTACGCCGTGGCAGCGACCGCAGCACGTGCGGAAAGGATTGATACGCAGGCCTCCGCCGCTTCGCGGCCCTTGATTTTGAAGTGATCGAGGAAGAAGCGCTGCCGCGCCTCACTGTCGTCGAAGTCTTGCGGGGTCAGGACCGCCGACAGGATTGGAATGTCTGTCTCCAATTGGGCCTGCATGAGCCCACCAACCACGGTTTGCGCAACAAACTCATGGCGATAGATGCCGCCATCGACGACGAAGGCGGCGCCGAGGACCGCGGCGTATCGACCAGATCTAGCCAGATCGCGTGCCATGAGGGGAATTTCAAAGGCTCCTGGAACATCGTAGGCGTCGACGACCGCGTGGCCATTGGTCAGACGCGCAATCTCGCCGACAAATGCCTCGTGATACTGATCGACAATATCCGCGTGCCAGCGCGCCTTGACGACGGCAACCCGGAACTCTTCCGCATTTTCGGTGGTACTCTGATTCATAGTTTTCCCCAAGCCTAGAGACCAGAATCAGGGCGTACGAAACAGCAGTGCTGACAAAACGCGGCAATGCTCCCTCGTTCTCTCTCGTCCGGACTATGACCGTCGGCTTCGGAGTCTCACCGAATCTGCTGTCCTCTTCAGGGAAAACCCAGAAGAGCGCTCGCGGGCTTCGAGCGACTTTCGCTCATACCGCCGGTGGGGATTCTCACCCCGCCCCGAGAACGTGTCCTGCCACACGGCAAGACGCCGACATTCTAGTGGTTTGGAGTGTCGGTGTCGATCAAATTAGAGAAAAGCCGCTAAATTTGGTCGGGGCGAGGGGCCGAGCGCTTGCTCGATCGAAAGTGCGATCGAAAGTGCTTTGGCATCGTCTCCGGGGTTGCACATGAGTTGCAGGCCGACCGGAAGGGGCGCGGTGGTGCCGCCGATTGAAAGCGAGACGCCGCACTGGTCGAAGACGTTGCCGGGCTGGGTGTTGCGGGTGATCGCGAAGGCCATCGCGAGGCCCGTCTCGAAGTCGTCGAAGGCGGCGACGGGGGCGGGCAGGGCGGCGACCGTCGGCGATATCCAGGCGTCGAGACCCTGCATGCGCTCGCGTGCAATCTCAATGAGTTCACGTTGACGCCAGATGCAGCTTATGTAATCGGCGGCGAGCGTATCGGAGGCGCCGGAGGCGCGGGCGGCGATCACCGGGTCCATTTTGTCGAGGTTCGCCTGCAGGTACTCTCGGCCCAGAACGGCGTTGAGCTCGGTTGGGATGACGACTGGCATGATGGTCTCGCGCTCGGCGGCTTCCGGCACCGTTATAGGCGCTAGCGTTGCGCCGCCTGCTTTGAGTGTGCCGAGCGCCGCCGTCGTGCAGGCCTCGACATCGGGGTCCAGATCGTTGAAGAAATAGTCGGAGGGTTGCCCCAGTCGCAATTTATCGAGGGCGATCGGTCTGGGCTCCGGCTTGCCGGTCAGGGCCGCAAAGGCGATGGCGGCATCCTCGGCGCAAGCGGTCAGCAGGCCAATTGAGTCAAACGTCGGGGAAAGCCGCATTACACCGTCGGTCGCCCACAGGCCGACCGTGGTCTTCAGCCCAAAGGTGCCGTTGAGTGCGGCTGGAATGCGCACCGAGCCGCCGGTGTCGGAGCCGATGGCAAAGCCGCAAAGCCCGGCTGCCATGGCCACACCGGAGCCGCTGCTGGAGCCGCCGGGAACGCGGTGGATATCGGTATCCCAAGGATTCCAAGGCGTGCCGCGTGCCGCGCTGATGCCAACGGCACCAAGGCCGAATTCGACCGCTTTGGTCTTGCCAAGGATGACGCAACCCGCCTCGCGCAAGGATTTGACAAAACTGCCCTCTTCGCCGATCAAGTCGCCCACTTCCATCTGCGATCCGGCGGTTGTCGGCATGCCTTCAACGGCAAGCAGGTCCTTGATGGCGACAGGCACGCCCATCAAGGGGCCGAGATCGGTGCCGCTTGCGAGCATGGCGTCGATAGACCGCGCGCTCGTCATTGCCAATTCGGCGGCGACATGCTGGTAGGCGCCGAGTTTTGCGTCGAGCGCCTCGATGCGTCGCAGATAAGCCTGTGTTGCCGCCTCAGCGGTGACCTCCCCTTGCCGCAGGCGGCGGCCGAAGCCCCGGATGCCGTCAGTTGCGAGCGAATCGTCAGGGAGGTTTGCCAATGCCGGATCCCTCTTTTCTCTAGTTGCTGCTACGCGCACGAAGGTTCAAGAGGCCTTGCCGTATTTCTCCTCAAAGGCGGTGATGGCTTTAGTGAAGCAGTTCATAGGTGCGCTGACGATGCCCGCGCCGATTTGGCCGCCGTCCTTACCACCGATGCCCATATCGAGGACGGGCACGGTGCCTGTGCTCACTACTTTGAAGATATCTATGCCGGTCGGCGTGCCGCGGTATTTCAGGTACGGAATTCGGTACTCGCTGTTTTCGCCGACGACGATGTCGTAGAGCGAGAGGTTGCGCGCAACCATGACGTCGGGCTCGCCCTGATAGTTCTGAAGGGGGAAGGCCGCGGCTTGCGCGAATCCACCGAGGCCGGTGGTCTCGGCAATGGCACTGTCCCCGCCCATCCAGGCAATTTCGTCTTCGGTGTGGCCGGGAAATAATTTTGGCTCGACCGATGCCTGATCGCCGCGGAACCAGGTGTCTTTGTCACCAAGGCCGCTGACACGGATGGCGAATTCCTTGCAGTTGAGGCACATGCCCGTGAGAACGCTCGATCCTTCAACACCGTGGGCTGCATCGGCCACTGCCTTGGCAGAGGCGAGCGACAGCCGCAGAAAGAAGTAGTGGTCTTCGGTCAGCGCCTCGACGGTTTTCTCGACACCGTCACGCTGTTTTTCGGCAACGGCGATGAGGTGCGGGACCAAATCACGCAGCAGGAGCAGGGAGGCTGCCGTGTTGCGGCTGTGCAACTCGTCACCCATATGCAGCGCGCGGCGCATGATGGGTTTGAGCGGGATGCCCCCGGAACGTCGGATGGAGTCGCGGATAACCGGGGCGACGACCTCATGAATATAATTCAGGCGATCACGCACGCCGTCATCGTAGACACCGTAGTTGAGGCGGCGCGGGTTTGTGCCCTCGTAGAAATTGCAATGGCCGAGATTGCCATATGTGCCGTTGCGCACGACAAAGACGGGCATTGAGGCAGTATAGATGCCTGCAAGGGAGCCGAGCGCGCCGAAGTCGTGGGCACCGCCAACTACGATCTCACCGGCGTCGAGCTTGGCGATAGCGTCGTTTTGATCGGAGGCGAGCCCTTCGAACAGAGCGCCGCCGATGATGCCGTCGCGCTGGCCGCCTTCATAGTTCTGCCAGGGCATGGGCGGGCCTGCCGCAAGGATCGTGTTCTCGGTCATACCGGGAAGCGTATCGATGGCGGGTAGCACGTCTTCAAGGATTGGATCGGACTCGTTTAGCCGCTTGAACGCTTCCGCGTTCGCTGCTGATGTTGTCTCGTAGACGTCGCTCATAATTCTCCCCTTAGGTCTCTATTGTTGTTAGCCGAGTTGCGTGCCGATGCTGACCCCACTTGCCGCAATAAACTCGGGTGCTGCCACCTTTTTACCACCGGCAGGACGCACGCGGGTAATCAGGATTTGGCCGTCCGGCGCGGCTACCACTATTCCGTCGTCGGTGATCTCGGTAATCGCACCGGGCGCACCGTCATGTTTCGTAGGTAGGAGTTTGGCCGCATAGACCTGCAACTTGTCGCCATCAACAAGCGTCCAAGCGCCAGGCGCTGGATCTGCGCCGCGAATGAGGTTGTAGATCTCGCCGGCCGGCTTATGCCAATCGATTTCCACTTGTTCGGCGGAGCACCAACTCTCGTATGTGGACTTGGAGTTGTCCTGGACTTCCCGCGGCGGGTTCCCAGCCTTGACCAGATCGACCCCTTCCAGCATGGCCTCAACACCAAGCGGGTATAGCTTGTCGAAATAGACGCTGCCGAGTGTGTCATCCGGCGTAATCCCGACTTCCTTCTGCAGCAGAATGGGACCTGTATCGAGCCCGTTGTCCGGCCAAAAGATGGAGAGTCCGGTCTTTTTTGAGCCGCCAATGATAGGCCAGTTAATCGAGCTTGGGCCGCGGTGTAGTGGCAGCAATGAGGGGTGGTACTGGATCGTTCCATGGGTCGGGATGTTGAGGAATTCTTCCGGTACGAACAAAGTGACGAACGCCATCACGCAGAGGTCCGGTTTCAATTCGCTGAACTGTTCCCAGACGGTTGAATCTTTGTATGATTTTGGTTGGTGTACCGGCAGATTGTGCGCCAGCGCCGTCTCCTTTAGCGGGTCGGGGCGTTGTCCTTCTTTCTCCGGCGCAACGTAGACGGCGACAATTTCCTCGCCGCGCTCGAGCAGCGCATCGAGTACTGATTTTCCAAATGCCTGTTGTCCATGAACAGCAATGCGCATGTTTTAACCCTCGAAGTCCCTGGCCGCTTTACGCTTGTGCGCGGCCTTCTTTGTATCGGCCAGTTTGCGACCGGAACCTTTTGTTACAAATTCCGAATAGGCGGGCAAGCCGCTTCTCACTCGATCGAATTGATGTTCGATACATAAAATTTCTGACCGGTTATAAAAAAGACCCGGATTGCGACCCCAATCCCCTGCTATCATCGCAGGTCGCCAGCGCGATCTTGTTCGGAGATGGAGCGATTGCGTTAATGGCAATTATGGCTGTAACGATGTTTGGGGCGAAACCATGGAAAGATTTGCGATCGGACAACCCGTAAAGCGCACGGAAGATCCTCGTCTTCTGAAAGGGTTCGGGCAATTTCTAGACGACGTGTCACTTCCCAACCAGGCGCACGGCTTCGTCGTGCGCTCGCCGTACGCCTTTGCCGTTATTCGCTCGATCGACGTTGAAGCGGCTAAAGCCGCTCCCGGGGTAATTGCCGTATTGACCGGCGCTGACCTCCAGGCCGACGGCATCGGCCCGGTGCGTTGCGCATTCGGTGGATTGCGGCGCGGGGAAGACGACATGTTTCACACTTCTCGTGCTGCTCTAGTAAGTGATCGCGTCCGTCACGTTGGCGATCCTGTCGCGCTAATCGTCGCTGAGAGCAGTCGCCAGGCGAGAGATGCGGCGGAACTGATCGATGTCGAATACGATGCGTTGCCTTCGGTGACATCGGCAGTCGAGGCGATCGAAGGCGGCGCGCCGCTGATATGGGATGATTGTTCGGGCAACGTCTGTTTTGAGTACGAGTTGGGCGACAAGGCGGCGACGCTTGCAGGCCTAGGGAAAGCAGCACACGTCACACGCCAACGCTATCCCATCAGCCGCGTTTCCGCGAATACCATGGAGCCGAGAGGCTGCATCGGCCAGTACGACGTCGGGAGTGACCGCTATACCCTTTATGCCGGCTTACAGGCGCCCCATGGCGTGCGTCGGGACTTGGCAGAAAACATCTTCGGCCTGCCGGAGCATAAATTCCGCGTTGTGGCAGGGGATATTGGCGGCAGCTTCGGCATGAAGGGTGGCACGTATCTCGAGTATATTCTCGTTCTTTGGGCATCGAAGCGGATCGGTCGCCCGGTCAAATGGATTTGCGACCGTAGTGAAGCGTTCGCCAGCGATAACCATGCCCGGGACAATGTCAGTGAAGCCGCGTTGGCGCTCGACGGGAACGGGCGGTTTCTGGCGCTGCAAGTTTCAACCATCGTCAATGTGGGTGCGTATCTTGCGTCCAATGCACCGGTCCCAGCCATCTCCAACCTTGGTACGCTTGCCGGCGTTTATACAACGCTGGCGATCCATGTTGATGTGAGCGCGGTCTTTACGAACACCAATTCAACGGCGCCCTATCGTGGCGCTGGTCGGCCAGAGGCCGCATACATTATCGAACGGCTCATCGATACCGCTGCGGCTGAGATGGGTATCGACCCAATCGAGCTCAGACGGCGTAACACAATCCCAGCGACAGCGATGCCATATAAAACTGCACTGACATTCGTTTACGACTCCGGCATGTTTGAGAAGAATATGGACGACGCTTTGCGGCTGGCGGATCACGGTAACTTTGAGCCAAGACGAAGCGAGGCGCGCGTGCGCGGCAAGCTTCGTGGACTTGGAATATCCAATACCATTGAGCAGGCAGGGCGTGGGCTGGAAAGCGCTGAGGTTCGGTTCGATCCGGGCGGCTCGTTGACCGTGTTCGTCGGAACAATTTCCCACGGACAGGGTCACGATACGGTCTTCCGGCAACTTGTATGTGACAGGCTCGGCTTGGCGCCGGGTGCCGTCCGTATCGTCGAGGGAGATACCGATGCCGTCGTGTTTGGCAGCGGGACCATGGGCTCGCGCTCAATGGCTGTGGGTGGAGCTGCAATCACTCTTGCTACCGATAAGATCATCGAGAAGGGCCGCCTGATCGCGGCCCATCGGCTTGAAGTTGCCGAAGTCGATGTTGGGTTTTCGGACGGCACGTATCTAGTGTCTGGAACCGACAGATCAATTGCCCTCGGGGAGATCGTCCGGCAGGCATTTCTTGGTCAGGATCTACCGCTTGGTGTCGAGGCGGGATTCTCTGAGACTGCTAGCTTTGTTCCTGACGTTCCGAATTTCCCAAACGGTTGCCATGCCTGTGAAGTGGAAATCGACGAGGAGACCGGTGTTCTAGAGATAGTTCGTTATGCCATCGTCGACGACGTTGGGATTGTGGTCAATCCGCTGCTTCTGGAGGGCCAGATTCACGGTGGTATCGCCCAAGGAGCCGGTCAGGCGCTTTCCGAGGCGATAATTTACGACGAGGCGGGGCAACTCGTAACCGGCTCGTTCCTCGACTACGGCATGCCCCGCGCAGAGACTCTCTGCTCATTCATTATGGCGACCAATCCAGTGCCCACTGAGACTAACCCGTTGGGGGTGAAAGGCGCAGGTGAAGCGGGAACAGTTGGTGCGCTGGCCGCGGTCACAAATGCCATCGCAGACGCGCTTGCGCCCCTCGGCATAAATCACATCGATATGCCTGCGACGCCCGAGCGAATTTGGCGGGCTATTAATGCAGTACAGCGAACCTCGACGTCGACGGCGTGACGTCTCTTAAACATCGGCGGTCTTTTTAATTTTCCCCAAGTGCTCGAAATGCGTACGCGCGCACCAACCAAATTATAAAAATTTTCTAAATTGTGAAAAATTTGGTCGGAGTGGCTGGATTCGAACCAGCGGCCCCTGCCTTCCGAAGACAGTACTCTACCAGGCTGAGCTACACTCCGATCTGCCGCGGTTTATAGCGCCTTCACGGCATAGGTCGCAAGTTGCCGCTCGCGTGCGGGCCGCGATTTTGGCATAATGGCCACTGTCACGACCTCTTCGTATCCATCAAAGTAAAATGAGCGACAATCTCCAGAAACCCGATATCGCCGACGCAGTGAAACTGCTTCAGGCAGAAGATGTGGAGCAGGCGGATAAGCTTCTTCGCAACATTCTTGCGCAAGACCGGCACAACGTCGATGCGCTTTATCTTCTCGGCATAGTCGGCTGCAAAAATCAACATTGGGTAGAGGCTGCCGAGTTGATTGGCCGAGCACTTTCGATTGATCCAGAACGTGTCAGATACCATGAGAGTTTAGGCGAGGTGCAGTTGGCGCTAGGGCAATTCGACGAGGCCGTCTCAAGTTTCCAGATACTCTTGTCCGCGGAACCCGACAATGCGTTGGTGTGTTTCAATCTTGGACGGGCGCATGCTTTGCGCGGCCAACGATCCGACGCGATCCCTCAGTTTGAGCGCGCGGTCGCTGTGCGCCCGGATTTTCTTGAGGCACGGCGTGCACTGGCGAGCTTGTTTCTAGAAGGCGGGCAAGCCGCCGCCGCAATTTCACAATACGAAGAGATCATGCAACAGGCTCCAGACGATATCGAAGCCATTGCGAATTGCGGCGCCGCATTGACGTCGGCTGGTCGTGCTGACGATGCGATAAAACTTCTTATCAAGGCACGCGAGCAGCAAAGCCAAAATTCACTCGTACTTGGCAATCTTGGCCACGCTTTTGCCGCCGCGGATCGATACGATGAAGCCGTGATACCCCTTCAGGAGGCATTGACTGTGGAGCCCAGAAATCCTCGGCTCCTCAACAATATTGCAAATATTTTACGTAGGCTGCGGCGATTTGAGGAAGCCGAGCGGCATCTTCTCGATGCGCTAGAGGTCCGCGCCGACTACGCGGAGGCTCGAAACAATCTCGCCCTCGTCTATTTCGATCAGAACCGATTTGAAGAAGCGGAAGCTGAAATTACACGCGCACTTGCTCTTGCGCCAAATGCGTCACGCGCAGTGAACAATTTAGGACTTATTCAACAGTATACCAACCGCATGGCTGAGGCGGCGGCGAGCTTTCAGAAGGCGCTGGAGCTCGATCCGTCATATTTGGAAGCACAAACCAACCTCGCAACTGTGTATTCCGGCATCGGTCGGCTGGATGAGGCGCTGGAGATCTTTGATTTGGTACTTGCGCGAAATCCGACTAGCCTCGTCGCTCGCTGGAATCGTAGCAATGCTTTTCTCCTGGGCGGTGACTATGGGCGCGGCTGGGATGCCTACGAGCTGCGCTGGGAAATCGATGACGAGGTGCACAGAGTGTTCGCGCAGCCACACTGGGGTGTGGAAGATTTGAACGGCCGGTCGATCACGGTATATGGCGAGCAGGGGCCAGGTGACGTTGTCATGTTTGCCCATTGCATTGGCGATTTATATGGTCAGACGGAACAAGTCTCGCTACAGGTTGATGACCGGCTCGTCGCGTTGATGGGTCGCAGTTTTCCAGGATGCTCAGTCGTCAGCGAAAGAGCGGTACACGGCGGCTGGGCGTCAACGGAGACGGATCTCGTTGTCCCATTTGGCAGCCTGCCTCGCCGATTTCGCCGAAACGAAAGTGATTTTGAACAAGTACAAGGGCGATATCTGACAACGGATGTAGGGGCAGTTGACGACTGGGTCAGGCGTTTCGCAGCCCTCGGAGATGGTCCGACTATTGGAATTTCCTGGCGTGGCGGTGTAAATGCATTGGAGCGCTCGCGGCGCTTCATGAATTTGGCCGACTGGTCTGAATTAATTGGTGACCCGCGGCTGACCATTGTCAATCTGCAACACGGCGATTGCGCAGAGGAACTCGCGACGTTCAAATCTGAACACGACATTACGGTGCATAGTTGGGACGATACCGGTATGGATCTCGACGACTTCGCCGCGCAGATTGACGCCTTGGACTTGGTGCTATCGGTTGCAAACACGACGGTGCACTTTGCCGGGGCGCTCGGAAAACAGGTCTGGGTTGTGGCGCCGGCCCAGCCGAGTTGGCGGTGGCAGATTGATCGCGTCGACTCTCCATGGTATCGCTCCGCGCGACTGTTTCGACAAGGTCAAGATCAGACATGGAGACATGTGTTGGACGGGATGAGTGACGAATTGTGCCGATGGATCGACGAGCAAGGGGATAGTTAATGACATCCGAAATTCCAGAGCCATTCCGCATATTTGTTGGATGGGACAGCCGCGAAGATTTGGTGTATCAGGTTTGCAGGCACTCCCTTCACGCGCGAGCAAGTGGTCCTATTACAGTCAGTCCACTAAGACAAAATGCACTTCGTGAGAATGGTGTCTATTCGCGCGAAGTAGATGCATTGGCATCGACAGAATTCACATTTACACGTTTTCTTGTCCCGCACTTGGCCGGGTATGAAGGTTGGGCTCTGTTCTGCGATTGTGATTTCTTGTGGCAAGATGATGTTCTTGAACTGGCCCGTCTAGCAGATGACCGCTACGCCGTCATGTGTGTTCAACATGATCATCATCCGCCAGAAGAAAAGAAGATGGATGGTCAGCTGCAGACACAATATCCCCGCAAAAACTGGTCGTCGATGGTCCTCTATAATTGTGGACATCCTGCCAATGCGGTTTTGACGCCGGAACTTGTGAATTCGGAATCAGGTTTATTTCTACACCGCTTTGCATGGCTCGACGACGCGCTTGTCGGCTCGATACCGGAGACCTGGAATTGGCTTGAGGGTTGGTCGACCTCTCCTAAAAATGGTTCTCCCGGAGTAGTCCACTTTACACGCGGCGGCCCGTGGTTCGAAAATTGGAAGCACGTAGAATACGCGGATTTGTGGCAGGCGGAGTGCGAGAGTTGGCGAACTGCTGGCGGCGATGAAATGTGCAAGGTCTTCGACTTCTGGTTTGAAGAATGCGCGCAGGAGGATCGTTTCCGTGGTGATGCGAAGTTCGATTCGATGCTGCGCGATCGGTTTCTTGATGCTCATACGCGGGCAAACAACGGGGAGCTTGCGTCCTGGCGCGCCACACCACAGGGTCGCCTCTCGGAAATTATTCTTCTCGACCAGTTCTCTCGCAACATGTTCCGTGGTGTTCCCAAGGCTTTCGCGAGTGACGCGTTAGCCCGGAAGCTTGCCAAAGAGGCGATCGAAGCCGGTGCCGATAAGGCTGTGCCGCAAGAGCAACGCCTATTCTTTTATCTGCCCCTGGAACACAGTGAAAATGCTGAGGATCAAGACCGAAGCGTTGAGTTCTTCTCGACTTTGGATAATGAGCGAAGCCGAAATGCAGCAGTTGCACATAGGGAAGTGTTTACGCGGTTTGGGCGATTTCCAGCGCGTAACGACGCGCTTGGCCGGGAGACGACAGAGGAAGAAGCAACTTTTCTGGCGCATCCCGATACACCACTATGGAGCCGGCCGCGTACGTAAACGGATAAGCGCACAATCGTCGCTGTTACCGCTAGGTCAGTGCGCCCGTTCGATGCAAAAATCAATTGCGTCGACGAGCGCCTGCTTAATTTCGCTATCAGGAAAAATACCACAAGCATCGCGCGCTATTGCGCCGTAATGGCGGGCCCGTTCAATAGAGTCTTGCAGGGCACCGCAGCGTTCCATTTTGGAAACGGCATCCTCGAAATCGCCGTCTTTTTGGTCTAGTTCTTCCATCGTGCGACGCCAGAAGATTCTGTCTTTCTCGTCACCGCGCCGCCATGCAAGCACCACCGGCAAGTTGATTTTGCCTTCGCGAAAATCATCGCCAATGGTTTTGCCCAGTTCCCTTTCGCTTGCCGAGTAGTCCAGCACATCATCGATCAACTGGAAGGCTATTCCCAAATTCATACCATAGCTTTCCAGCGCTTGGCGCTCGGCTTTCGGTCGGCCCGCGACGACGGCGCCGATTTCCGTTGCCGCCGCGAAAAGTTTTGCGGTTTTGGCGCGGACAACGTCGAGATATGCTTCTTCGCTCGTCTCGGTATCGTTAGTCGTCATCAACTGAAGAACCTCACCTTCAGCGATTACAGCCGATGCCTCAGAGAGAATAGAGAGCACTTCCAAGGATCCATTTTCGACCATGAGTTGGAATGCTCTGGAAAACAGGAAGTCACCAACGAGGATCGATGCATGGTCGCCCCAAAGCGAATTAGCTGAATCTTGGCCGCGCCGTAACATTGACTGGTCGACAACGTCGTCATGCAGAAGCGTTGCGGTGTGAATAAATTCAACACTAGTGGCAAGTGCAATATGGCTGTCACCTTGGTAACCACATAATTTTGCGGCGGCAAGCGTCAGCATGGGACGTAGGCGTTTGCCGCCGGCGGCAATGATATGACCAGCAAGTTGAGGGATTAGTGGAACGGAACTTTGCATGCGGTCGAGAATTAGCTGATTGACGCGCGCGACATCGCTCGACACTAGTGCATGCAGATTGTCCAGCGTAGATTTCCCGTCCTCGGAGTTTTTTGGGTGGAATTTGACAACTGTTGCCAACAGATTGAACTCCCAGTTGATCGCCAGACGATTCGGCGGCGAGCATAGGGCAACACAACCGATGGTCAAGGGTTGGACGGACTAGCAACGAGTGTCAGAAACGCGATGAGAGAGATTTTACGTACGTCCGACGCTGTTCGTATTTCATGGCTGACTGCGCTTTTGGCAGGCGGCCGAATTGATGCGATCGTGTTCGATGGACATACGAGCGTGCTTGAGGGGTTGGCCAACGCCATTCCAAGACGACTCATGGTTGTTGACGAAGACTATGACGCCGCGATGGGACTCTTGGCGCAAGCGGGCGAACTCGACGATCGGGATGCATCGATTGGTACTAATTCAGGTGATCAACCAGATCATCTGCTGAATGGGCGTCTCATTCTTCATCAGCCGCGCGGTGGCTACCGTTCTGCGATAGATCCGATTTTTCTTGCAGCAGCGGCTCCGGATGTTCAGAACACTCGAATTCTTGACGTCGGTTGCGGTGTTGGTGCAGTGGCTCTCTGCTACACTGCGCGCGCAAGTTCGACAGAAGTTGTCGGCCTCGAACTCCAACCTCATCTTGCCATGTTGGCCGAATACAATGTTGCTGCCAACCGCTTTGATGCCCGGATACAGATCATGAACGGTGACCTCCTAAATCCTCCACCAGAACTGCGGCCGGAGAGCTTTGACGAGGTCATGGCTAACCCACCCTATCTCCGCGCAGGTCATGCGGACCCGTCGCCAGATGTGACTAAAGCCATATCGACCATTGAAGGTGCCGCCGATCTTGCCTGCTGGGTACGGTTTTGCGTTGCCATGGCGAGGCCTTCCGGTGGAATTACGTTTATCCATCGTGCCGATCGTCTGGATGAGTTGTTGGCTCTATTGTTCGAACATGTCGGTGGCATCGTCGTATTTCCTCTGTGGTCTTTCGCCGGCCAACCTGCCAAGCGTGTGATTGTACGTGGTCGGCGCGGCGCCAAATCACCGATGCGCCTCTCGGCTGGGATGGTGCTGCATACAGTATCCAATGACTTCACTCGCGGGGCAGAATCCGTGCTTCGTGACGGGATGGCGTTAAGCCTATGATCCCACTAATCGAATCGCCTGCTGTTGATGTCTGGGTGCCTGGGACCATTTAAAGAGCCATGACTGAGAAACAACCATCAAAGCAACCTTCAGAGTGGCTGCGCCGGCTACCGTGGATTGGTGAGCGCGTTGCGGATCGTATCGAACGCGCGCCAATCGTGCCGGTCATTCAGTTATCGGGAGTTATTGGCCAAACAGGTTCAGCAAAGCGTGGTCTATCACTTAGCGCCCTGTCGACGCCTCTCGATCATGCGTTTCGGATGGGCCGTGTAAAGGCAGTTGCTTTGGCAATAAATTCGCCTGGCGGTTCGCCAGTGCAATCTGCGCTGATTGCGAAGAGAATTCGTGCGCTATCGGATGAGAAGGAAATTCCGGTTTACGCTTTTTGTGAGGATGTTGCCGCGTCCGGCGGATATTGGTTGGCGTGTGCGGCTGACGAAATTTACGCCGATGGAGCCTCTATCGTCGGATCGATCGGTGTTGTCTCAGCAAGTTTTGGGTTTCCTGCACTTCTCGACCGGATTGGCGTGGAGCGCAGGGTCCATACCGCGGGCGATAAAAAGGCAATGCTTGATCCATTTCGACCGGAGGATCCGAAAGACGTAAAGCACCTCAAGGAGATCCAGAAAGATCTACACGAACAGTTCAGCGCCTATGTTCGTGAGCGGCGAGCGCAACGACTAAGTGCAAATGAGAAAATCTTATTCAGTGGGGAGTTCTGGACCGGCCGCAAGGCGCTTGAAATGGGAGTAGTCGACGGTATCGGCGATTTGCGCTCCGTTATGCGAGAAAAATTGGGCGAGAACGTCCGCTTCAGAGTCATGGCACAGCCGCGTGGGTGGCTTCAGCGCAAACTAGGTGTGGAGCGGGCGTCGTCGCTGGCACACGAAGTGATGACAATTTTTGAAGAACGGGCAATTTGGGCACGTTATGGCCTCTGATGCACCATTATGGTGTTTTGACATTGTTACTTATGGAGCTGGCAAATTTGCGAATTTATTGAATTCGTCACCGTAGAGCACCCCAGTGCGTACCCTAACTTGACCCTGGCTTGTTCGCCCGATTAAGGTGCGGAATGTTTGGGTTTTCCTTCCTGAAGTTCGTCGTTCTAATCAGCGTTATTTTAACGGTGCTGTATGGAATGTTGCGGATGCAGCGGTATTTCGAGATCAGAAACGCGCGCATGTGGGGTAGGGGGCTGGAAGAAGATAAAAGCAAGACCACTCCGGGTGCCGGCGGCACCGTTGAAGAGACGGTGAGATGTCCAGTTTGCAAATTTTACGTTGCAACCAACCACGCATCCAAATGCGATCGAGAAAATTGCCCGTATTGACCCTCTACGGCACTGCAGTCATCCTGCGTCGTAACTGACGTACAGCCGGGTTCCAGGAAAATCATGGCTGCAAACAATAGCCTACAATCACTCATTATGACGCTGCACGCGTATTGGTCGTCGCAAGGCTGTGTTATTCTCCAGCCCTACGATATGGAGGTTGGTGCGGGGACATTTCACCCTGCAACCGTACTGCGAGCGCTCGGACGAAAACCATGGCGTGCTGCCTATGTGCAGCCTTCCCGCCGACCGACCGACGGTCGCTACGGCGAGAACCCCAATAGGCTGCAGCATTTTTATCAGTATCAGGTGATGCTCAAACCGTCTCCACAGGACAGCCAGGAACTCTATCTCAACAGTCTAAAATTGCTGGGTATCGACCCACTGGAGCACGATATTCGGTTTGTCGAGGACGATTGGGAAAGTCCGACTCTTGGTGCGGCAGGTCTCGGATGGGAGGTCTGGTGTGATGGTATGGAGGTCAGCCAGTTCACATACTTTCAACAAGTTGGCGGCATCGATTGCGATCCCATATCGGTAGAGTTCACCTACGGACTCGAGCGGCTGGCGATGTATATTCAGGGCGTGGAGAACGTCTATGATCTCGATTTCGATGGTGCGGGCACGAGTTACGGAGATGTCTTCCTCGAAGCGGAACGGCAATTTTCCGCTTATAACTTTGAGCATGCAAATACGGACATGCTTATTCGCCACTTCGCCGATGCGGAGGAAGAATGTGCGGCGGTATTAAAGGCTGGCCTGTCGCTTCCAGCCTACGACCAATGTCTTAAGGCAAGCCATTTGTTTAATCTGCTCGACGCGCGCGGCGTGATCAGCGCAACCGAGCGCCAAGCGTATATCGGTCGCGTCCGCGCAATGGCAAACGCCTGCTGCGCGGCATGGCTTGCCGCGTCCGAGGAAGAGTAACGGCGATGCCCGAACTTCTGCTCGAATTATTTTCGGAAGATATTCCTGCGCGTATGCAGTCGCGTGCGGCTGAAGAGCTTAAGCGCTTCGTCACGTCAGGGTTTGAGAAAGAAGGGTTGAACTTTGAGCATGCAGACGCTTTTGCAACACCGAGGCGTCTCGCACTCGTCATTGACGGGCTGCCAGAGCGTCAACCGATGACAACCGAGTTGAAGCGAGGGCCATCGGTCAGTGCGCCAGATGCCGCAATTGAAGGGTTTGCAAGATCGGTCGGAATAAAGCCTGACGATCTGCATACGGAGGTGTCGAAGAATGGCGAACACTACGTTGCAAACGTGACGAGCGGCGGAAATGCCGTCAGGGACGTTATTGCTGGGATTGTGAAGGAAACTGTCTGGGGTTTTTCGTGGTCCAAGTCGATGGCGTGGGGAGAGGAAACAAAACTCAAGTGGGTGCGCCCGCTACAGTCAATTCTGTGTGTCTTTGATGGGCAAACCATAAAGCTCGATCTCACGCGTAACCCGGGGCGTGCCGAGAGTGGTAAAGATCCAATTGGTTTGTCACCCCATGGTATAGCAAGTGGGAATCAAACAGTCGGCCACCGTTTTCTCGCTTCCAAAGAATTCAAAGCAACATCGTTTGCCGAATATGAAGCGAAGTTGCGCGAGGCAAAGGTAATCCTACGTTCTGACAGCCGTCGTACGCATATAGAGAGCGAACTCAAACGGCTAGCAGAGGTTGAAGGGCTCACCATAAAAGACGATGCAGGTCTTCTTGACGAAGTGGCTGGGCTCGTTGAGTGGCCTGTCGCGCTTTTGGGTCGTATTGACGAAAGATTTATGGGGCTTCCAGACGAAGTCTTAGCCACGGTTATGCGCAGTCACCAAAAGTATTTTTCACTTGTGAACAAAGACGGCACGTTAGCGCCGCGGTTTGTTGTCATCGCCAATATTGAGGCGACGGACGGTGGTGCGCAAATTGTCAATGGGAACGAGCGTGTTTTGGCAGCTCGGCTCGCCGACGCCCAGTTTTTCTGGGACCAGGATAGAAAGCGTACGCTCGAAAGCCGATTGCCAGATCTCGATGGCCTTATTTTCCATGCGAAACTAGGTTCCGTTGCTGATAAATCAGTACGAATACAGGCATTGGTTCAAGTGCTCTCTGGATATGTTCCAGACGTTGAGGTTGCCATCGGCCAACGCGCAGGGCTGCTCGCGAAGACTGACCTCATGACAGACATGGTAGGCGAATTTCCTGAATTGCAGGGGATAATGGGACGTTATTACGCTTTGCAGGAAAATGCGCTGCCGGAGGTTGCCGAGGCCATTGCCGAACATTACTCGCCACTCGGACCGAGCGACCGATGTCCCAGCGCCCCAATTTCAGTAGTACTCGCTCTCGCCGACAAAATTGATACGCTCGCCGGGTTTTGGGCAATCAACGAAAAGCCAACAGGTTCCAGAGATCCCTATGCGTTACGTCGTGCGGCGCTTGGGGTCATCAGGCTCATTGTGGAGAACGAACTTAGGCTGCCTCTCTTGCAGGTATTTATTCAAGCTACAACACCGTTTCTGCAGGACGCTCCGTCATCCCAACGACAAGAACTCGCCACTGATTTGTTGGAATTCTTCGCTGATAGGCTCAAGGTTCACTTGCGCGAACACGGTGTACGGCATGACCTTATTAGTGCGGTCTTCGCGCTCGGCGGCGAGGATGACTTGGTGCGATTACTTGCCAGAGTGGACGTCTTGGAAACATTCCTGAATACCGAGGATGGCGCGAATCTTCTCACTGCGTTTCGCAGGGCTGCGAACATCCTGCGCATTGAAGAAAAGACGGACGGTGTGACCTATGATGGCGTTTACGATCCGAAGGCGTTAGTGCAGGACGAGGAGAATGCGCTCGGTGCGGCTATGTTGATATCAAGCGATCGGGTTGCTGACGCCGTACGCGAGGGAGAATTTTCAAACGCCATGTTGGAACTAGCTAAACTTAGGCGCCCTGTCGATGAGTTCTTTGATCGCGTGACCGTCAACGCGGATGACCCTGCCTTGCGCAAAAATCGGCTTGGTCTACTCGCCTATGTGACTAGAACCATGAATAGCGTTGCTGATTTCAGTCAGATAGAGGGATAGGGCCGCGGATGAACAAATGGGTGTACGGATTCGGTAACGGGGTTGCAGAAGGCGATGCTGCGATGCGCGATCTACTTGGCGGCAAGGGCGCGGGGCTCGCGGAGATGAGCGGACTCGGACTGCCAGTTCCGTCTGGCTTCACAATCACGACCGAAGCATGCACGTATTACTACGCAAACAGTAAGTCCTACCCACCCGAACTCCGTGAGCATGTTGCAGCCGCGCTGAAACTAATTGAACAAGACGTTGG
The DNA here is from genome assembly GCA_963693665.1 of Alphaproteobacteria bacterium. Lineage (GTDB taxonomy): Bacteria > Pseudomonadota > Alphaproteobacteria > UBA8366 > CAVOAK01 > CAVOAK01. Next base: position 15,267 of record CAVOAK010000009.1, on the reverse strand, counting down.
CGCCCGGTTCGGCGACATTGCAAATCCATTGCTCGTCTCGGTTCGTTCCGGTTCACGTGCATCAATGCCGGGGATGATGGACACAGTGCTGAACCTTGGCCTTAACAACGAAACAGTTGTGGGGTTGGCAAAGCTTAGTGGTGACCGGAGATTCGCTTACGATTCATACCGGCGTTTTATTCAGATGTACGGAAATGTTGTGCTCGGCTTGGCCGGCTATTTGTTTGAAGACCTAATGGATACACGCAAGAACGAGCGCGGCGTCACATTGGATACCGATCTGGATGCGGACGATCTCGAGGAACTAGCGAATTCATTTCTAGCGACAGTCGAAGAGCATGCCGGCAGTCCGTTTCCACAGGATGTGCAGGAACAGCTCTGGGGCACAATTGGAGCGGTGTTGGGTAGTTGGGAAAACGAACGCGCCGTTACCTACCGCCGGCTCAACGGAATACCCTCGGACTGGGGTACTGCTGTGAACGTGCAGGCCATGGTGTTTGGGAACATGGGTGAGAACTGTTCTACAGGCGTCGCATTCACGCGTGATCCGTCGACCGGCGAGAATGTTTTTTACGGTGAGTTTTTGGTGAACGCACAAGGTGAGGACGTGGTCGCGGGTATTCGCACGCCGCAATGCTTAACAATTGCTGCGAAGCAGGCACAGGGCTCTAAGTTGTCGGCGATGGAAGAGGTTATGCCGGACGTCTTTCACCGGCTTAGTGACGTCCGGAAAATTTTACAGACCCATTACAAGGATATGCAGGACATCGAGTTTACTGTTCAAGACGGCAACCTTTGGATGCTGCAAACCCGGGCAGGCAAGCGCACGGCGGCGGCGGCAGTAAAGATCGCGGTGGATATGGTTGACGAGGGATTGATCGATACGGAGACAGCAGTCTTACGCGTCGATCCGTTGTCGCTCGATCAGCTTTTGCATCCGGCGCTTGATCCGTCTGCTGAAAAGACTGTTATCACGACAGGCTTACCGGCATCACCCGGAGCCGCATCAGGTCAGGCTGTGTTCAGTGCTGACGAGGCAGAAGAACTGGCGGCCTTGGGGGCGGCGGTGATCCTCATACGTATCGAGACGAGTCCCGAAGATATTCATGGAATGCATGCGGCACGCGGATTTCTCACAACCCGTGGCGGCATGACGAGCCACGCGGCGATTGTTGCCCGTGGTATGGGGCGCGCCTGCGTCGCAGGTGCAGGTGCGCTTGCCATCGATAGTCAGGCGAAGACTTTGTCGGTTGGTGATACAGTCGTTCGCGCGGGTGACTTGATAACGATTGATGGTGGAACCGGTGAAGTCATGTTGGGGGAAGTTCCAACCATCCAACCGAAACTCTCCAGCGAGTTTAGTCGATTGATGGACTGGGCCGATGGAATTCGCCGACTCAAAGTACGGGCGAATGCGGAAACGCCGCTCGATGCCCGCTCTGCGCGCGAGTTTGGCGCCGAGGGGGTCGGGTTGTGTCGAACCGAGCATATGTTCTTTGAGGGCGATCGTATTATCGCGGTTCGCCAAATGATTGTTGCCGAAAGTCTCGCCGGCCGGCGAGCAGCGCTGAAAAAAATACTACCAATGCAGCGTGCTGATTTTGTCGAATTATTTCGGGTCATGAAGGGTTTACCGGTCACTATCCGTCTGTTGGATCCACCGCTTCACGAATTTCTGCCAAAAGAGGATAGCGAAATGAATGAGGTCGCAAGCGCTGCAAACCTGTCGTTGGAGCAGGTGCGCTTCCGTGCCGCGCAGCTAAAAGAGGCAAATCCCATGCTTGGGCATCGCGGCTGTCGTTTGGCAATCACGTACCCTGAAATTTACGAGATGCAGGCACGGGCAATATTTGAAGCGGCAATTGAAGTGAAGCATGAAACGGATGAAGAAGTAATTTTGGAGATCATGGTTCCGCTTGTCGTTCTGTCGCGGGAATTGGAAATCCTCAAGGCAGACATTGACCAGGTGGCAGCGGACGTAGCTGCGGAATTTAGTGAAGAACTAAACTATATGGTTGGGACGATGATCGAATTGCCTCGTGCGGCAATTTGCGCCGGAGAGATCGCCGGGTCGGCGGCCTTCTTCAGTTTTGGCACCAACGATTTGACCCAAACGACATTTGGCTTGAGTCGGGATGATACGGCGTCTTTCTTGATGCAATATGAACGGCGGGGAATTCTGCCCAAAGACCCCTTTGTGTCACTTGATGTCGATGGCGTCGGCGTTTTGATCGCGATGGCAACTGAGCGTGGCCGAGCGGCACGGCCGGATTTGAAACTCGGAATATGCGGGGAACATGGCGGTGATCCGGCGTCAATCGGCTTTTGTGAGGAGTTGGAGTTAGATTATGTATCCTGCTCTCCATATCGCGTACCAATCGCGCGCCTTGCAGCGGCACAAGCGGTGCTCAATTCGCGCCGTTAGGTCATCTACAATCGCTCCACAGTCAAGTTTTTCTCAACGATTACCTGCGGTCGTTGCGCTCACAAACCAATTATGACAAGGTTTATTACAGTGTAGGGCTGCTGATTGCGCAATGATTTTGCGCTTCTGTTGTAAGCTGAACCGAGGGGCGGTCGGATTAAGCTTGGGGCTGTAGGAAAATTTGTGGTGGACCTGGTAAATGCGCGATGTTGCATGAGGGGTTCAGAGCAACAGCTGATTTTGGTTGGATCGAGGAAGTAGTAGAGGCACTAAAGCATCAATGTCCTGATGTGTTGGTTTTGGACACGAGGCTTGAGGACGGAGATGTCTGCGACCTCATCAAGAAAATCCGCAACAACGAAATTGGCGATAATCCATTCGTTCCAGTGATCGTCACGACGTGGCAACCTGACAGTAATATCGTGCGTCGTGTTGCGAGTTGCGGAACCGATGCGATGTTGATCAAACCGATCTCGCCCGGATAATTATTTGAACGGATGGAGGCATTGGCGTTCCGCCGCCGTCCATTTGTTGTCACGTCCGATTACACGGGGCCGGATCGTCGAAATGATACCAATAGAGGATCGGAAATTTCCCAGATACAGGTGCCGAACAGTCTTCGTGCAAAGGCCAAGGGGACACCGATGTCACCGGGTGAGTTGCAACAAGAAATCGTCGGGGCAATTACCACAATAAACGAAGAGAAGTTAAGCAGGCACGCTTTTCAGATTAGCTTTCTTGAGCAAGTTATTGAGTCGTCAATGAACGGCAACCGTATCGACGACACCAAGCGAGATATGGGCAATCATCTTGTGTTTATGGCGAATGATTTAGCGCAGCGCGTTGTTGGCACACAATTTGATCATGTTGCCGAGCTTCATTACTCGCTGATCGAAGTCGTGACATCCATTCAGAAGCACTTTCCAAGGCCAAATCCAAAGGACTTACAACTTTTGAAGCAGCTCTCAGGCGCTATTCTATTGGGATTCAACCCGGATAAGGATTCGTCTGCATTGTCGTCGGATATAGCCAACTCCATGAAGGCTTACGAAAGCAAACAGACGCGAGCAGCAAAAACGGCGTAGAGTTTTTCGTACGCTGCATCAGTGAGATGAGAGGCACTCAAACGTGTCACCGTCTGCCGGCAAGTTTCGAATATTTCGGCGATGCCAAAGTGCATAAAATAGAAGCGCCCATCCCGCAAATCGAGCACGTTTCTTGGTACTCGAATATAGCGCTTTGATACGCGATGGGTGGCAGACCGCTGCAACTGCCGGATCCTTCGCAACGAGTTCACCTAGTCGATCGCTATGGCGCCCCATCCATTCACCGACAGGGACCGTAAAACCTCGTTTCTTTTCGAAGGGACGAGAGGCAGCAAAATTTTCCGCTAGCCATTGCCGCAAAATCCATTTTCCTTGGCCATTCTGGACCTTAAAATGGTCAGGCAGTGAAAACACCGCATCGGCAACTACTTGATCGAGCAACGGCGTTCGACCTTCAAGGCCGTGCGACATCAGGCACCGGTCCAGTTTGGTCAACAAATCGTTGGGTAACCAATCGGCGACGTCAGTTGCTTGTGCAATTTGGAGCTTGGTTCTGCCGGGTATGGTGGCGGTCGCTTCCGCCGAAACGATTCCGTCACGCCAGGCGTTATTTTCGTGCTTAAGCACGCGCAGCCGGTCGAATATTCCTCGCGGGCGGATTGCACGGCCGCCTTGCCAAAACGGCCGCAAAATACTGCGATACCGACCGTAGCCGGCAAATAGTTCATCACCGCCTTCTCCGGACAACACAACTTTGAGCTCCTGTGCCGCTTCGCGAGCTAGTTTCCATGTTGGCAATATGGCGTAATCGGCTGCCGGATCATCCATGCATCCGGCAATCTGCGGGAGGAGCGACCAAAAGTCCTCTTCGGTAAACTCAACCTCGTGATGTTCAGCGCCAACGCTCTTCGCCAACTGCCGCGCATGTGACCGCTCGTCGTGTACACCTCGCTCCGAAAACCCAGCGGTGAAGGTTTGTACCGGATGATCAGAGTGCCGCGCCAAGAGTGCCAACATTGTCGCGGAATCGGTGCCACCTGAAAGAAAAAGACCGTAGGGAACGTCCGAACGTTGATGTTTTTCGACACTATCTATGAGTGCATCATTAAACCGCTCCAAGGCAGTGTCTTGGCTGATCTCAGTGGAATCGGGAAGTGGCAATGCAGATCGCTGATGGCGGCTTACGATTCGAGCGCCGCGGATTTCCAAGGTTTCACCGGGAAGCACCCGAGAAATGTTTTTGTAAATCGTGTTACGGCCGCATGTGAATTGCAACTGTAGGAGCTCGTCGCGATGCTCAGGGTCTTCGATGGCCTCAACAAGTCCTGCTGCGATTAGTGCACTAGGCTCGGAGGCAAAAGCAAACAGATCAGGTTTCTCCACATAGTAGAGCGGCTTTATTCCGAAGGGGTCGCGCGCGAGGATCAGCCGCCCCTCCGCTGGGTCGTGTATGGCAATTGCGTACATGCCACGAAGGTCGTCGGCAAACGACAAACCGTTTCTGCGATAGAGATGGAGAGGTGGCTCGCAGTCTGACTGTGTTGTGAACGCAACGTCGCTCAATTGCGTGCGCAGTTCGACGTAATTGTAAATTTCAGCATTAGCAATTAAGGCGACACCGCCCGGGTCATAAATTGGCTGATCACCAGTCATGAGGTCGATAATCGCCAATCGCGTCATCACCATGCCGACTGGTCCTGCCAAATGCTTGCCTTCGCCGTCGGGTCCGCGATGCCCTAGTGCGCGCGCAAATCGATCAAGTATCTCAATCGGTGGGGTTGTCCCATCGTGCATTACCAGTCCAGCAATCCCACACATTATGGTGATACTCGATTGAAGAATTCGATATACCGCTGGACGACGATGTCCTCCGAGTAATCTTGTGCGTAAGCTTGGCGCCCCTTTGCTACCAAATCGCTTGCGATGTCTTTATCGTCCAGGATGCGCAAGATAGACCGGGCAAGTGCTTCAGAGTCGTCGATTGGAAACAGCATCCCAGCACCGCTGGATTCGATCAGCAATTTTGGTCCTTGAGATGCTGCCGCCACAACCGGGCAGCCATGGGCCCAGGCCTCAATGATCACGTTTCCTAAAGGCTCGTGGCGTGATGGACAGACGAGTACATCCGCCGCCGCCAACAATGACGCGACATCACTTCGCCATCCAAGCCAGCGGACACGATCGCCAACGCCGAGTCGGCGCGCGCTTATCTCCAGTTCCTTCCGCAATGCGCCCTCTCCAGCGATCCAAAGATACGCATTGGGTATGCCCGGCATTGCATTAAGTAAAACGTCAAACGCTTTGTTCTCATGGAGCCTGCCAAGAGCGAGCAAAAGCGGTACGCCTTCGGGCGTGTTAAAGTTTGCGCGACCGTTTGGCTTCGCGGGAGTGTTGTCGACAAAGTTAGGTAGGTATGTCACTCGTTCAACAGGCCATTCCTCACCGATAAGATAGTCGCAAATGTCCCGCGTATTAGCGATGAGATGATCGCAATGGCGATAGTATTTGAGCTTATAGTAACCGCCGAGCCGGGCGACGAGAATGTGTTTTCCTGTCGGGCAATACCGAGCAGCACGGCTCATCCAAGCAACAACAATGTCTGGATCGAAAGCAGCAATTTCCTTCTTCAGCCGTGGTCGCGTGGTGAAGTCTGGAATTCCCCCGAAAGGTAATTCAATTGGATTAAGACCGACCTGGCGTAGCGCAATTGATCGGTTTTGATCGTGACGCGTGATCACGTGTTCATCTATACCAGCGCGGGTGAGCGCACTGACGAGACGGAGAAAAAACTCTTCTGCGCCGCCGTGGTGGGCTCCCGCCATGACTTGAAGCACGCGTGTCACCCATCCTCCAGTCGGGCCTTGAGATATGACAGAATAGGATAAAGGCCGGCAAAAAGCGCAATAAGAAAACCGTATGGCCCCTCGCGGTAGCCGTGGCGGGTCACATAGCATTTCCAAAAGCGCGAAAAGATACGACGAATATTTGACGTAAATTTGCCGATATCGCCGCTGTGACGCAAGTCAGAAGCGCGAGAGGTCGTGTATCTATCAAGGCGTTGAATCATATCTGAAATGTCGCGATCCACATAGTGAACCATCGGCGATACGAGCCGTCCCATTTCGCCGTTGAACTTAATTTTTGGATGAATGCGTTGATCGCCCCACTGCTTTGCCCCGGCACGAAACAGGCGGACCGTAGCGCTGACGCCCCAAGAGGCACCCCAACCGAATCGAACCAAACGATCGCCAACATAATTGTCATAGGGTACGAGAAAGTAGCTATCAGTCGTTTGCTGGATGGTGTTCTGAATCTCGAGCGCAAGTAACTCCGATACTCGTTCGTCGGCGTCGACCTCAAAGATCCATTCGCCCGTGCAGGCGTCGATGCCTGTATTGCGTCTTGTTCCTTCTATATCCCATGCGCCTTCAACTAGATGCTCAGTATATTGTAGGGCGATGTCCTTCGAACCATCAGTACAACGATCGAGAACCACTACCAGCTCATCGGCAAATCCTAGTGTTTCCAGGCATTCGGCAAGCTGTGCGTCCTCGTTGTGGACGACAACGAGGGCTGACAATCGTGGTTCTTCACTCATGTCGCAGCTGCCTGTGTTCGGCGCCATAGCGCGATAGCCGCTTCCTCCACCATCTCAACAGTCAAACTGTTCATCATAGATCCCGTCGTTCGGTGGTCGTAATTTGGCACACCAATAAGTTCATCGTAGGTTTCAATCGTTCGGACCCACGTGGTATTGTTCCCCCACGGCGCATAGAGTTCTGGTCGGCTTGGCCCGAACAAACTTAGAGTTGGCACTCCTGCAGCTGCAGCCATATGCGAAAGGCCTGAGTCGTTGCCGACGAAGAACTGGCATCGTTTGAGACAAGCAGAGATTGTCGCTAGATCAGCCTTCCCTACTAAATTTATGAGCCGATCACGTGGAACGGATTGCAAGACCTGCTCCGTCTGCGCACGCTCTTGAGCGGCGGCAAGGATGGCAATACGCGCGCCCGCTAAAATTCCGTCTTTTGCCGTTAATCGCTCGGACAACTGAGAAAAGTTTGCGGCATCCCATTGTTTCCCGCGCCAGTTTGCAGCAGGTGCTAGCGCAAGCACTGGTACGCCGTTTGGTATGAGCCGCGCTGCTGTCGATTCGTCTTTTTTATCTGCCCAGAGTTTTGGGTTCGGAGGATTGTCGTCAGCGCCGATGGTTGTTGCGAGTAGCCGGACGCGGTGCATTTGTTCTGCTCGTTTTGGAATGATGCAACGTTTGCCGGCCCTGAGCGTCCAAGCAATAGCAGAGCGTCTCAAATCAACAACTATGTCCCAGCGCGTGCCAGCTGTAGCGCGCCACAGTCCAGCCCAATGTAAACCCAGGGGCAATTTGTTGACGACAATAATGTGCTCAACGGCAGGCACGGCGCGAAAAAGTGATGCAGCTGCTGGGCCGACTGCGATTGTCACTCTTGCCGTCGGATAGCTTTCGAGCAAAGAAGCAAGAATCCCGGTCGACAGAACTGCATCGCCGATGCGGTTGGCTGTTATAAACAACAATTTCATAGTGAAGCATGATATCTGATTACGTCACTGCCGGTTATAGGCGGTGAATAAGTAAGTGCCAAGCACGGCATGTGACAGGCAACACTGGGATCAGGTTGATGGCGGAAGTTCATGTGGGCGGGCTATCGTAGTGTCGGGCATGCAATACATTGCCTTGGACTCGAGAGCTGTATTGACCGTCGGCGGCGAAGACCGCACGGATTTTCTGCAGGGCTTGATTTCCAACGATATTGGGCGAGTTACGCCAGATACCGCTATCTGGGCGGCATTGTTGACGCCGCAAGGCAAATATCTACATGACTTCTTTATCACGGAGATGAACTCCCTATATTTCCTCGACTGTGAGGCTCAGCGCATCGTTGATTTAGGTCAACGCTTAAGCCGCTTTAAGCTCCGTTCAAAGGTGGAGTTGGGTATTGGCGACTCCTTCACTGTGTTTGCGTTGCTTGGTGAAAACGCTGGAAAAATGCTCGGTCTCACTGAAATGAGCGGCGATGCAAAGCCTTTTGCCGACGGCATAGCATACGTTGATCCGCGGCTGGGAGCTGCCGGTGCCCGTTTGATTGCTCCGCGAAAGGCAGCTATCCAAGCTTTGCGCGGTATTGGTTTTGTTGAGGGCGCTTTTGCGGCGTATGAGCGGCTTCGACTGATGCTCGGGTTGCCTGACGGAAGTCGGGATCTTGTTGTCGAAAAATCTACCCTGCTTGAGAGTAACTTTGAGGAACTTCACGGATTGGATTGGGATAAAGGTTGCTACATGGGTCAGGAATTGACGGCCCGTACAAAATACCGAGGCCTCGCACGCCGGCGGCTTATGCCGATTAACATTGATGGTCCAATACCTACACCTGGCACGCCGATACTTGCAGGGGACATTGAAGCGGGTGAAATTAGGTCCGCTTTCGACGGTATTGGCCTCGCCCTTTTAAGGCTCGACCGAATTAAAAAATCGGAAGGCGAAGGTGTCGAGCTTGTCGCTGGAACCGCTCGGATTATTCCCAGAACACCTAAATGGGCGCACGATTAATGCGCTTGGGCTATACATCGAATGGAGATGGTATGACGTCTTAGGTGCCTCCTTTTGCTGACTTGTTTGGTTGATACGAGGCCGATAATAGTTGAAATAAGAGCTAGCCGAAGGCAACTTAGAACATAGAATAACCAAAGAACTGATGTTGCAATTTATGACATTGCCGCGATCAGTTAAGTAATTCATTAGGATGTAGAAACAATAGGGCTAGTCATATGCTCGAAGACGGGGCCGGCGGAAAATCGGTCTCATACGAAGTTTATCTGCAGGTCGGCGGGCGATGGGAGCTCCATGCTCGCCATGGTTCGCACGCGCGCGAAGAAGCTATCGACGAGGCACGGCAACTTGAAACTGAGTCGCGAGTAGAGGCGACCTGCGCAAACCGAGAAAGCTATGACGCGGTAGCGAATTCTTCGACAGAGTCTGTTGTCTATCGGACGCCGAAACAAAAGAAGCCTCTTTCAGCCTCCCGCGGAAGTGGAAACGATAATTCATCGCGGAAAACTTCCAGGGGCGGTGGCAGCGATGCTGCGCTCCCCACTTGGATGGAAGACGACCTTGGCGCTGAAATAGATCCTGAGCTGCAGAGGCGATCAAAGAATAAGCGAAGGAAGAAACGCCGCAAGAGTTCCGAAACCAAGAAAACTGCCGGAAAAGCCGTGACGATGATGCAAGCGTTACCACGCTTGTTTTTCATATTTTTGATAAGTTGTTTGGGTGGCGGGCTGGTCCTTTACGTTGCCTTGTACTCGCTGAGTTTCATCGGGGAACAGGGCATTGTTGTTGGTCGCGGAGTTGCACAGTCGATTCTAATTGGTAGTTTCGTCGTTGGGTTTCTGATGTTTTGTGTTCCAATGTTGTGGCGTTATGTGTCTGATATAACGGGGCGTGGCCGACCACAGCAGCAGCAAGTAGCGCAAACGGTTACCGTAGCACCCCAACCAACGCCACCGCCGTCGATGCCCAAACCGGATGCATTTCCAACTCCCGAACCCGAGCCTGAACCGGATTGGCCGACCGTTGACGACGACCCACCGGAAGAACCCATGGAATGGGATGAAGAAACCGAGGCCGAACCTCAAGTTGCTGAAGCCGTTGCAGTTCCAGAGTTTAATTCACCCGAAGAGACCGATGCCGGCGAAACGATGTTGAAATTCATCCGAGACGCCCTCATGCCCGTTGCAGAGAGTGGGCGGGCGATCGTTGCATTTAATCGATTTGGTCTCACGCTCTATGTAGCCGGCGCCGGTGAATTTCTCAGTTCGCAATTTGGATTGAATCGCGATCGAATGGTTGATGTTCTTAGCAAGAATGTTGAAATTCTTGGCCAGAGCGAGAAGATGGCGCGCGCGTTCTGCTCCAACATCGACGAATACCTATTAAATCCCAAATACCTACAGATGTATGAGGCAGGTCGTGAAGCGATGGTCCTCGGCATGCGAAACCCTGGCGGCGACCTTGGGCTTGTCGGTACGCTCGACGATTGGAATAAGCCCGCGTCAGCGGCGGGTCCATCGAAAGAATTTGTCGCGGTGCTGTTTACAGATATTGTCGGCTCAACGGCGATGACGCAGGATCGGAGCGATGATGGTGCCCAGGAAGTCGTGCGTGCTCACAACTCAATTGCACGCGAATCCTTGGCTTTACATAAAGGTCGTGAGATCAAGCATACAGGGGACGGAATCATGGCGTCGTTTCCTGTCATAACAAAAGCTGTTGAAGGTGCCATTGCAATACAAGAGGGTGTTGCGCTTCACAATCAGATTAATCCTCATCAGGACTTTGGAATATGCATCGGCATTAATGCCGGCGAGCCAATTTATGAAGACGGCGATATCTTTGGCACGCCTGTGCAGCTTGCGGCACGAGTTCTGAGTATCGCTGAGGGAAATGAAATTACGGCGTCGACGATTGTACGCGAGTTATGTTCGGGAAAAGACTACCAGTTCAGCAAAAGGGCGATTACGATCTAAAAGGCTTCGAGCAACCAGTTCTAATTTACTTGATTGGCTGGAGCGGTTCGGGCACGTAATCAAATACGTAATCGCTACAATCTGGCGGCGACTGTTTGCCGCGCTTCGAGCGGAGTACTGTAGCGATGCCTAAGAATTCCATTGCCGCACTTATTCTCAATGAGAATGACGGCAAATTCACTCATGAAATCCAAGAAATTGAGGCAGCCGCCCTCCCAGAAGGCGACGTCTTGGTACGCATCGAGTACTCGAGCCTCAACTACAAGGACGCCATGATCCTTGGCGGCATTGGGCGCTTGGTAAGAAGCTATCCGCATGTGCCGGGAATTGATCTTGCCGGAGTGGTCGAACACTCAGACTGCGCACAATATATGCCTGGCGATTCTGTTTTGTTGACAGGCTGGCGCGTCGGAGAAACCCATTGGGGAGGGTATGCGCAGAAGGCGAGGGTTCGTTCCGAGTGGTTGATTCCACTCCCGGTTGGCTTCACAACAAAGCAAGCCATGGCTATCGGCACCGCAGGTTTTACCGCGATGCTGGCTGTGATGGGATTGGAAAAACATGGTCTAAATTTGGCGTTATCTACCGACGGTGCATCAGAGGCGACTGACGTTCTTGTCACAGGAGCGTCCGGGGGTGTTGGCTCAATAGCGGTCGCAATTTTGTCGCAACTCGGTTACCGGGTGTCCGCATCGACCGGTCGACCAGAAATGGCAGAATATCTCAAATCGCTTGGCGCCACCGAAATTGTCAATCGACATGAGCTGGAGGAAAGCTCTGGCCGTCCATTGGAGTCAGAACGTTGGTCCGGTGCTATTGACACCGTGGGCGGGACTACGCTCGCACGTGTCATTACCCAACTGAAGTACCGTGCGTCTGTCGCAGCCTGTGGATTGGTGGGTGGAGTGACCCTCGAAACAAGCGTGATCCCGTTTCTCTTGCGAGGCGTAAACTTGCTTGGAATCGATTCATCTATGCAACCCTATGATATGCGCATCGCCGCCTGGAGCCGGCTGGTCCAGGATTTGCACACTCAGAAACTAGACGAAACGACTACTGTCATCGGACTTGCTGAACTAACCGATTTTGCAAAGCAAATCCTTGGCGGGCAAATACGCGGGCGTGTCGTTGTGGATGTTAACGCCTAACGCCCGGTGTTTTGGGTCAGTGTGTTGTAGCTATGTTTGATGGGTCGGCGCTTTGCCACAGAAGGATCAAGTCATGGGCGCTGGTCGCGTTCGAAACGTGAATGATTTATTGCCAATGGGGCATCGAATGAATAGAGCTGCAATTCTTCTTTTTATGATGTTCGCCGTTGCCGGCTGCGAAAATCCGTGGGCTCGTCTGCAGAAGGTGAAGCGCGGGTTCTGAGCTGAAGCTGGCTGGCGTCGGAGCAAGTACGAGCTCTGGAGCCGGTTTATTGCTATCTAAATTTAGCCGGTGTTGAATGTTTTATCGAACCTTTGGTCAATGACGCTAGGCAGTTGATCGAAACTTACCGCTAGACTGCCGATTGAACTTGTTTGGCCATTGGTTTGTCCTGTTGGTTCAGTAGGCGGACGCGGGCATTGACCAACCGCACTGACTTCAACCGCCGCGTCAAAAAACACTTGATAACCGCAACAATCGATAGATAATTTCGCAAAGAATTTAGCGTGTTCACGGGGCCGTGTGAAATAATGCGCTCTATGCGGCGAAAAAGGTCGCGAATTGTGGGGTCTGTGGCTATTCTGCGCCGCTGTGTTCGCCCGAGCACACGTTCAAGCCAATTCACTAGGCAAAAATACGGAGAGATATAGATGGCAGGTAAGCCAAAGAGCGACATTGAGATCGCCCGCGCTGCGACGATGCAGCCGATTGTAGAGATAGGAAGGCGCCTTGATATTCCGGAGCAGCACCTATCGCAGTACGGTCCTTACAAGGCCAAGGTTGCATACGACTTTATTGAATCTTTGAATGACCGGCCGGACGGCAAGTTGATACTTGTCACCGCCATTACGCCGACGCCTGCAGGCGAGGGTAAGACCACGACGACAGTGGGCTTAGGCGATGGACTGAACCGCATCGGCAAAAAGGCAGTGATGTGCCTGCGTGAACCGAGCCTTGGACCCTCCTTTGGAATGAAGGGCGGTGCGGCAGGTGGCGGGTTTGCTCAGGTCGTACCGATGGAGGATATCAACCTTCACTTCACCGGCGATTTCCATGCAATTGGTGCTGCCCACAATCTTTTATCGGCCCTTGTCGACAATCACATCTATTGGGGCAATGAGAAGCAGCTTGATAGCAGGCGCGTCAGCTGGCGTCGCGTTGTCGATATGAATGATCGTGCGCTGCGCGATATAGTCTCTTCGCTCGGTGGCGTTTCAAACGGCTTCCCTCGTCAAACCGGCTTCGATATTACGGTCGCCTCCGAAGTCATGGCGATCTTCTGCCTCGCTACAAGTCTGAAGGATCTGGAGCGCAGACTTGGGAATATCGTTGTCGCCCAAACGCGTGAGCGTGAGCCAATCTTCGCCCGCGATCTTATGGCCGACGGACCCATGACTGTCCTCTTGAAGGACGCGTTGATGCCAAATCTGGTGCAGACGCTGGAGAACAATCCTGCGTTCATTCATGGCGGTCCGTTTGCCAATATCGCACATGGCTGCAATACGGTGATGGCGACAAAGACGGCCTTGAAGCTGGCCGATTATGTCGTCACCGAGGCTGGATTCGGCGCCGATTTGGGCGCGGAGAAGTTCTTCGACATCAAATGCCGGAAAGCTGGGCTTAAGCCAGCGGCGGCGGTCATCGTCGCAACAGTTCGGGCGCTTAAGATGCATGGCGGGGTTGCGCGTGCGGATCTGGGCGCGGAGAACGTCGAGGCCGTCAAGAAAGGCCTTGAGAACCTTGCTCGGCATGTTGAGAACGTGAAGCGTTTTGGTGTTCCACCTGTTGTTGCCATCAACCAGTTCGTTGCCGATACAGACGCCGAGCTTAAGGCGATCTCCAATGCCGCGTCGTCACTTGGTGTCGAAGCCATAGTCTGCTCGCACTGGGCTGATGGTGGGGCTGGAACGGAAGAATTGGCCCACAAGGTGGTCGAGCTTGCCGATGGCGGTAGCGCCAAGTTTGCGCCGCTTTATCCCGACGATATGTCGCTCTGGGAGAAGACCAAGACCATTGCGCAGAAAATCTACGGGGCCGAAGACATCACGGCTGATCAACGCGTGATCGACCAATATAAGCAGTATCAGGAATCCGGCTACGGCCATTTTCCGATCTGTATGGCCAAAACCCAATACAGTTTCTCGTCGGACCCAACATTGAAAGGCGCACCCAGCGGATTTACTGTCCCAATTCGCGAAATTCGTCTTTCCGCCGGTGCGGAATTCTTGGTCGCAATATGCGGCGACGTCATGACGATGCCTGGTCTGCCCCGCGTTCCGGCGGCCAATAGCATTAAGATTAATGACGATGGCGTCGTCGAAGGCTTGTTCTAGGCACCATGACGAGACGAGGCGCAGGCATCTAATGCGTCTTCGCCTCGTTGTAGTATCTCGGTGACAATGAGCGGCCTGATCGTGCCGATGCGGCTAATTACAGCAATTTTTGGCTGAACGGCTCCGACAAATGCAGGTTACAGCGGTGTCGCACCTGCAGTTGTGCCGGGTTGGGCCAGACGGTCGATCTGCACCAGCATATCTTCACTCAACGGAATGGCCGCAGCCGCCGCATTTTCATGCAAGTGCGTCACACTTCTGGTCCCTGGAAGGGGAATGATTTCAGGCGCCTGATGTAACAGCCACGAAAGCGCAAGTTGCGCCGGTGTTGCGCCAATCTCACGGGCCATGTCCAGTAGTGGTGTGAAGCGATCCCGGTTGGCCGTAAGGTTTTCTCCGGAAAGCCGCGGGTTGTGCTGGCGCATATCACCGTCTGCCGGTGCATCCATTGCACCAGCCAGAAAACCCGAGCCCAATGGTGCCCAGGCAGCCAGCGAAATTCCTAGTTCGCGCAAACACGGAAGTAGCTCCGCCTCAGCTTCGCGGTGCCACAACGAGTATTCAAACTGGACAGCGGCAATCGGATGGACGCCGTGCGCCCGGCGCGTTTGTTCTGCTGTTACGTTGCTGAGACCGAGATGGGCGACTTTGCCGGCGCTAACCGCTTCGGCCATGGCGCCGACAGTGTCTTCGATCGGAACGGCTGAGTCCGGGAAGTGAAGATACAACAGGTCAATCGTTTCGACACCGA
>CAVOAK010000008.1:0-36561 GCA_963693665.1 Alphaproteobacteria bacterium | reverse complement strand
TGAGGGATGGGAATAGCTTGCTTACGTCTGTTTCACTATGGCGAGAATTGCTGCAGGGATTGTGGTGTGGATTGTAACCGAGACTGCGACTGTCAGATCAGTGTGGTTTAGCCCTCGAGATTGCGGAGTTCGCGGTTAAGTTCAAACTCCGTGGAAGTGATATAAGCTTCAAGCTTTCGCAAGCGTAGTTCCAACTCACGAAAGTTGTGGTGCTGTGAGCGGCAGGTTGCCGCCGGATCAGTTCGAACCCCTTGCCAAAATGTCTCTTCTTCCTGCGTTTCAAATAAATGCTCGGGCATCACGTCTAAAAGAAAGCCCGCAAGAAAATAAGCAATGAGTGCTGCAACCGGGAAACTAATTAAACAAATGATGGCGATGACGCGGACAATCAGGGTGCTGATCCCGAAGTAGTGCGCGATACCAGCGCAAACGCCCATGATTCGGGCTTGCGACGGAATTCGATACAGGTTGCTTCGACTCTTCTGGCCGTCTAGTTCGGCGCTGTTCATATTTTGGTTCTCCACTCCGGCGCTTCGGCGTCTAGTATTCGCTCCAGTGAATTGATGCGACTTTCCATTTTGGCCGCACTTTCCCACAATTCTGCCAACATCTTCTCGTCTTCAGCTGAGATTACCTTCGCTGAACGCCAGCGCGTAATATTGTGGAAGATAATCCAACACGGAAGAACCACCGTAAGAACGAGTATGAGTGGTACGAAGAGAAATTCAAGAATGCCCATGAGTTAGGACTGTCCTTCAGTGGAGTCAGAATTAGCGAGCTGTCTCTTGAGCGCGGTCAGTTCGTCTTCGATTGCATCCGCAGCCTCAAGATCGGAGAACTCCTCAACCAGAGATCGCCTCCGCCCAAGATCATAGGCTTCCACTTCTCCCTCAACTTCGTCCAGCTTTTTTTCGACCTGTTCAAATCGAGCAAAAGATTCTTCGATGCGTTTATCGAACAATTGCCTGCGGACGCCGAGTTGTGATGTCGCTGTTTCATGACGGGTCTGAAACGACTTTTGCCTGGCCTTTGCTTCCGCAAGTTTGCTTTGTAGTTTCGCAACGCCGTCATCATGCTGTACGAGCACTTCCTCGATTTGCGACAATTCCTCCGCGAGCGATTTAGCCGTCTCCGCGAGCCGCGATTTTTCGACAAGGGCTCTTTTTGCTAAATTTTCCCGATCTTTGCTGAGCGCTAGTTCAGCTTTGCGCTGCCATTCGGCCTGAGCGGCCTCCAAGCGCGATAATTTCCGGCGGCCCTTCCGTGGCAACAGAACCGCAACAGGTTCAAGGGTCTGCTGCGGCCACACCAATTCTCACCCGACCGTTTGACTTTGAGGGGTCGATCGCAGCCTTTGAGCAGGATCTATTGGAGCGCGCGCTTGCGCAAAATCGTCACAATCAGCGAGCGGCGGCACGTCATCTGCAACTTGCCTACCACCAATTTCGCCATAAGCTTGTGAAACACGGACTGCTACCGTCATAGTTTCAAATGCGTTGCGTATCGTGGGTTGTTCAGAATATAGGCTGCATTACCAACGGTCATGTAGCATTGGACAATCGGTTCACGCTAAACCATTAGCAAATGTCAGATGGAGGGGAGAAAGCGCATGCTTTTGCCCGATACGTTAGCGGATAAGCGAATACTCATAACTGGTGGGGGAACTGGCCTTGGCAAATCGATGGGCCACCGATACCTGGAACTAGGTGCAGAATTGGTGATTTGTGGCAGGCGGGAAGAGATCCTAAAGGCTACAGCCGACGAGTTTGCGGGCGAATTTGGGCGGCCGATCACGTGGCACGTTTGTGACGTCCGTCAACCCGACGCAATCGCTGAAATGTTGGATGCTATATGGCGTGAACGGCCACTCGACGGTCTCGTCAATAATGCTGCCGGAAACTTTATTGCGCGTAGCGAGACGCTGAGCCATCGTGCCGTGGATGCGGTCCTAAATATCGTGCTACATGGCAGCGCGAACGTAACGCTGGACTGTGGTCGACGCTGGTTGGCAGAGAGCCACCCTGCAGTCGTTCTCTCCATTCTAGCGACATACGCCTGGACTGGATCGCCATACGTTGTTCCGTCAGCAATGGCAAAAGCGGGTGTTCTCGCAATGACCCGAAGTCTTGCTGTCGAATGGGGTGGGCGGGGCATACGCTTCAACGCGATTGCGCCCGGCGCTTTTCCCACTGATGGTGCCTGGTCTCGTCTTTTGCCGCGTCCTGAAATGGCAGATCAGTTTGAGACATCGGGACCTCTTGGTCGGTCGGGCAAGCATCTTGAACTCGCAAATCTTGCGAGTTATCTGATGTCTGACTATGCAGCGTACTTAAACGGTGAAGTCGTTACGATCGATGGAGGACGTTGGCTGAAAGGTGCTAGCCAGTTCAGCGAAATTGGCGGCGAATTGACCGAGGAAGAATGGGAAAACATCCATCCAGGTCCACGCCGATAATGTTGGCTGCGAGATGCGTTGCTGCAGTACAGGGGCAAGTGTCGGTGCAAAACAGTGAAGCTAACCCCGCGCGAATCATCGTTGTTGGCAACGAGAAAGGTGGCTCGGGGAAAACCACTACGGCGATGCACCTGATCGTTGCTTTGCTTCACGTCGGACGTCGTGTGGCAAGCATTGACGTTGATTCTCGACAAGCGTCGCTGACACGATTCTTCGCCAATCGCCGTGCATATGCTCGTAAGCGAGAAATCGAGCTGCCGATGTCAGAGCACAGGACGATTGGTGCTGACGCTCGCCGAAAAGCGTTACCAATAGAAGAAGCAAGACGAAACTTGGAAACTTGCCTCGCAGAGTCTGTGGTGACCTCTGACTTTATCGTGATTGACACGCCTGGTAGCGATAGTGAGTTGTCGCGAATTGCGCATAGCCATGCGGACACGTTGATTACGCCGCTCAACGACAATTTCATCGATCTCGACGTTCTTGCGACGACTGAAGCGGAGACACAGCGGATATTACATCCAAGCCAATATGCGGAAATGGTATGGGAGCAGAAAAAAGAACGAGCGAGACGCGATGGCGGTTCGATTGATTGGGTGATAATGCGAAATCGGTTGAGCAGTTTGGATTCACGCAATAAACAAGCGATGGCGCAGGCTGTCTCGCTTTTAGCCAAGCGTATCGGTTTTCGACTGGCACCTGGGTTTACCGAACGTGTGGTTTATAGGGAACTTTTCTTGAAAGGACTGACGCTGCTCGATCTGCGAGAACCGGGTAGTGGCATCAAATTAAACATCTCTCACATAGCCGGACGTCAGGAAGTGCGCGGTCTAATTGAGTCACTGCACTTTCCGGCGCCTCTCCAGCTGGTTGACGCAGCGCGAGACATAGGGCGAGATAGCGCACCACTATCCACAAGCGATGAGTGAAAATTGTCGAAACTACCCACCAAATCCAGCGACAACGATGTTAACGAGTTTCTAAAGAAGGTTGCCGCTGCGACGAGTCCGCAATCAGGCCGGGGGAGGCTGATGTTTGCGATGGACGCAACGGCGAGCCGCGAACCGGCCTGGGATCAGGCATGTATGATCCAGGGGAAAATGTTCAAATCGACAGCTGGCTTAGGCGGTATCGAAATTCAGTTGGTTTACTATCGCGGTTTCCGCGAATGTAGGGCGAGCAAATGGGTGACGAACGCCGGCGAACTGTTGAAGATGATGACAGGCGTTATGTGTCGCGGCGGAGCCACACAAATCGAAAAAATTTTCAACCACGCGCTTAAGCAAACCAAGCAGCGCAAAGTGAATGCTGTGGTATTTGTGGGTGATGCGATGGAGGAGAACGTTGACACTTTATGCCACAAGGCTGGCGAACTAAAACTACTTGGCGTGCCCGTATTTATCTTCCACGAGGGTGGCGACAGGACCGCACGAAGGGCGTTCGAACAAATTGCCCAACTTTCGGGCGGGGCCTATTGCCCCTTTGACGCAAGTAGCGCCGGGCAATTGCGCGACTTACTGGCCGCCGTAGCAATATTTGCTGCCGGCGGTCGCAAGGCGCTCCTTGAGTATGGAGATAAGCAGGGTGGTGCAGTTCTCCGCTTGACACATCAGCTTAGCGAGAACACCTAACGTTGTTATGACTTGGTTTATTGTCAGCGTTAGCATTGTAGTTGGCGTGCTCCTGATGGGGCACTGGTTGGTGACGGCCGATCCCAAGGCGGTCATCCGGATGATGCGTTGGACGGTCGCTGGGCTCGCAGTTGCTTTCGGCCTCTTCATGTTGTTCTCCGGGCGTCTTGCATGGGCTTGGGTCGCTCTGATGGCGCTCTTACCATGGCTTTCTCGTCTACGTATTTTGAACAATTTGGCGAAGGTCATGCGCGGGCGCTCGCCGGGCCAACGCTCTGAAGTCCGCACGCGTTTTGTTCACATGGCGCTTTCGCATGATACAGGCGAAATGGATGGTGAGATTCAAATAGGCCCTTATGAGGGCCGGTGGTTGTCGCAATTGACGCTCGTAGAACTGGTCGATCTTCATCGTTCGGCAGTTTTGGAAGACCAGCAATCCGCCAGCGTGCTTGAAGCGTATCTAGATCGCCTTCACGGTAATGTTTGGCGAGAGTCGGCGGAGTCTTTCGCCGGCGAGGGCGGTTCGGGTCTAGGACATATGACAGTTAGCGAGGCGCGTGAGATACTCGGAGTGGATGCGGACGCTGACGCAGATGAAATAAAGAAAGCCCATCGAAGTCTTATGCAGAAATATCATCCAGACAAAGGTGGCTCAGATCAACTCGCAGCGCGTATTAACGAAGCCAAGGATATCTTGCTCGAGGTATATGGCTAGATTAAGCATTAGCTGAATTACGAATGTCCAAGGACATTTGTTGCGTGTCAGCGCTGCGCTATGGCACATAATCCACGTCTTGACGCTCAACATTGAATTCTGGAACCAGCGCACCACTCATGTCCAAACCAGTCCGTAAGGCGATATTTCCAATTGGTGGTCTCGGCACTCGATTTCTGCCGGCAACCAAGGCTATGCCGAAAGAAATGATTCCTGTTATCGACAAGCCGTTAATTCAGTACGCGGTAGAGGAGGCGCGTGCCGCCGGTATTGAGCAATTTATTTTCGTAACGGGCCGAGGCAAACATGCCATCGAGGATCATTTCGATGTTTCTTATGAGCTCGACAGCGTATTGGCTGAACGAGGCAAGATGGATTCTCTTGAACTCACGCGGAGCTGGGTTCCTGAGCCAGGCCAAATTGCCTACCTACGCCAAATGCAGCCGTTGGGACTGGGCCATGCGGTGTGGTGCGCGCGCCACCTTATTGGCGATGAACCGTTTGCTGTCATACTAGCCGATGACCTAATCATGGCGGACCGCCCCTGCCTGCAACAGATGGTTGACGTCCACAATGACATTGGCGGATGCGTGGTGGCAGTTGAAGATATTCAACGTAGCGAGACCGGCCGCTACGGGATTCTCGATATTGAAAATGACGATGGTCGTATTGCATCGATTCGTGGCCTTGTCGAAAAGCCGTTGCCGGAGGAGGCCCCGTCCACTCTCCGAATCGTCGGACGCTACATACTGGATCCACTCATTTTTGAGTATTTATCGAAAAAACAGGTGGGTTCGGGTAACGAAATTCAAATTACTGACGCTATGGCCCAAATGCTTGGCCAAATTCAGTTTAGCGGTCTTCGTGTTGAAGGTCGTACGTTCGATTGTGGCGACAAGATTGGTTTTTTTGAGGCAAATATCGCATTTGCACTCTCACGTGATGACTTGGGTCCGGCCGCTCTGCAGATCATACGCACATATGCAAAAAATTAGCCGGCGGTCATCTCATAATTTCAAAAAGGATGTTTCATGCGAATAGCGATTATCGGTGCGGGCTACGTTGGACTCGTATCGGGAGCGTGTTTTTCCGAATTCGGAATTGATGTTACCTGCGTCGACCTTGACGCCGATAAGATCAAGCGCCTGCAGGACGGGGAAATGCCAATTTACGAGCCAGGTCTTGAGGACATGGTCTCTGCAAATGTGAAGGCAGGTCGGCTACATTTTACGACTGATCTCGCGACTGCGGTCCAATCCGCTGATGCAGCGTTAATTACGGTTGGTACGCCGAGCCGCCGCGGTGAAGGGCACGCAGACCTCTCGTTTGTTTATAGCGCCGCTGAAGAAATTGCTAAAGCGATCGAAAGCTTTACCGTCATCATAACGAAATCTACAGTACCGGTTGGAACGGGGCGTGAGGTTTCGCGAATTATCAGCAAGGCGCGCCCGGACGCCGATTTTGAAATTGTTTCCAATCCAGAATTTTTGCGCGAAGGCTCGGCGATCGATGATTTCATGCGTCCAGACCGGGTTATTATCGGTCTCGAAAATGATCGTGCTAAGGAACTGATGCAAGAACTTTACCGGCCTCTTTACTTGATTGAGACGCCAATTCTGTTTACCGGCTTGGAAACCGCCGAGCTGTCAAAATACGCAACGAATGCATTTCTTGCCGCAAAGATTACCTTCATCAACGAAATTGCAGACCTGTGCGAGCAGGTCGGTGCCGATGTCTATGACGTCGCAAGAGGTCTGGGCCTAGACGGCAGAATCGGTCGGAAGTTCTTGCACCCTGGCCCCGGATTCGGTGGTTCCTGCTTTCCCAAGGACACGATGGCGTTGGTCCGTACCGCTGAATCTGCGGGCTCTCCGATGCGCATCATCGAAACAGTGATCGACGTCAACGACAAGCGCAAGCTAGCCATGGCCGCACGTATCATTGATCATTGTGGCGGGTCTGTTCAGGGGAAGAAAATCGCTGTTCTCGGGCTGGCTTTCAAACCAAACACCGACGACATGCGTGAAAGCGCCAGCCTCGACATTTTGCCGGCGCTTCGCGATGCGGGTGCAATTATTAGAGCCTATGACCCAGAGAGCATGGAAGAGGCGAAGAAGCTTCTTAACGGCATGGAGTGGTGTGAAACGGCATATGAAGCGATGGAGAATGCCGACGCTCTTGTCATATTGACCGAATGGAACGAATTTCGTTTGCTTGATCTTGAGCGATGTAAAACGCTCCTTTCGCGACCACTCATGATCGATCTCCGTAACATTTATGACCCGAGTGCTATGGCTGCGGCTGGGATTGAATACAAGTGCATCGGCCGGCCTAGGGTGGCTGGGGATGCCACCCAACAAACGGGGCATGCCACAGAATGAGTGACGGGCATCGTTTCGATTCGTCAATTCTGCGCGAGTACGATATCCGTGGCGTTGTTGGAACCACACTCGAAGAAGCCGACGCACTAGCGCTTGGAAAAACTCTTGGCAGCCATGTTGCAAATTTGGGGGGCACTACGGTTTGCGTTGGGTATGACGGTCGGTTGACTTCGCCGTCATTGGAGGCAGCGCTTGTCACAGGTTTTGAGAGTACAGGGTTGCACGTCGTGCGCATCGGTTGTGGACCGACGCCAATGCTCTATTTCGCCTCACACGTGCTCAATTTGGATGCCGCAGTTATGGTGACCGGGTCGCATAATCCGCCATCATACAATGGCTTCAAAATGGTTGTTAAAAATGCACCATTTTGGGGTCCCGAAATTCAGAAACTGGGTGCGGATGCCGCACTAGGTGAATGGGTCACTGGTACCGGCGGGAGCGCGAGTGTTGACGTTGCCGATTGGTATGTCGCCCGCGTTGCTGCAGACTACCGCAGCGATCATGGCCTAAAGGTTGCGTGGGATTCAGGGAACGGATCAGCCGGTGCGGTCCTATCAAAACTAACGTCAAAACTTCCCGGCACTCATATTCTGCTCAACGAAGAAATCGATGGCACATTTCCGGCTCATCATCCCGACCCAACGATACCCGAAAACCTCGAACAGTTGCGCCAAACCGTTGCAGCTGACAATTGCGATATAGGAATCGCCTTTGATGGTGATGGGGATCGTATCGGTGTAGTCGACTCGTTGGGCCGCATCGTCTGGGGAGATCAATTGCTGGCGTTACTGGCAGGCGATGTGTTGTGCCGTCATCCTGGCGCAGCGATCCTGGCTGATGTAAAGGCAAGCCAGGTGCTCTTTGACGAAATTAGTCGTCTTGGCGGAAAGCCGGTTATGGGTGCCTCTGGTCATTCGATAATTCGCTCCAAGATGGTGGAGATAGGGGCGCCTTTAGCTGGCGAAATGAGCGGCCATATCTTCTTCAAGGATCGTTACTATGGATTTGACGACGCCCTTTTTGCCGCGGTTCGTTTGATTGATTTGATAGCCACTGCCGGTAGATCGGCATCGAGTATGCTGGACGATTTGCCGGTCATGTGTAACACGCCGGAGGTTCGGTTCGAGGTCGCAGAGGAGCGTAAGTTTGCTGTCGTTGCCGAAGTAAAGGCGCGCCTTGTGGCATCCGGTGCAACGGTGAATGATGTTGATGGTGTCAGGGTATCCGTGGATGGTGGATGGTGGTTGTTGCGGGCGTCGAATACACAGAACTCGCTGGTTTGCCGTTGTGAAGCGTCAAATGAAGACGCACTCTCAACCCTCAAGGGGAGTGTGAATGCACAACTTAGATTAAGCGGTATCGACGCCAATCCGTTCTAGTGGTTGTTGGCAGGTCGACGCTTCATAATTTAATTGGCAGGATATCAAAGCACGGCGATGCGATTATTCGTATATGGAACGCTTTGTGATGCTGAGGTGCGCGGCCTTGTTATGGGAGGTCAAAGTGGAGGCGCGCTACCGGCCACATTACGGGGGTATGTGGCGGTCCGGATTATTGGGGCAAAATATCCAGCGTTGCGGAGGCAGCCAGCTGGGAGCGTCGACGGGTTCATATTATCCAGATTCGATTTTGCCACACTGACTCGAATTTCATACTACGAAAGTAATGAGTATCGAGTCGTTCACCGTCAGCCCGTCGTCTTCGGTCACGGCCCCATTGATGCCTTACTCTTCTTCGCGCGCCACAACGTGTCTCTCAGTCAAAGGCTCTGGACACTTAAGGAATGGCAGTATCGACACAAACGACGTGAATTACCGCGAATTGAATCGTGGATGGCACGTTGGCGTCCAGATAATCCGATTGATGCGCAAGGATTGCGCTTCGCTTGTCGAAAAATAGAGTGAGCTGATGAGTTTGATTTAAGGCAAATCAGCGATCGAAAGCAAGTATGGCGCCTGTAGTAGGAGATACCGGAACGCACGCAACCTTCATGCGATTTAGCCTTCTGCAGGCTTCACGGGCAATTGCCTCAGACATGCTAATCAGACGAGCTCGATGGAGTTCAATTCCTTGGCTCCGTAATGGGGAAATTGAAATTTCGGCTCCCGGTGCGATGGAACTGAGGCGGGTAGCAGCAGCGCTCGCCATGGTTCTGGCGGATCTAAGGCTGCGAAACGCGCCGATTTGGACGCCCCATTTGCCCAATTGTCTCGGTTTGACAGCTTTGGACGGCGTTTCCTTTGGGCGCGGTGATTCCGGTGCGCGTGCTGCCGACGCAACGGCATTCTTACGTGGCGAAACTTTGGCAAACCCGCGATCTAGCAGACGCACCATCTGGGCGTCTCTGGAGCCCGCGGATTGCCCACCAAACATAACGCCGATCACGCGTGTGCCGTCGCGTTGAGCCGAGGCTACAAGATTGAAGCCCGACGCGCGTATGTAGCCTGTCTTAATACCGTCCGCTCCGTCATATCTATCGAGTAAGCCATTGTGATTGCTATATGTATGGCCACGATATTTAAATTTCTTCGTTGCGAAATAGCGGTACTCTTCGGGAAAATCTTTAAGCAGACGCAGCGCCAAAACAGCCATGTCACGGGCTGTCGAAAGTTGCCTACGGTTGGGAAGTCCTGATGCATTCTTAAACGTCGTGCGAATCATCCCAAGCTCGCGGGCGCGCTTCGTCATATCCTGCGCAAACTTAATTTCGGTGCCGCCAAGGGCCTCCGCAATGACGACCGCGGCATCGTTTGCTGACTTGGTGATTAGAGCGAGGATGGCGTCTCGGGTCGTTATCGTTTCGTTTACCTTGAGACCTAATTTGGACGGCGCCATGCCGGTGGCCCTGCGCGATACAGGCAACGCCTGCGTCATTGTCAACTTACCTTCCCGGAGTCCCTCAAAAACCATGTACAGCGTCATAATTTTTGTCAGTGAAGCCGGATAATTACGTGTATCGGCGTTAAGTGACTGGAGTATTTTACCGGTATCTGCGTTCACAACAACTGACGCATAACGCGCAGATGCCGGTGATCCAGCAAGGGTCACAGTCAAAAATACAACGGCAACAAACTCGCCATAAAAAAGTGCAGATATTTTTCCTGAAACGCTATGTCTTCCTGTCATCGCCGGGACTCTTTTGTTGAATTGGTCTCTTCACGGCAGGCAAACTAATGGAAGATGTAATGAAACTAGCTGCTTTTGTCTATTAAATACTATATTCGCAGTGTCTTTACTAAGAAATGTTGAGGAAAACAGGGCAATTTCTCTGTATTATGAAATTATCTCAAGAGAAGAAACAGTTCTCTAAATGATTAGTCCAGTCGTCGACAATCATAGAGAACTGTTTTATTGATTCGATGTATTCGCCTGCGATGTGGCATTAGGGTAGAGCTGAAAATTTCCTTAACCTCGAATCCGGCGTTGCCGATTCTCTTTGAATAGTCGGTTCCACAGATTCGGACATGGTAGGGATGACCAAAAGCTTCGAGGCGCTCGCTCGGTGCGATGATTAAACTATCCTCATAGGTTTTTTCTCTTCTGGCGTCGACCGGTACTAGAATGATTGCGCGGCCGTTAGAACGTAGGACGCGGGCCATTTCTGTTATAGCGCTGCGGTCATCCTCTATGTGTTCGAGGACGTGGCTACAGATGATGACGTCAAATTTTCCAGAATCGAATGAAAGATTTGTGAGGTCCATCTGGTGAGCAGCGTTAGGATCGTAAAGATCAATTGTCGCGTAATTAAGGTTTGGAAGTCGCGACAAGTTGTCTTGAATTGGAATCTCAGGTGCAACATGGAGAACGCTAGCGCGGCGGCGCGTCAAATGCATTTGGTCTCTCAAATACAGCCAAAGGAAACGGTGTCGCTCTAGTGAACCACAACGTGGACATTTCGCATGACGGCGTTGGTTGAGGCCAAACGGTAAGAAATGAAGAAACCAGCCATTACATATTGGGCAATGGAAGCGAGCGCCGGAAACGGCGGTTCGAGCATCACGTATGCCACGCGGTGCTGCGCCATACACTTCTGCCACCGGCGTATCTTCCCGGCTTATTTGAACCAGTTGGCGATGGAGGTGCCCTAACAACTCGAAAATGCCTCCTGAACGACGCTAAAACCCAAATTTCTAATCTCAATATAGACGCTCGATCGTTGGTTTGAGCCATTATTTGGACTTCGCCACAAGAAACTTTGCCCTGTTTTATGATTCATCTACTTTTGGGCCTTTTCCATCGGGTAGCAATTCCAATATTATGACCTAGTTATGTAGAAACCAGTTGGTGATGGAATGCGCGATTCGCGCAACGACGATGATGGCGATCTTAAAACCGGTGTGGCAACGAAGGCCAAGCCGAAAACTAAGAAACCATCGATGTATAAAGTGCTCATGTTGAACGATGACTACACTCCGATGGAGTTTGTCGTTCAGGTCTTGGAGACGGTATTTGCGAAAAACCGCGAGGAGGCGATGCGTGTTATGCTTCACGTTCACCGTCGCGGTGTTGGGATTTGTGGTGTTTTTACCTATGAAGTAGCGGAAACCAAAGTGAACCAAGTTATGGATGCTGCCCGCAAAAACCAACATCCACTGCAGTGCACACTAGAGAAGGAATAACAGACAGTGTTGTCACGCAACCTAGAAGAAACTCTTCACCGCGCACTCGCATTTGCCGGCGACCGTCGACATGAGTACGCAACTCTGGAGCATCTGCTGTTAGCCTTGGTTGAGGACCAGGACGCTGTATCGGTTCTGCGTGCCTGCGGTGTAAATCTCAACAAACTGCGAGGTGAACTGTCTGGATATCTTGATGGTGAGCTCGGTGGCCTTGCATCAGATGTACCTGAGGATCCAAAACCGACTGCCGGATTCCAGCGCGTGCTTCAACGCGCTGCCATCCACGTACAGTCCTCTGGCCGGGAAGAGGTTGCCGGCGCAAATGTTCTCGTGGCGATCTTCTCAGAACGCGAGAGTCATGCCGTGTAT
Organism: Alphaproteobacteria bacterium; assembly: GCA_963693665.1. GTDB lineage: Bacteria > Pseudomonadota > Alphaproteobacteria > UBA8366 > CAVOAK01 > CAVOAK01. The sequence continues at coordinate 24,391 of CAVOAK010000008.1, read as the reverse complement.
TTTCTGCATGAACAAGATATGACGCGCTTCGATGCCGTCAATTACCTAAGTCATGGGATTGCCAAGGTAGCTATCGAATCTGATGGCGAAACTCCGGATGGTGTCGAGGAAGATGCGACTGGCGAGAAACCCGGCAAACGAGGGAATGAAGCGCTTGATGCCTATTGCGTGAATCTCAACAAGAAAGCCGAGGAAGGGCGGATCGATCCTTTGATTGGCCGCGAGCACGAGGTCGAACGAACGATTCAGATCTTATGCCGGAGGTCAAAGAATAATCCACTGTATGTCGGCGACTCGGGCGTTGGGAAGACAGCGATTTGCGAGGGATTGGCGCGGCGAATTTTTCAAGGCGAGGTGCCGGATGTCCTTAAAGACGCAACCATATTCGCGCTTGATATGGGGTCACTGCTCGCCGGAACTCGATATCGAGGAGATTTTGAGGAACGTTTGAAGGCTGTGTTGCGCGAGCTAGAAAATACTGAGGGCGCTGTCCTGTTTATTGATGAAATTCATACGGTGATCGGTGCTGGTGCTACCAGTGGCGGAGCGATGGATGCATCCAATCTCTTGAAGCCGGCATTGGCAGGCGGTTCACTGAAGTGCATCGGTTCGACAACATATAAGGAGTTCCGGAACTATTTCGAGAAGGATCGAGCGCTTGTCAGGCGCTTCCAGAAAATCGATGTTGCAGAACCCTCACTTGAGGATGCTGTAAAAATTCTCAAGGGTCTGAAGCCCTATTACGAAGAACATCACAAGGTTAGGTATACTGCAGAAGCGATCCGCACCGCCGTTGAGATGTCAGAGCGCTATATCCACGACAGAAAACTGCCGGATAAGGCAATCGACATCATCGACGAAGTTGGCGCGGCGCAGATGTTGCTGCCCGAATCGAGACGTAAGAAGACAATCGGGGTAAAGGATATAGAGTCGATTGTGGCAAAAATCGCCCGTATTCCGGCGAAGCATGTCTCCAAAGACGACAAATCTGCGCTGCTCAGTCTCGACCGTGACTTGAAAACGGTGGTATTCGGACAGGACCGAGCCCTCGGCGCACTTACGACCGCGATAAAGCTGTCCCGGGCCGGCCTTCGCGAGCCAGAGAAACCAATTGGTAGTTACCTCTTCTCTGGTCCGACTGGTGTAGGAAAGACAGAGGTCGCGCGTCAGCTCTCCCATATTATGGGAATCGAACTTATTCGCTTTGATATGTCTGAGTATATGGAGCGCCATAGCGTGAGTCGTCTTCTTGGCGCGCCTCCAGGCTACGTTGGTTTCGATCAGGGTGGATTGCTCACGGATGCCATAGATCAGCATCCACACGCTGTCTTGTTATTGGATGAGATCGAGAAGGCCCATCCTGACCTCTTCAGCATCTTGCTACAGATCATGGACCACGGAAAACTAACGGATCACAACGGCAAAGCTGTTGATTTTAGAAATGCCGTGATAATTATGACGACCAATGCTGGGGCTGCCGAAATGGCAAAACCAGCCATTGGATTTGGTCGTGAAGAGCGTGAAGGTGAGGACGAAGAAGCAATTAAGCGGATGTTCTCGCCTGAGTTTCGGAATCGGCTGGATGCAGTGATCCGATTTGATCCGTTGTCGTCTGCCGTTGTAATCTTGGTTGTTGAAAAATTTATCATGCAACTTGAGGCGCAGCTTGCGGATCGAAATGTTACCATCGAGGTTTCGGACGCAGCGCTAAAATGGCTCGCGGAGCGTGGCTACGATCGCAACTTCGGCGCGCGTCCTTTGGGACGGGTAATTCAAGAGCATGTCAAGAAGCCGCTTGCAGACGAATTACTGTTTGGCAAGTTGTCGAAAGGTGGCTTGGTGCGAGTCGATGTCAAAGATGATAAGTTTACCTTCACATATCCCAAGCCTCTGATTGGCAAACCTAAGATGCCTGCGCTCGTCGAGACCTAAGTACGTGTTCATCAGAGGGCCCTGGCCCAATGGCAATGTAGTTTCATTGCCATACGCGCGCAGCAATGGCGCTGTGGTTTATATATCAGACGCATTCGCGATAAAAAAATGGCGTCATGTTCCAAAATTAATTCAATCGGCGGTTGGTGTCCCGGCGTTCAAGATTTGGTTGCGACCTTCATTCTTGGCGACGTAGAGGGCTTTGTCCGCAGCATCGATGAGGTGCGGGACTTCAGTAAATTGAGGAAATGTTGCTATACCGCCACTTAGCGTTACGACAAATTCGCCATCGTCATGCTGATGCCGAATATCTGCGAAGGATTGCCTAACTTCGTCCTAAATTTGGTGGGCTATCACATTGTCTACGTCGGGTAAAACCACAGCTAATTCCTCGCCGCCATAACGGCTAATCACATCAGTTGCCCGCAATTTTGCTTCAGTAAATTTGACAGGCTCTTAATGACCCTGTCGCCCGCAGGATGGCCATATTGACCATTGACCAACTTAAAGTGATCAATATCGAGGAGTCCGAAGGAAAGCGGATTTTTCATGCGTCGTGCTCGAGCAAGTTCAATTTTTGTCTGCTCATTTGTAGTCGTGTGATTGAGTAATCCGGTCAGACTATCCCGAACCAAAAGTCCTCTGAGCGCTCTGAAGCGTTTTGCCCGTGTGACCACGGCGGCGACCAGATATTCCGGATGCATTGGCTTCACCAGGAAATCATCTCCACCAATTGTCATGACGTCCAGCTGCTCTGAAATGTCATCTTCAGCTGAAAGGAGGACGATGGGAATTGGCAGATAGGCGTTCTCTTGCCGAATAGCCGCGCCCAATTCTTTGCCGTAACAATTTGGCATATAAAGATCCATGACTATCAACTCTGGTCGAAAATATGCCAGCGGTGGGAGCACCGCTAGCGGATCATGGACGACCTCGACTTCAACCCCCGCACTTTCAAGAACGGATTTGTGGTAGCCCGAGAGGCCAGGATCATTATCGACGATCAAGACGCGATAGGGTTCCTCTTCCAGTTGTTCCTGCAGTCCGTCAATTTCGTCGATCAACTCAAGAACGTTGACGGGGCGATTTAGAAATGCCGCTGCTCCGGCCTTGGCAGCCTTAATTCGAACCGGTAGTTCTAATTCACGCGCTAGCAAAATTACTGGAGGCAGCGGTGTACCTTCGCCTCGAAGCGTTTCGAGGGTGGTGATATTTTGCCACCCATCCGCGTCAGACAGGACAGCTACGAGTAACGCAGCAACTCCGTTGATGTCGCCAATGTCTTCCACACGCTTGATTCTGCGTACGGTATAACAAAATTTCCAGATTTGTGCGGTTAGACGATCTGCTTCTGTCGCGTCTTCTTCGATCAGCACTAACTCGCGATCAGCTATCGTTTATTGCCCATCCTGGTTACGGAATGGTGTGTGTCCCCTGAGGTATCCCATTTCATCAGTTTCCATTTCCTTTTCACGCTGCAGAAAATTCTCAACAGCGGCTCTGAAATTGGAATCTCTAATCCAGTGAGCGCTATAAGTCTGCGCAGGTTCATAGCCGCGCTGAATTTTGTGTGGGCCTTGAGTGCCGGCTTCGACGCGGTCAAGCCCATGCGCAATTGCAAAATCAATCGCTTGATAGTAGCAGGCTTCGAAGTGAAGGAACTTGTAGCGATGATTACAGCCCCAATTTCTCCCATATATAGCGTTGCTGCCGAGTAGATTGAAGGCTCCAGCGATCGGTTGCCCGTCCTCGTAGGCAGTGATTAGCACGATGCGGTCGGCCATTGTATCGTTCACTAATTCGAAAAACTCGCGGTTAAGGTAGGGGAACCCCCATTTTCGATCATATGTGTCTGTATAGAACTCGTAAAATGTATCCCAATGGCGAGACGTGAGTGCCGCACCCGTATGCGCCTCAAATGTGATGCCAGCTTTTGCAATGCGTTCTCGTTCTTTGCGGATTGTCTTGCGCCGCCTACTCGTGAGGCTGGCGAGAAAGTCATCGAAGCTTTTGTAGTCCCGATTCTGCCAATGATATTGATGGCTATGGCGGATCAAAAAGCCGGCGCCCTCAAAACTTGATCTTTGGCTCTCTGGCAAGAATGTAACGTGGATTGACGATATCTCGTATCGCTCGGCCAGTTCGATCATTCCAGCGCACAGCGAGGCTTCAACCTCACCGGTTGCCGCGTCAGGGCGCACTAACAGCCGTGGCCCTGTGACAGGTGTAAATGGAACTGCGGAAAAAAATTTAGGATAATAACGTCCGCCTGCACGCTCGTAGGCGTCTGCCCACCCGTGATCAAACACATACTCACCTTGGGAATGGCTCTTTAGGAACAGCGGAGCCGCCCCATAAAGTCTGTTGCTTTGATCCACCATAATAAGGTGATGCGGCGACCAACCCGTTTCAGCTTGAACCGCGCCGCTCTGCTCTAGCGCATTCAAAAACGAATGAGATACGAATGGGTTTTCAGATCCTGCACAGGCGTTCCATTCGACTGGATCAACCTGGTTGATCGAATTTATCACTTTGATCGTGATCAGATTGCGACCATCAGGCATAATTCAGTCCCTGTAACGCCCTGTTTCAATCATCAAGACACGGATAATACCGCACTTGCAACGGCTGCGCATTCGTTGCTTCGCCTCGTCTGCACGCGATAGCGATGTTGCTGACGCATACCTGCGCTGTGTAAATTGGGGTTCTGAAGGCTCATTTCCCGTATAGTCTGGCCTTCTGAAGGCCAAAACAATTGGCGACAATTCCAAGCTGAAGTGAGACCGGATGAACCACGTGTTAGGAAAACCTGCGCCATCCGGAGAAGGTAACCCGTCGGCTGCAAAAAAATCACGTTCGAGTGGCCCGAAAGTGACTGGTTTCAGACGTTTCGTAGCTGTTGACACTTTGATTTTGTTGGCAATTGCGCTTAGTGCGGGCATTGCAGTTTGGTATTTCAAAGGAATCGGTGCAGTTGAGGAGGCCGTATACGCAGATCTACGTCTGGTGCTTCAGATTGTCCCGATGATCGTTGCTGGCCTCCTGCTTGCGGGCTTGGTCGAAGTTCTCGTCCCAAGGGAGTTTGTTGCACGTTGGCTCGGAACAAGTTCAGGCTTCAGAGGCTTGCTCCTGGCAACAGTTGCGGGCGCGATGACGCCTGGAGGCCCGTTCTCGTCGTTCCCTATTGTACTTGCTCTACATCGCGCCGGAGCTGATATCGGGACAATGGTCGCCTTTGTCACCGCCTGGTCGGTGATTGGCATCAATCGTCTGCTGGTTTGGGAAATTGCCTTCTTCGATTCCGATTTTTTGATTGTTCGATTTATCTCTTCGATTCCGTTGCCCATTATCGCCGGTCTGATTGCCCGTGGTTTATTTGCGCGCATGTGGGAACGCGCTGAACAGGCGAAGAACTGAGCGCATGCTTATTTCAGGGATATTTCTTTGGTCGATTGTTATTGTCCTGTCCGTGATCGTGCTGAGAAAGCCCGGTGCCAACTATCGCCGCGCTCTTCAGACGTTTACGACACAAGGACGTCGCGTTGCAGTGCGTATGCCGCTCGCCTTGCTTGCAGCGGGGTTTATCGCTGTCCTCGTTCCGCAGGAGGTCATTGGCGGGCTCATTGGCGGCGCATCGGGTTTTCAAGGCATCGTGACGTCGTCCATTTTGGGCTCATTTATCCCAGGTGGGCCGTTTGTGACCTTTCCGTTTGTAATCGCCTTAAAGAACTACGGTGCTGGAGACCCGCAGATGGTCGCCTTTATCGCCGCATGGTCGGTCATAGCGGTTCATCGAGCAATCGCCTGGGAATTGCCTTTGATGGGACCACGGTTTTGGTTTATCCGATTTGCGTCTTCAGCGGTCTTACCCCCATTGGCCGGCGTACTTGCGGCGCTTCTCTGGGCAGCTTTTGGCAGCCACACATAAGAGGTAGAAGAATTATCACCGTTTATTGGTGTCGCTCAGCCGAGTCCTCTTTTTGGCGGGTCAGTTGAACTCGATAACAGCATCAATTTCGACGCCTATACCTAACGGTAAAGAACTGGCTCCAACGGCAAACCGTGCGTGGCGTCCGCTGTCTCCAAAGATTTTTACGAGCAGGTCAGAGGCACCGTTTATTATCTTTGGGTGATCGGTAAAGTTTTCTGTGGAATTAACAAATCCACCGACCTTAACGAAGCGCACGACACGGTCAAGATCTCCGCCGAGTGCCGCTTTGGCTTGCGCGACGATATTCAATACGCAAAGACGTGCAGCAGAGATTCCATCATCCGTCGATAAATCTGCGCCCAATTTTCCGATGAACTTCACCTCACCATTCGATGCTGGAATTTGACCAGCAATGAAAATCAGGTTTCCGGTGATGACATAGGGCACATAGTTGGCGGCTGGGAGAGGCGCATCGGGAAGTTTGATACCTATTTCAGCCAGCCGAGCGTCGATTGCTCCAGCCATTGTGAATTCCTTTCAGTTGTTCGGGTAAGAATTAAGCAGTCTTGAACCTTGCTCCCAGGCTACACGTCCAGATACAAACTTCGGACAAAAAAATGAGGGGCCGGCCGAAGCCGTGCCCCCCAAGGTTACAGGGAGCTCGTATCGGGATACTCTTTACATCAAGAGCATCCGCTGGTCGCGCCACAGGTCACGCATTTCATGCATGTCCCGTTGCGCACCATCGTAAAGTTGCCACATTCCTCGCAAGCGTCACCGACGAACCCGCGGGATTTGGCGATTTGAATTCGGTGAAGTTCAGCATCTACTGTCGCGACCAGGGTCGTTGCGCTAATAGCTTCTGAAGCTACGTCAGTCGCGTTGTCAGCAAACTCGTGCGTTGAGCCATACCCATCATCGGGCGCCCCGGCGCTGGCAAATTCCTCGACGAGGGTAGACTGGACAGCGCTATTGAGGCCGCCACCGCTCGCTACTGTGGCTCGGCCGCCGCCGCCAGCGATTAGCAGCAGATTTGGCGACCGCACGTAACCTGAACTCGCGACGCGCTTTATCGCTGCCATCGCATCGCTATCGGGAAGTTCCGCTTGTTGTTCGCCCTTACCTAAAGCGTCTGGAAGCATATCTTCAGGTTGCGCATGAGCAAGGTCGTGTCGACCAAGATAAGAGATTGCGAGTTCTCGGAAAATGTAATCCAAAATTGAGGTTGCGATTTTGATGGTGCTGTTGCCATCAACAATTCCGGCGGGTTCGAAACGGGTGAAGGTAAATGCCTCAACGTATTCCTCAAGGGGAACACCGTATTGCAGGCCAATTGAGATTGCGATTGCAAAATTATTCATGAGTGACCGGAAGGCCGCACCTTCTTTGTGCATATCGACAAAGATTTCGCCCAACTGGCCGTCTTCATACTCGCCAGTACGCAAATAAACTTTATGGCCGCCGACGATCGCCTTTTGTGTATATCCTTTGCGCCGCGATGGCAGGCGACGACGATCAGCGGCTATTTCAACAACCCGCTCAATAATCTTTTCGGCCAAAGCAGGCGCAGCTACAGCGGCCGGGGCATCAACGAGGTCATCTGCAAACTCGTCATCATCGGCTATGATCGTCGCGAGCGGCTGGCTTAATTTTGAGCCATCACGATAGAGGGCCATCGCCTTCAGCCCAAGACGCCAAGACAGCATGTAGGCATCTTTGCACTGCTCAATAGACGCCGAGTTCGGCATATTGATGGTCTTGGAAATTGCGCCTGAAACAAACGGCTGTGCCGCCGCCATAATACGAATGTGGCTTTCAACGGACAAATGTCGCTTTCCGGTCCGACCGCAGGGGTTGGCACAATCGAAGACCGACAGATGTTCACGCTTCAAATGCGGTGCACCTTCGAGCGTCATCGCCCCACAGCAAAAAAGATTTGCAAAATCAATGTCGGCGCGCTCGAAACCTATTTCTTCAAGGAGATCAAATCCGGCTTCGTCAAGTTTCTGAGCATCAATTCCAAGTGTGTGGGTGCAGAACTCCACCCCGAGCGTCCACTTGTTGAAGGCGAACTTGATGTCGAATGCACTGCCGAGAGCGTCTTCAAGTTTCTCCAACGCCTCTTTTGTGAATCCTTTGGCCGTTAGACTTTCGTGATTAACTGCGGGGGCGTCATTAAGCGTCCCAAAGCCAACTGCATAGTTGATGATATCATCGATCCGATTATCGTCGTAGCCTAGGGTCCCAAGCGCCTCTCGGACGGTCTGGTTGATGATTTTGAAATATCCACCGCCGGCAAGTTTCTTGAATTTTACCAGTCCGAAATCAGGCTCAATTCCGGTCGTATCGCAGTCCATAATGAGACCTATTGTGCCTGTCGGGGCAATGACCGAGACCTGTGCATTGCGGAATCCGTTGGCATTACCGAGTGCGAGTGCACGGTCCCATACAGCAAGTGCAGCAAGACTGATCTCTGGCTGTGGGCAATTGGCGTGATCGAGCGGAACCGGCTTTACTGTCAACCCCTCGTATCCCGTGGTCTGACCTTCTGCCGCCCGGTAGTGGTTGGCGATAACACTAAGCATTGCCTTCGAATTTTTCTCGTAACCAGGAAAGGCTCCGAGTTCCTCTGCAATTTCTGCTGACGTTGCATATGCACTGCCAGTCATGAGCGCCGTAATTGCGGCGCAGAGGGCGCGGCCTTCGTCACTATCGTAACTAAGTCCTGAAGCCATCAACAGCCCGCCAAGGTTGGCGTAACCCAGCCCTAACGTCCGGTATTCGTATGAGCGTTGTGCGATTTCTTTGGACGGGAATTGCGCCATCACGACTGATAATTCGAGCGTTAGCGTCCAAAGTCGGACAGCGTGCTCGAACGCAGGAACGTCGATCTGGCCGTCCGGACCTCGAATTGCCATTAAGTTCAACGAGGCGAGATTGCACGCCGTATCGTCGAGGAACATATACTCGGAACATGGATTTGAAGCGTTGATTGGTCCGCTAGTCGAGCATGTGTGCCATTCGTTGATCGTGTTGTGGAACTGTACGCCAGGGTCAGCAGAGGACCACGCAGCGTTAGCAATTTGGTCCCATAAATCGGTGGCTTTGAGGGTCTTGGCCGGTTTGCCATCAATTCGGCGATAAAGGGTCCATTCAGAATCATTCTCCACGGCCTCGATGAACGCATTTGTAAGCCGTACAGAATTGTTCGAGTTCTGTCCTGAAACAGTGAGATACGCCTCCGATTGCCAATCAGTATCGAATGTGCGGAACTCAATTTGTCTGAAGCCCTGCTCGGCGAATTGGAGGACACGTTGGATATAACTCTCCGGTATCATCGCACGCCGTGCTTTTCGTATTTCTTTCTTCAGCGCATCGTTGTGTTTCGGGTCGAATGAATTTTCGTCGTCGCCGTCAAGGCATGCAGACATTATCGCGTTGAGATGAGTGTTACAGAGCTTCGAGCCTGCAACGAGGGCAGCGACTTTTTGTTCTTCGCTGGCCTTCCAGTTGATGTATTCCTCAATATCCGGATGATCGATGTCGACGACGACCATCTTTGCGGCACGCCGCGTCGTTCCACCTGACTTGATGGCGCCCGCTGCCCGGTCGCCAATTTTAAGGAAGCTCATCAGGCCAGAAGATTCACCGCCACCGGAAAGTGATTCGCCCGCGCCGCGCAGCGCTGAAAAATTAGTGCCTGTACCGGAACCGTATTTGAAAAGGCGCGCCTCTCGAACCCATAAACCCATGATCCCGTTCTCGTTGACGAGATCATCGGTTACAGATTGTATAAAGCATGCATGCGGTTGCGGATGTTCGTAGGCAGATGTCGATTTCGTCAGTTCGCCGGTGCGATAGTCGACATAATAATGGCCTTGTCCCGGCCCCTCGATGCCATATGCCCAATGCAGTCCAGTATTAAACCATTGTGGTGAATTGGGTGCTCCCATCTGCCGCGCGAGCATGAAACGCATTTCGTCGTGGTAGGCGCTGGCGTCGGCTTCACCGTCGAAATAACCGCTCTTCCAGCCCCAATATGTCCATGTGCCGGCCAGCCTATCAAAGACCTGACGAGCGCTGCTCTCGCCGACGTATCGTTCCTCTTCTGACACAAGTTCGAGAGCGCTAGAATCCGTTTCGTGGCGCCAGAGCCAACTTGGAACGTCTTCTTCGGATACGACGCTCAGCCGCGTTGGAATGCCGGCTCTTCTAAAATATTTCTGCGCAAGAACATCTGTGGCTACTTGGCTCCACGCGGAAGGAACTTCAATATTTTCCGTGCTGAACACAGTCGATCCGTCGGGATTTTTGATCTCGCTCGAAGCATTGCGAAACGCAATGCCCTCGTAGGGGGATTCACCCTCTCGCGTGAAACGTCGTTGAATACGCATACACGGCTCCCAGCCTGCAGTTCGCCGGACATGAAGGCCAGCTCATTATTAATTTCAAGGGTGGATTGCAGACCGGTACTATCTCGGTACAGTTAGACTAACCGACCTCCCCCTCAGACCCTCGACAATTCACGATTTCAGATCAGAACTTGCTCGTTGATCTCAACATCTATGAATTGTTAACAAGTAAGTCACAATATCACGTGGTGTGCAACAAGATATTGTGGATATAATTACTAGAAGCACAAATTGTAGACGAAGTGTTCTAAAGGTGAATAAAGTCATCGAATGGCTATTTCGAAGTGGCTGCAGGAATTGCTGCAAATAAAAATAAGTGTTTCTGCGGTTCCAACACTCATTTTGTATTGGCGCTGTTTTTTGCATGAAAGGCACGCGACAGTGACACGCAGATGCGATGATGTAAGACATCAATTTTTGAGCGCAAGGAGAGGACATCAGTGCGGGGCGTCTTGGCTCATCGCCCTCGTTGGCGAAGGTTCTGTTGTCATATATAGTTGTTGCTACCATTGAGTCTGCGCGGACCTCAGTCCGATTGCGGCGCTAACATCGAGCAAAGTAAAAATTGATGACGACGATTGGTACTAGGCTCCATACTTGGCTAAAGGGTGAACAGGTGGGCCTTGATAATTTCGGTCACCGCTACTTTCAGGCAAAACGATTGCCAAAAAGCGGCCGCCGAAAGCGCTGGGTTATTTATCGGGGCGAGGTTGAAGCAAGCGCTGTCCCGCCGGAGTGGCATGCGTGGCTTCATTACACGATAGATGATCTGCCGACAGATGGCGGACGCCCGAAGCATTCATGGCAGAAGTTTCACATATCCAACCGAACCGGTACGCCCCAGGCGTATCGTCCGCCAGGACATACGCTTCGTGGTGGAGCACGGCCAGCGGCAACTGGAGATTATGAAGCATGGTCTCCAGAGCGAACGGATTGATGTTGTGAACCGCGAGTATATGCATGCCATTATTGGTGCGGGTGTCATGGTGCTGGCAACTCTGTTTATTGTCACGGCGTATAGCGAACGAGGTGCCGGTCCGCCCAGCGGTTACGAGCTGACGGCGCGGTTTAGCAGTATCGACGGCATTAAGAGCGGCAGTGATGTATTGCTGACCGGTGTGCCCGTCGGCCGCGTCAATCACGTCGAATTTAATCCTCAATCCCATCAGGCAATCCTTACACTGCGATTGAATCCTGATGTCAAATTACCGACGGATACCGTCGCTATGGTTCTTAGCGAAGGCATGTTGGGGGACAAGTACCTCAAACTTGAGCCCGGCGGCGAATTGGACATGCTGCAACCTGGTGACGAGTTTAATTTCGTCCAGGACTCGGTAATCTTTGAAGAGTTGTTGCAGAAGGTCATCCTCTCGGCGGAGGCGAAACGCCTTAAGGACCGCGATCCAGCCAAAAAATCGACAAAATGATGAGAGGAAAGGAGGCACCAATGGAACGGAACGTCATCGAGACTATACTTGGCGGGGTTGTCATATTGATCGCGGGTATGTTCCTCATTTTTGCGTATTCGAATAGTGATTTGAGACCCGTCGATGGTTATCGCGTAATTGCAAAGTTCAATGCTATCGACGGATTGACCGTCGGCAATGACGTGCGCATCGGTGGCGTAAAAGTAGGGTCTGTCGTCGAACAGCGCGTTGACCAAGAAGACTACCTCGCTGTCGTAACGATGACGGTCCGGCCTGACATAAAGCTCCCTATGAATACTGTGGTGACTGTTTCCAGCGATGGCCTGCTGGGTGGTAAATACATAAAGCTCGAACCGGGCACCGACGGCGAAATACTCGCGTCAGGCGGAGAGCTGACGAGCACTCGTGACGTAATTTCTCTTGAAGAACTGTTAGGGAAAGTCATTTTTCTTGTCACGGATGATCCTGGCGCGGGTAGCTGACATTATTCCCAATCGGGCAAAACAGCATTGGGTCCCTGATCGATCTCGGCGCAACGCTGGCTTTGTTGCTGGATTTGGCGCTGTGTTTTCAAACGCTGCAATGCGCCTTGCAGTGTTATGCACCTCACGACGGATGGCAAAATTTGGTTCGTTGATCGCTTTCGCTGGATTGACTGTAGTATTGCCGGCAGCAGCTGTTGCCGCAATGTTGCCGGGCGAGCAAGTGGTTATGCAGGGCTTAGACAAAGTAACCGCACGCGTCTCGACGTTCGAGGCGACGATCGACGAATTGGTGAGTTTTGGTGCGCTGCGGATTGTTGTGCGGAAGTGTGAGCGGACGCGACCGGAAGAGCCGCCGGAGTCGAGTGCTTTTCTCGACATTTATGAGGCGCGCCTCGGTGAACCGCCGGCCGATTTGTTTCATGGCTGGATGTTCGCGTCGAGCCCGGCGTTAAGCGCGCTGGAACACCCTGTTTATGATGTATGGGTGTTGGAATGTAAAATGCGCGTTCCAGTGGATAGCGCCACTGACTAAGAGCTCACGTACCGCTACGAATCAACGTTTCTAAGTCCACCTGCTCGATGATTGTATTAAAGTCCACTTCCATCTTGAGAGCGGCCGCGAGCTGCTTTCTGTAGGCATCGCGCGAAATTTCATGGGCACCAAATCGACTGAGATGCTTGGTGATGAACTGGGCGTCAAGCAGTCTAAACCCTGCAGAGCGCAATCGTAGAATTAGGTGAACAAGTGCGACCTTGCTCGAGTCTACATGCCGGCTGAACATGCTCTCGCCGAAGAAAACCCCGCACATCGATACGCCGTAGAGTCCACCCACTAACTCGCCATTCAGCCAGCATTCGACGCTATGTGCATGGCCCATATGATGAAGGGTCGTGTAAAGCGTAATGATGCGGTCGTTGATCCACGTACGCGGCCTTAGCGTCGTCGCCGTAGCGCAGTTCTCGATAACGGCTTCAAAAATTTCGTCGAACGTTACGACAAATCTCCCGCCCCGCAACACGCGGCGAAGCCGCCTTGGCACGTGAAAATGACTGAGAGGAATGACACCCCGCATTCTCGGGTCGACCCAGAATAGTTCGGGGTCTTCGCGACCCTCCGCCATTGGAAATACGCCCATTGCATAGGCACGCAAAATTAGCTCGGGCGTAAGGTTCGGCATTTCCATGCAGGTAATGTCTCGTTATCGCAAGGTGTTCAACCGTGTGCTGGACCGTTTTCCAGCCATGATTCTAGCCAGTTGATGTCATAGCTTCCGTCGATAAATGTCGGGTCGCGGACCAGTTTTTGGTGCAGCGGTATGGTGGTCTCAATCCCCCCGATTACATACTCATCAAGGGAACGGTGCAGTCGCATGATTGCCTCGTTTCGCGTTGTTCCAAATACAATCAACTTGGAAATTAGGCTGTCGTAGTAGGGCGGCACTTGGTAACCCGAATAGAGTGCTGAATCGACCCGCACACCTAACCCTCCCGGAGCATGATAATCGGTTATCCGTCCAGGAGATGGCGCAAACGTCTCCGGATGTTCCGCGGTTATACGACACTCAATCGCATGGCCAGTAAACTCAATATCCATTTGGGTAAACTCAAGCGGTGCGCCGGCTGCAACTTGTAGCTGCTCGCGCACCAAGTCGATACCAGTGATCATTTCAGTAACCGGATGTTCGACCTGCAGGCGCGTATTCATTTCAATGAAATAGAACTCATTGTTTTCGTACAGAAACTCTATCGTTCCACAACTCGCGTATTTGATCTTTCGGAGCGCGTCTGTCACGAGCTTACAGATCGAGTTTCTTGCCTTGCTGTTAAGCACCGGCGAAGGCGCTTCCTCCAAAACCTTCTGATGACGCCGCTGCAGGGAACAATCTCGTTCGCCAAAATGAACGACGTTGCCATGCTGGTCGCCAAGCACCTGTATTTCGATATGCCGTGGATGGGCAAGAAATTTTTCGAGATACACGCGATCGTCACCAAAGGAGACTCTTGCCTCATTTCGACACATCGCAAGGGCTTCGGAAAGATGGTTTGCGTCTTCCGCAACTTTCATTCCCCGTCCGCCGCCACCAGCCGAGGCTTTGACCAAAACCGGATAACCAATTTCCTTGGCAACGCGCAGTGCCTCAACATCATTGGTTATCGCTCCTTCGGAGCCCGGAACCACTGGAATGCCGAGGGCTATCGCTTGCTGTTTTGCCGAAACCTTGTCTCCCATCACGCGAATATGCTCTTGCGACGGGCCGATAAACGTAAAACCATGCTCCTCGACTATTTCCGCAAATGCTGCGTTCTCCGACAAAAAACCAACGCCGGGATGAATGGCATCAACGCCCGTTATGCTTGCTGCAGATAGGATGGCAGCAATATTCAAATAGCTTTCGCGAGGCGATGGCGGTCCGATGCATACAGATTCGTCAGCTAAACGAACATGCATGGCGTCGGAGTCTGCAGTCGAATGGACCGCAACGGTCTGGATGCCCATTTCCCGGCATGCACGATGAATCCGTAGCGCGATTTCGCCCCGGTTGGCGATAAGGATTTTTTCAAACAACGGCAGCTACTCGATGACCATAAGCGATTCGCCAAACTCTACCGGCTGGCCGTCCTCGACCAGGATGCTCCGTACGACACCGCTTCGGACCGCAGCTATAGGGTTCATCACCTTCATTGCTTCGATAATAAGCAGCGTCTGACCCTCATTTACTCTGTCGCCCGCCCGCACAAACGGGTCTGCACCTGGTTGCAGTGACAAGAATGCTGTACCGACCATCGGCGACACCAAGGTGCCTGGATGGTCTGCATCGACGGTCGGCGCCGGCATGGCGCCGGTTTCGACGGTGCCTGTTGTATCAACATGCGTGTCTGTTGAACTTCTGGACGCAGCAACGGGGTGGCCATGACGCGCTACTCGAACCGTCTTGTCACCGTCCGTGATCTCTACTTCTGTTAGCCCGGTCTCAGTTAGCAGATCAGCCAATGTCCGAACTAATTCGCTGTCTACAGTAAATTTAGCCATTATGCCTTTCCTTGCATATTCTTGTTCTCAGCGCCCCGAAGTTCGGCGATTGCATCCAACGCCAAGAGATAACCATGCGCTCCAAATCCGCAAATTATGCCGTTTGCCAGCGGAGAAATATACGAATGATGCCGAAATTCCTCTCGGGCAAAAATATTTGAAAGATGCACTTCGATGATCGGTTCGTCGCACAATTGGAGTGCATCCTGCAATGCCACTGACGTATGCGTATATGCACCAGCGTTTATGATAATGCTGACACCGTCAGACCGCGCCTCTTGTATCCATGTTACGAGCTCGCCTTCATGGTTGGATTGGAGAAACGTGAGTTCGAGACCGAGCATCTTTGCTCGTTCGCGACATCGCTCCTCAATCTCCAATAAGGTCGTGGAACCATAAATTTCTGGCTCTCGTGTGCCCAGCATATTGAGATTGGGGCCGTTGAGCACGAGTACTCCCGCCATAACGCTCAGCTCCTGTTTCCGGCTGCAGCGACCGTAATGCGGTTATACCATGACGCAACTCAGGCGCAACGGCGAGAGTGCAAAAGGGGCTCGCATACAGACGATCGCTTATGCACGATGCATCAAATACTTAGTTAACCGTATCTGCCGCGATCGAATCAACTGATAGGATACTTAAGTGGCACCGTGATCGGCGATTGGTTGAGGTGAGTTAGGTGCCGTGGGTTAATTGAGTTCAATTTTGAGAAGCATCAGCGATAGGGTGATAGGCAGCTAGTGGAAAATTCCGATATCAACGCACCGCGCAAGACACATGTTGCCCCATACGGCACCTGGAAATCACCGATTACGGCGGGGTTGATTTCTCAGGCGACGGTTGGTCTGGGTCAGGTCGCCCTGGACCGCGATGATGTCTACTGGATGGAAATGCGGCCGACCGAGCGTGGCCGGACGGTGCTGGTCAAGCGATCAGGCGATGGCACGATCGCCGACGTATCACCCGTTGACATGAGCGTCCGCTCCCGAGTTCATGAATATGGCGGAGGTAGCTTTGTCGTCGACGCGGGCGATGTTTGGTTCTGCAACGATGCAGATCAGCGGATTTATGCGATGCCGGAGCGCGCGAGCGCAGTTGCCCTTACACCAGAAGGTCCGTATCGCTACGCCGACATGACGGTCGACCGGCGGCACAACCGTTTGATCGCTGTTCGAGAAGAACATGGTCGGGGTGACGACGAGCCTAAGAACTGCATTGTCTCGATTGGCTTTGACCAACAGGTCTCCTCTCTCGTCGAAGGCGCTGATTTCTATGGGGCACCGCGCCTCAGCCCAGACGGACAGTATTTGGCTTGGCTGTCTTGGTCACACCCCGACATGCCGTGGGATGGTACGGAGTTGTGGCTTGCAGATGTCACCGAGAATGGCGGGCTCGCAAACGTTGAGCGTGTGGCTGGCGGTCGGACAATATCCATATTTGCGCCAGCGTGGTCACCAGATGGAGCGCTATATTTCGTCTCCGACCAAACCGAATGGTGGAATCTCTATCGTTGGGATGGCGCGCAGCATGAAGTTGTCGCCTTGTGCCCCATGGCCGCGGAATTCGGTCGTCCGCAATGGGCATTTGGAATGACAACCTTTGGGTTCACAACGGACGGCGACATAATTTGCACATACGCCGTGAACGGTGAGTGGCAGCTCGGACGATTGGAAAAAAACGGGCAGCTATGTGAAATCAAAACAGAATACTGTGGATTCAACAGCCTGGTAATTTTCGGTCAAAAAGCAGCGTTCGTCGCGGGACACGTAGCCGACTCTAGTGCGCTAGTACTCTTCGATTTGAACGCTGTGGCGCCAACAGTAGTGCGTCGCGCGATGGATATCACTATCGATCCCGAATACATTTCAATTGGCGAGGCGCTTGATGTGCCGTCCGGTGACGGAGGCGATGTTCATGCGTATTTTTATGCACCGGTAAATTGCAACTACTCGGCCCCGGAGCACGAAAAAGCGCTGCTCATCGTCAAGAGTCATGGCGGCCCGACTGGACAGACGACTCCTTCCTTTAGTCTTGGTATTCAATTCTGGACAAGCCGTGGTTTCGCGGTGCTGGATGTCAACTATGGTGGAAGTAGCGGCTATGGCCGCGCGTATCGCAGACGTTTGAACGGCCGCTGGGGGGAAGTGGACGTTGAGGACTGCATTTCATGTGTCCGATACCTTGTTGGTAACGAAGTCGTCGACGGTGAACGCGTTGTCATTACTGGAGGGAGCGCCGGTGGATTTACCACTCTTTGCGCACTTACGTTCCACGATGTATTTCGTGCAGGCGCAAGTTACTACGGCATAGGCGATTTGGAGGCGCTGGCTCGCGATACTCATAAGTTTGAGTCGCGCTACCTTGATGGTCTCGTCGGGTGTTGGCCCGAGGACGAGGAACTCTACCGGGCACGGTCACCCATTCATCACACTGAACGACTTGCCTGTCCGGTAATCTTCTTTCAAGGCCTTGACGACAAAGTGGTGCCGCCGAATCAGGCCAAAGCGATGGTGGATGCTTTGTTGCACAAGAATCTGCCGGTCGCCTATGTTGCATTTGAAGGTGAAGGTCATGGCTTCAGACTGTCGGAGAACATTGAGCGGGCTCTACAGTCGGAATTGTATTTTTACGGGCGCGTATTCGATTTCCAGCCGGCTGATAAGCTTGAACCGGTCGATATTGCGAACCTGTGAATTTCCGCTTGGCGATGGATCAATACCATCGTCGTACTTGGTGAGAATGGTAGATTTGGATTTCCTAAATTTGGAGAGCAGAAAATGAAACTTTATGGCTTTTGGCGGTCATCTGCCGCCTATCGCGTCCGCATCGCTGTCAATCTGAAGGGAATTGATGTCGAACACCAATACGTCAATCTATTGGATGGAGATCATCAGGCAGATGCCTACGGCGCCGTTAACCCGCAGCGCATTGTTCCGACGCTTGTCGACGGAGATAATACGATTTCACAATCACAAGCGATCATCGAGTATCTCGAAGAAACCCGACCTCAGCCATCTTTGCTGCCCAAAGATGCAGTGGGCCGCGCTCGTGTACGGGCGATTGCGCTCGCAGTTGCCTGCGAGGTCCACCCGCTCAACAATCTGCGCGTGCGCAGGCATTTAGCGGACGGGATGTGCCTTGACGCTGAGGCAGTAATCGCTTGGCAGCATCATTGGTTAGCCGAGGGATTCGGTGGCGTTGAGGCTATGCTATCGGAAAGCTCGTCGACGGGCCAATTTTGCCACGGCGATACGCCAAGCATGGCAGACGCGTTCCTGATCCCACAAATCTTTAACGCGCGGGTGCTTGACGCAGATCTCTCTGCCTACCCTATCATTTTACGAATCGATAAAGCGTGCCTTAATTTGCCTACATTCGCCGACGCTGCACCGGAAAATCAGCCCGACGCGCCGGCAAAATAGGATCTACATTTGTGCCAAGTTGGCACACTTAGTTCAGGATTTTCGGGCGTCGTTGAGGAGCTGTTTCAATCTGTTGGGATCGAGTGCGCCAGGAAATACCTCGCCGTCTATGATGAAGGCTGGTGTGCCGCGAATGCCGAGCTGCCGTGCAAGATCCAGGTTCGCCCCGATTTGCTGCGTGACCTGGGTTGAGCCCATATCTTGTTTCAGCTTCTCGACATCAAGACCAATTCCCTCGGCGAGCGTCATCACCCAATCCTGCGACAGGCGCGATCGCGTTATCATAAGTGTGCGATGAAAGTCGAGATACCTGCCCTGCATACCTGCGGCAAGTGCGGCACGTGAGGCAAAGACAGAGTCTTCACCGAGAATCGGAAACTCTTTCCATACTATGCGAACATCTTCCTTTGCATCGACGATATCCAACAAGGTTCGCGACATCGAGCGACAGTAAGAGCACTGATAATCAAAGAATTCGACAATGGTGACGCCTGCGTTCGCCTCACCGCTGGTCGGTGTTGCTGGATCGGAATAGATCTGATCTGTACGAGCACTTAGGGCATTTGCTTTAGCTTCCTCTTCTGCGACCCGCTGTTTTTCCTGAAACAGTTCGATCGCCTCGATGACAAGTTCTGGGTTTTTCAGGATGTACTCGCGGACTATGTTTTCAATCGCCTGCTTGTCCGGCATCGTCGCTGTTTGTGCGAACGCGGCCAACGGCATTACGATGGCAATCAAACTTGCAAACAGAATGGAAACGGATATCTGGCGAATTTTCGCGTACAGCATGACTACCTCATAGTTTAAACCCAACAGCACTATGCCAAGCCAACTCGCAACAAGCGACGCATAAAACCCGCTTTCACAGAAAGGTGAAGTCGTAAATTCAGTGCCTTAATCCGCGACGGCATTGCCAATGTCCTGAGCACGCTGCCAACCTGGTGAACCTTCGGGAAAAAATTTCTGGGCTTGTTTTACATGTCGTCGCGCATCAGGTTTTCTGCCTTGCAATATCGACCGCTCAGCGAGCGCTAGAGCCAAATTGCCAAAATCTTGACGTCGACCGTGGGCAATGGCGGCAAGATGCCATGCTTGAACTAGACCCGGCTCATATCGCAACGCTTCATTTATGTTTTTGAGTGCGTCGCCCGTCAAATTGTTATCATTGAGTTCGAGTTGGGCTTGGGCGAGGTTGACGCGAATCAGTGCTGCCCAAGGTGCGATTAAAACTGCAGCTTGATAAGGCGCTATCGCTTCGCGGACACGGCCAGCGTTACGCAGAATATCGCCCTTGAGCTCCAAAAAGAATGGATCTTTACTTGATTGGGCCAGCAGCCCGTCAACAATTGCCAATGCTTCGTCGATGTCATTCTGACGCATGAGGGCAATGGCCCGCGCATATTTTGCTTCTATGTCAGGATTATCTACAGAGTAGGCTGCGAGTGTTTCCTCGGGTGGATCGATGAATCCATTAAGTTTGCCTCGCATGCGACGATGCATGTTGCTTAGTACGGCAGGTAATGGCTTTCCGCTTAGCTTCGAGTTTTTCAAATGGTTGCGCACAAAATCAACGCGCTCGCGGGTTATCGGATGAGAGCTTAAGTAAGAGTTGTTTCCCGACGAATAAAGAGCTTCCTGATTCAAAAGCAGCTCGAGAAACTCAAGCATTCCTTGCGCTGATATTTGGCTGCTATCCAAATACGACATGGCCGCCTGGTCTGCGGAGGACTCCATGGTTCGCGTATATTGAAGCAAGGAATTGTAAGCCAACGCAGTGCCTCCAGACAGAACTGCGGCAGCGACCTGGGCATCGCCGGCAACGATTGCTGCAGGGATCGCGAGCACCATGGCGACGATGGATTGAGCGCTGGCGTTCTTTAATCTTTCGTCGAGACGGGCGAGGTGGCCGCCGGAAATATGCCCTACTTCATGGCTTAACACGCCGATCACTTGACCTGCATTCTCTGCGCGTCTTAGGAGACCTGTATGGAGAAATATTTGCTGGCCACCAGCTACAAAAGCATTAAGCCTATGATCCATTATCAAGTGAATTCGTACGAAGGCGGCATCTAGACCTGCTGCTGCGAAGAGTGGCGCAGTGTAGGCTCGGATGGTATTTTCAATTTCCGTGTCGCGGATGATGGTAATTCGCTCGGCCGCAAACAATGCGCCTGCAAATGGCCAGCTGGCCGATGAGGCTAGTAAACAAGAGCAAAGGAAATATGTGAAACGCATGCGCCGCATAAAGAATAATCACGTCCGAGAGTTTCAACTACGACCTAATCTATGTATGCGCAGAATGTGGCGCAACAAAGGTGTTGCTGCGGTGCTCTTCATTTTCGGACTCGCCAGCTGTTCAGGTGACGATATAGGGCAAGGTACAGTTGGGTATGTTCAAGGCTTTTTCGGTGCCGTTGCTGCGGATGAGCCAAATGCTGTTCTGATCGGCCGCGATGTGCTGACTGCTGGTGGTACTGCTGCTGATGCGGCGGTCGCCCTGTATTTTGCTCTTTCTGTCACACTCCCCTCGGTCGCAAGTCTTGGCGGTGGCGGTGTCTGTCTCGTACATGATCCACAATCCGGAAAGGTAGAGGCATTAGACTTTATCGCTCCGGCTTCCGCGCAAACAACGCAAGGGGCCACCCGTCCAAGTGCCGTACCGGCGAACGCTCGCGGCATGGCAGCGCTTCATGCCCGCTATGGTATTGTTGATTGGCGTGAGTTGCTCGTTCCTGCTGAGAGGCTCGCCAGATTTGGGCATCCATTGTCGCGTGCATTCACCCGCGATCTGCAGCTCGCTGCGGAACCTCTACTGCAAGATCCAGAATCACGTCGTATTTTTGGTGGTTTGCACGGTGGACCCTTGTCTGAAGGCGCACAGCTACGGCAATTGGATCTGGCGGCGATACTCACACTTATCCGGACCAAGGGGGCTGGAGAATTCTATACAGGGCCGCTTGCGCGCCGCATCGCTGAGGCGACGCAATCGGCTGGTGGGTCGTTGACCAGCGATGACCTGCGCTTCTTTCTCCCTCGATGGCGTGTACCGGTCTCTATTCTCTATGGCAACGATGTCATTAGCTTTGCACCACCGCCTGCTGCCGTTGGCCTAACGGCGGGCCAAATGTGGCAAATGCTGACTACCGACGATAGATATGGGAGCACGCCAGCCGCCGAACGTCCTCACTTATTGGCTGAGGTCGCGAAGCGTGCATTCGCTGAGCGGACGCGCTGGATGGCGATTGACGGCAACACAAAACTTCCATCTGCTGCACTCGTGTCATCAGCACGTGCCCGGCAATTGATGGCCACCTACCAGCCAACCCGAGCGACGCCGATAAGTGATCTCAACCCGCCTCCGCGGGCGTTCAGAGAGAATGCAGCGGGTGCGAGCTTTGTGGTTGTCGATAACTTCGGGCAGGCCGTTGCCTGCAGCTTCACAATGTACGAGCTATTTGGGAATGGGCGCATTGCGCCTGGCACTGGAATTGTGCTGGCTGCGTCGCCGAACAACCGCGAGCGAAATCCGCTTTCCTTAGGTCCGATGATGATCTCCAACACGCACGTTCGTACTTTTAGGCTTGCGGTCGCCGGTTCAGGTGGTGCTGCAGTATCGAATGCGATGATGGCGATCGCAATGCGCACCATAATTGACCGGTTGCCACTTGAAGAGGCTATGAACCTGCCACGCATTCATCATGGAGGAGTTCCCGATATAGTGCTGGCAGAAACAGATGCGGGAAAACAAATTGTGCAAGGTTTGATTGCACGCGGCCACCGCGTCCGTGAAGGCGCTTCTCTTGGCAAATTCAATGCAATTTACTGTCCATCCGGCTTGCCAGGGGTGGAGGCAGATCTTCAATGCGCAGTCGCTCATGATTTTCGTGGTGCCGGTTTGGTCGCCCACGCAGATGAATGAAGGCCAGCAAACGACCGTTCGATATGAGAATAAGTACGGGGAGTATCGATGAGCTTGAAAGTTGCGTCGCGCGGGCAAATACCACCATTCATAGTGATGGAGGTGATGCGTGCGGCAAATGCTCGCGAAGCGACGGGCAAGGCGGTCTATCACCTCGAGGTTGGGCAGCCAGGCACTGGCGCACCACAAGGCGTAATTCGTGCGGCACAGGCAGCGCTTGTTGATCAACGTTTAGGATACACCGAGGCGCTTGGGACCATAGAGCTGCGCCAAGCCATCGTCGGGCATTACAAAAGTTTTTATGGAATATCCATAGACATCGAACAGGTTGTTGCGACGACCGGATCTTCAGCTGGGTTCGTACTGGCTTTCTTGTCAGCTTTCGATCCAGGCGATCTTGTTGCTTTGGCGTCGCCCAGTTATCCATGTTATCGAAACACTCTTTCTGCGCTGGGCATTGAACCCATTCTGTTGCCTTGTGGAACAGAGGAGCGTTTCCAGCCCACTCCAGCTTTATTGGACCGCGCTCGGGCCAAGGGCCCATTGCACGGCCTAATTGTGGCGAGCCCGTCAAACCCTGCTGGGACTATGCTTAAAGGGGCCCAGCTCGAAGAGCTGTGTCATTACTGTCGGGAGTACGAAATCCGTCTGATCTCCGACGAGATCTATCATGGCATTTCATATGAACAGCCAGCGACGAGTGCGCTTGCGTTTGCCGACGATGCGATCGTCGTAAATAGCTTTTCAAAATACTTTTCAATGACTGGCTGGCGGATCGGATGGATGGTGATGCCGAAAGATCTCGCTCGCTCTATCGAATGCATTTCACAAAGCATTTACATCTCGCCGCCCACTCTTTCACAAGTAGCTGGTGTCGCTGCATTTCAGTGCCGGGAAGAACTCGATGCCAATGTCGTGCGCTATGCTGATAACCGAAAGCTTCTTCTGCGCGAACTGCCGAAAGCCGGTTTCGAGCGGCTGGCCCCTGCTGATGGGGCCTTTTACATTTACGCCGATGTCAGTGATATAACCGACGACAGCGAGGCTTATTGCCAGGCACTGCTTGATCGTACCGGCGTTGCTGCGACACCGGGCGTAGATTTTGATCCAGAGCAGGGTAAGCGCTTCATACGCTTTTCTTTTGCGGGTAGCGCCGACGAAATTGCCAGCGCGGCAAAAGCTCTAGTTGCCGATCATGCGACGCGGCGCAACGCTTAGCCGATCGCCCGCCGCCACCAGCCACGGCGTGCAGGTTTGTTTTCGTCGTCGCCAGATACAGTTGGTTCATCTGACGATGAAGGGTCAGCGCCAACTGGCTCACTAGGTGACGTACCTAATCCAGCGGTTGGGGCACTGCTGTCGCCTTCAGCATGTTCGCCATTCTGCCGTGTGGGCGGCCCCTCTATTGGCGTCGTGGAATCACCGTTGCTCCCATTCCCCGGCGACTGGTCTTCCGACGTTTTCGCTGCTGACTTTGCAACGCTAGGTTTCCGCCGGGCTGGCCGCCGCCGTTTGGGCGCAGGTGCCTGTTCATCGGTTGTTTCGCCCAACTTCACATTTTCATTTTCTTCAGATTCAGTTGTTTCTGCGACAACAGTGTCTGACTCGGCAATGGGTTCACCGCCCTCTTCCGTTTGGCTGACAGGGTTGACGGAGGCATCGCCTAATTCCGCCCCGTCTCGCTCAGCCTGTGCCCGGTTTGACCGCCGCCGACCACCGCGACGTCCACGCCGCCGCCGTTTGCGAGGTCCTTCCTCGCCCGTTTCATGCTCAGCCGCTCCCGGCTTATCCGCATCTGCGTGTTCGACAACTTCGGTGCCGTCGAGCTGCTC